>NZ_BAAAQN010000058.1:0-78325 GCF_039531695.1 Catenulispora yoronensis
CGCGTCCCGGCGGCGGCTTCACCGGCCGCGGCGGTCGCGCGGGCGGCGGGGGCACGGCCGGCGCGTTCGGCCGTCCCGGCGGTCGTCCGGGCCGCGGTCGCAAGTCCAAGAAGCAGCGGCGTCAAGAGTTCGACAACATGCAGGCGCCCTCGCTCGGCGGCGCGATGCTGCCCCGCGGCAACGGGCAGACCATCCGCCTGCCGCGCGGCTCCTCGCTGACCGACTTCGCCGAGCGCATCGGGGCCAACCCGGCCTCGCTGGTGCAGGTGATGTTCCACCTCGGCGAGATGGTGACGGCGACCCAGTCGGTCCCCGACGACGTGTTCGAACTGCTCGGCCAGGAGCTCAGCTTCATCGTGCAGATCGTCTCGCCGGAGGAGGAGGACCGGGCCCTGCTGGAGTCCTTCGACATCGGCTTCGGCGAGAACGAGGGCGGCGAGGAGGACCTGCAGGCGCGGCCGCCGGTGGTGACCGTGATGGGTCACGTCGACCACGGCAAGACCCGCCTGCTGGACGCCATCCGCAAGACCAACGTCATCGAGGGCGAGGCCGGCGGCATCACCCAGCACATCGGCGCCTACCAGGTGGTCGCCGACGTCGCGGGCACCGAGCGGGCCATCACCTTCATCGACACCCCGGGCCACGAGGCGTTCACCGCCATGCGGGCCCGCGGTGCCAAGGCGACGGACATCGCGATCCTGGTGGTCGCGGCGGACGACGGCGTGATGCCCCAGACGATCGAGGCGCTGAACCACGCCCAGGCCGCCGACGTGCCGATCGTGGTCGCGGTGAACAAGATCGACAAGGAGGGCGCGGACCCGACGAAGGTGCGCGGCCAGCTCACTGAGTACGGCCTGGTGGCCGAGGAGTACGGCGGCGACACCATGTTCGTCGACATCTCCGCGCGCGAGGGGCTGAACATCGAGGCGCTGCTGGAGGCGGTCATCCTGACCGCGGACGCCTCGCTGGACCTGCGGGCCAACCCGGACATGGACGCCCAGGGCGTGGCGATCGAGGCCAACCTCGACCGCGGCCGCGGCGCCGTGGCCACGGTCCTGGTGCAGCGCGGCACCCTGCGGGTCGGCGACTCGATGGTGGTCGGCGACGCCTACGGCCGCGTGCGCGCCCTGATGGACGAGAACGGCGAGTCGGTCGCCGAGGCCGGGCCGTCGCGTCCGGTCCAGGTGCTCGGCCTGACCAGCGTCCCCGGCGCCGGCGACACCTTCCTGGTGGTCGAGGAGGACCGCGTGGCCCGGCAGATCGCCGAGCGCCGCGCGACCCGCGAGCGGAACGCGGCCATGGCCCGCTCCCGCAAGCGCGTCTCGATCGAGGACTGGGAGAAGGTCATCCAGGCCGGCGAGGTCCAGCAGCTCAACATCATCATCAAGGGTGACGGTGCGGGCTCGGTCGAGGCCCTGGAGGACTCGCTGCTCAAGCTGGACGTCGGCGACGAGGTCGACCTGCGCGTCGTGCTGCGCGGCGTCGGCTCCATCACCGAGTCCGACGTGGACCTGGCGATGGCCTCCGACGCGGTCATCCTGGGCTTCAACGTCCGCCCCGACGGGCGGGCGAAGACCAAGGCCGACCGCGAGGGCGTCGAGATCCGCTTCTACTCGGTCATCTACCAGGCGATCGAGGAGATCGAGGCGGCCCTGAAGGGCATGCTCAAGCCGGAGTTCGAGGAAGTGCAGCTCGGCACCGCCGAGATCCGCGCGGTCTTCCGCTCCAGCAAGATCGGCAACATCGCCGGCTGCATGGTCCAGGACGGGCTCATCAAGCGGAACTCCAAGGCGCGCCTCATCCGCGGCGGGTCCGTCGTGGCCGACAACCTCAGCATCGTGGGGCTGCGGCGCGAGAAGGACGACGTCACCGAGGTCCGCGAAGGTTTCGAGTGCGGTATCAACCTCGGGAACTTCAACGACATCAAGGAAGGCGACATCATCGAGACCTTCGAGATGCGCGAGAAGCCGCGCGTCTGACGTGATCGGTGCGGGGGCGGTCCGTCCGGGCCGCCCCTACCCCTCTCTACCCGGGTAGAGACTCATCCCCTGGGCCGGGTTGGCCCTGATGCGAAATGTTCGTGGGCACTCTGACCCTCGACATCCTCCTCGGCGACGTGCACTCGCTGAAGGAGAAGCGCGGGATCGTCAAGCCGATCCTGGCCGAGCTCGACAAGCGCGCCGGCGTCGCCGCCGCCGAGACCGGCCACCAGGACCTCCACCGCCGCACCGAGATCGGCGTGGCGGTGGTCGCGGCCTCGGCCGCACGAGTGAACGAAGTCCTCGACGACCTTGAGGGCGCCGTGGCATGGCGCCCGGAGATCGAGCTGCTCAGCGTCCGCCGGAGGCTGCACAGCGACCAGGACGACTAGGAATCCGAGCAACAAAGGAGTGAGTTCGCATGGCGAACAACGGAACGCGTGCCGCCAAGCTGGCCGACCGGATCCGCGTGATCGTCGCCGAGACCCTCAAGACGCGGGTCAAGGACCCCCGGCTCGGATTCGTCACGATCACCGATGTCCGGATCACCGGCGACCTGCGCGACGCCACGGTCTTCTACACCGTGTACGGCAGCGAGGAGGAGCGGGCGGAGTCCACCGCCGCCCTGGAGTCGGCCAAGGGCATCCTGCGCACCGAGGTGGGGCGGCAGACCGGGGTGAAGCACACCCCGTCGCTGACCTTCATCGCCGACGCCATCCCGGAGGGCGCGCGCAACATCGAGGACCTGCTGGCCAAGGTGGCGGTCTCCGACGCCGAGGTCCGGGACGCGGCGGCCGGGGCGAGCTACGCCGGGGAGCCCGACCCCTACCGGGCACCGCGCGCCGACGACGACTTCGACGACGAGGACGCCTGAGCCGTGGGCAGGCGGACCAAGGCCGACGACGGGCCCGGCGGCCTGGTGATCGTCGACAAGCCGGCCGGCTGGACCTCGCACGACGTGGTGGGCCGGGTGCGGCGGCTGGCGCGCACCCGGCGGGTCGGCCACGCCGGCACCCTGGACCCGATGGCCACTGGCGTGCTCGTGGTCGGGGTGGAGAAGACCACCCGGCTGCTGGGGCACCTGGCGCTGACCCGCAAGACCTACGAGGCGACGATCCGCCTAGGTCAGAGCACGGTCACCGACGACGCCGAGGGTGAGGTGACGGCCACCGCGGACGCCTCGAACGTGTCAGATGACATGGTCGGTGGCGCGATTGCGTCGTTCACCGGCGCGATCGCGCAGCGCCCGTCGGCGGTGTCGGCGATCAAGGTCGACGGCGTCCGGTCCTACCAGCGGGTGCGGGACGGCGAGGAGGTGGAGCTGGCCGCGCGGCCGGTGACCGTCTTCGGCTTCCAGGTGCACGCGCTGCGGCGGACCGGGACGCTGCTCGACGTCGACGTGACCGTCGAGTGCTCCTCCGGGACCTATATCCGGGCCCTGGCCCGGGACCTCGGCGCGGCGCTCGGCGTCGGCGGGCATCTGACGATGCTGCGCCGCACCGCGGTCGGCCCGTACACCCTGGCGGCGGCCCGGCCGCTGGCCGAGCTGACCGAGCTGGTCCAGGCCGGCGGGGAGCTGCCGCTGGTGCCGCTGGACGCCGCCGCCCGGGCGGCGTTCCCGGCCCGCGAGGTGAGCGAGCAGGAGGCCGCCTCGGTGGCGCACGGCGGCTTCCTGGAGCCCTTCGGGACCGCCGGGGAGCCGGTGGGCGTGTTCGGCCCCGACGGGCGGTTCCTGGCGCTGTACGAGGATCTGCCGAGCGGGAAGAAGTCCAAGCCGGTCGCGGTCTTCGCCTGAGGGCCCCGGCCGATTGCGCGTGCGCGGTCCGCGGATGGCACTCTTGTGTTCCGGCAGATCTCTTCCAACCACAAGGCAGGCATCCCCGTGGAACGCTGGCACGGCACCGCCGAGGTCCCGCAGGACTTCGGCCCCTCGGTCGTCACGATCGGCGTCTTCGACGGCGTCCACCGCGGCCACCGGGAGGTGGTCCGCACCGCCGTCGCCCGGGGCCGGGAGCTGGGCCTGCCGACCGTGGTGCTGACCTTCGACCCGCATCCCAGCGAGATCGTCCGGCCGGGCAGCCACCCGCCGCTGCTCACCACCCAGCGGCACCGGGCCGAGCTGCTCGCCGCCGAGGGCGTGGACGCGGTGCTGGTGCTGCCGTTCAGCCTGGAGATGTCGCGCTGGTCGCCCGAGGAGTTCATCCGGGCGGTGCTGGTCGAGAGCCTGCACGCGCGGGCTGTGGTGGTCGGCGCCAACTTCCGCTTCGGGCACCGGGCGGCCGGCGACGTCGCGGCGCTGGAGTACGCCGGCGGCCGGCACGGCTTCGAGGTGGTGCCGGTCAGCCTGCGCGGGCCGGAGGGCGCCACCGGCGACGACCGGTTCTCCTCCACCCGGGTGCGGGCGCTGATCGCCGACGGCGCGGTGGCCGAGGCCGCCGGGCTGCTGGGCCGGCCGCACCGGGTCGAGGGCGTGGTGGTCCGCGGCGACCAGCGCGGCCGCGAGCTCGGCTACCCGACGGCGAACGTGGAGACCGTGCCGTTCGCCGCCGTGCCCTCCGACGGCGTCTACGCCGGCTGGCTGATCACCGACGTGGACAAGCCGGAGAAGGCCTACCGGCACCCGGCGGCGGTGTCCATCGGCACCAACCCCACCTTCGACGGCACCGAGCGCCGGGTCGAGGCCTACGCGCTGGACCGCGACGACCTGGACCTGTACGGCACGCACGTGGCGGTGGAGTTCGCCGCCCGGATCCGCGACACGCTGAAGTTCGACTCGGTCGAGGCGCTTTTGGACCGGATGGCCGACGACTGCAAGGTGGCCCGGGAGATCACCGACGGGGCGCGGTGAGACACCTGTCACATCGCGGCGGCCCGGGCGCAGGCGCACGTCACGCCCGGGACCGAGGGGAATATCGGAGATCCTCGCCCTGTTTCAGCACGGTGAACCCTCCAGGTTCACCACCCGCTGTCGAGGGGACAGGAATGACTTTGGCACTGAAGGAGCGTCGCCCGGCGGTCAAGATCGATTTGTCGCGCGTCTCGCCTTGGATAAGCTCATCGGGTACCCCCGAGGAGGTGAGGACGGTCGCCGTGACCGCTGACGACGCACGTGGTGAGGCCGTCATCGCCGAGGCCGTGCCGCTGGACGAGGCCGTGCAGGCCGCGTCCGACGACGCCGCGCAGGCCGAGGCCGCGCGCGTCGAGGAGGCCGAGAGCGAGGAGGCGCGCAACGAGCGCTTCGAGCGCGACGCCCTCGTCTACCTGGACCAGCTCTATCCGGCCGCGCTGCGGATGACCCGCAACCCGGCCGACGCCGAGGACCTGATCCAGGAGACCTTCGCCAAGGCCTTCGCCTCCTTCCACCAGTTCCGCGAGGGCACCAACCTCAAGGCCTGGCTGTACCGCATCCTCACCAACACGTTCATCAACAGCTACCGCAAGAAGCAGCGCGAGCCCCAGGTGAGCCCCACCGAGGAGATCGAGGACTGGCAGCTGGCCCGGGCCGAGTCGCACAGCTCGGCCGGCCTGCCCTCGGCCGAGACGGTGGCGCTGGACCACCTGCCGGACTCCGACGTCAAGGAGGCCCTCCAGGCGATCGGCGAGGAGTTCCGCATCGCCGTCTACCTGGCCGACGTCGAGGGATTCGCCTACAAGGAGATCGCCGACATCATGGGGACGCCCATCGGCACCGTCATGTCGCGGTTGCACCGCGGGCGGCGGCAGCTCCGTGCGATGCTGGAGGACTACGCACGGGAGCGCGGCCTGGTGGCCGCCGCGTCGGAAGGGAACTGAACCGTCATGAGCTGCGGCCAGCCGCACGAGACCCCGTGCACGGAGATTCTCGACCATCTCTACGAGTACATCGACAACGAGATGCCCGAGGAGGACTGCGCGGCGTTTAAGCGCCATCTGGACGAGTGCCGGCCGTGTCTGGAGAAGTACGGCCTTGACGCGATGGTGAAGAAGCTCGTGCAGCGCTGTTGCGGATGTGACGAGCCGCCGGTGGACCTGCGTGACAAGGTGCTCGCCCGGATCCGTCAGGTGCGCGGCGAGGTCGCGGTGTCCGGCGGCGGCGAATAGCAAGGCTCGAACAGACCTCAGGGGCGCGCCATGGCGCGCCCCTGGCGCGTTCCGGCCGTCGTCGCCCGCGAGTGTGGATCTTTTCTTGACGGAGCGCCGGTTTTCCTCTGTACTCGTACGTGCTTTGATCAATTCCCGCGGTACCCCCTACGATCGCGGGCCGGGTGAAGGACGGTGGCCTCAGATGCTCAGAATCGTCGGGATCGGACTGTAATCTCCGCTCTGTGACCCCACAGGCCAGCGCCGCCCCATGTGCTGGCCTGTGGACCCGCGGCACATTTCGTGACAGGGTTCTGCGTTGACCGGTGCCGACGCGCTCCCTGCGCGGACAAGAGGATGCCCGATGCCGTTCTCCGTGCGGTGCTACATATTCGGTTTGGTGGCGGTGGCCGTGGCGACCATCGCCGCGTTGCCGATGTCGCGGACCAGGCCCCTGCTGCTGCTCGCGATGTGCGTGCTGGTGTTCGCCACCGAACGGCTCTCCCGCGTCAAGATCGCGGTGTCCGGCTGGACCATGTCCGTCTCGCTGGTCGTGACCGTCATCACCGTGCTGGTCCTGCCGCCTCCGGCGGCCGCGCTGATCGGTCTGGTCACCTCGCTGTTCTCACCGCGCGGCTCCTCGCTGGTCTGGACCAAGGAGATCCTGAACAGCGCGATGCTGTCCCTGGTGCCCGCCTCGGGCGCGGCTGTGTGCTATCTCACAGGCGGCCACGAGCCCGGGCGCTTCCTGAGCTTCCCCGGGTTCCTGTGGCCCTTCGCCGCCGCGGTCACCACCTGCCTGGTGGCCAACGGGCTGATCGCCGCGGGCTTCTTGACGCTGTACGACCAGGCCGCGTTCGGCGACGTGCTGCGCGGCACCCTGCAGCGGGCCGCGATGCCGTACTACTCCTCGGCGGTGCTGGCTCTGATCTTCCTGGCGCTGTGGAACGACATCGGGTGGTACACCGCGCCGCTGATGGTGGTGCCGATGTACATCGCGCACTGGAGCCTGTCGCAGTTCGCCCGCGAGGAGGCGGCGCACGAGGGCACGATCGCCGCGCTGGTGCACGCGGTGGAGATCAAGGACTCTTACACCCGGGGCCACAGCGAACGGGTCGCGCTCGGCTCGGAGATGCTGGCCCGGCAGCTGCGGATGCCGCAGGAGCGGGTGGCGATGCTGCGCTTCGCCGGGCTGCTGCACGACATCGGCAAGCTCGGGGTGCCGACCCGGTTGCTGACCAGCACCGGCGGCCTGACCGAGGAGGAGTTCAAGCTGCTGTGCATGCACCCGAACCACGGGGTGGCGGTGCTGCGCGACATCAGGTTCCTGACCGAGGTCTACGAAGGCGTGCTCTACCACCACGAGCGCCTGGACGGCCGCGGCTACCCGACCGGCAAGTCCGGGGACGAGATCCCGGAGTTCGCCCGGATCATCGGGGTGGCCGACGCCTTCGACGCCATGACCTCCACCCGCTCCTACCGCGCCGCGCGCACCGTCGAGGAGGCGGTGACCGAGCTGCGCCGCGGCGCCGGGACCCAGTTCGACCCGGTGCTGGTGCGCGCCTTCGAGGAGGCGCTGGCGCTGGCCGAGCGGGCCGGACGGCCCTGGGTGCCGACCGAGCTGCCGGCCGCGCCGCCGGCCGAGGCCGGCGCGGTGCCCGCGATCCCGGCCGGCCCGTGGCCGCTGCCCAAGCGGGTGCCCGGCTTCTCCTTCGCCGACCACGACGACCCGTTCGTCCCGGCGGAGTGGTTCTCGGACTGGTTCCCCAGCTGGCTGGCCGACGCCTGGGAGGGCACGCCGGGCGGCGGCGGCCCGCAGGGCCCGTTCGACTGGCCGCTGGACGAGGGCGTGCCGCCGCCGGGGCCGGGCGGGATCCCGGGGCAGCGCTCCGCGGAGCTGCCGCCGGGCGCGGACTTCGACGACGGCTGGTCGGCGCGGATGCACTCGGCGGTGGTGCGGGGCCCGGGGCCGGATCCGGAGGACTACCGGGAGGACCGGGACGAGCGCCGGCTGCGCGGCCAGTCGGAGGCCGGCCGGGCCGAGCGCGGCGAGCGGACCGAGCGGACCGAGCCGGTCGAGGAGCGCAGGTCGATCAAGCCGGTGGACGACCCGTCGCCGGGCCCGGCCGCCGAGGGCGCCGCGGGGCCGTTCCGGATGTCGCACGGCTCGATGCGGATCCGCGGCGTCGACGACGTGCGGGAGGCCGAGGGCGAGGACGCCGGGGCGGCCGGTTCGAGCTGGTTCTCGCGGGACCTCGCCGCCGAATCGTCGGGGCCGATGGAGCTGAGGGAACCGGTGGACGCCGGCGATGCCGGGGACTTCACGGGCGCCGGGGGTGCCGGGGACGCCGAGGCGGCCGGCTTCGGAGCCGGCGCCGAAACCGGCGTGACGCCGGACGGCGGTCCGGACCGCGTGTCGCACCGCGCGCCGGGCTCCGAGCTCGACGCGGACACCGGGTTCGACGCCGAGACCGAGCTCGACGCGGACTCCGACGACCCGCGGGACTCCGAAGGATCCGCGGCATGACGCACGCCAAACCCGCGGGCCACCGCGCCTTCGACCCGGACGGTGGCGTCCCGACCGCGTGGGCGCAGAGCAACCCGGTGCTGCTGGTCCTGGCCTGTTTCGTGGCCTTCGCCGCGGTGGCCGCCGGCGCGGTGCACGGCTTCGTCCAGCCCGGATACGCCCTCACCTTCGGCGTCATCGTCGCGGCCGGGGAGGCGTTCCGGGTGCGGCTGCCCGGCGGGCGCGAGGCGGCGCCGCTGGGGTCGGCGACCGCGCTGGCGTACGCGGTGGTGACCGAGATCGGCCGGGAGCCGGCCAGGCACACCGCCGCGGAGGCGATCACCGTGGCCGCCTTCGGGTTCCTCGTCGGCTCGGTGCCGCACCTGGCGGTCCGGCGGCCCACCACCCTGGACTACACCGCGCGCCGGTTCCTCATGGTGGCGCTGACCGCCGAGCTGTTCCGGATGTTCTACCTGCGCTGGGTGCTGGGCATGCTGCCCGACGATCCACATCTGACCGCCGACATCGCCCGCGATCCGGCGTTCCTGACCCGGCACCTGCACAGCCTGTCCGTGGGGCTGGTGACCGCGGCCCTGCTGGCCCTGGCGATCGTCTCCGACGCGGTGCTCGGCGCCACGCTCCAGGCCGGCCACCACCGGCGCCCGATCGTGGCGGCGCTGCGGGACGAGCTGCGCTTCACCACCCGGGTCGGGCTGGCCGTGGTGGCCACCGCGCTGCTGGTGTGCCTGGCCACCCGCACCATGAGCATCTGGGTGCTGCCGGTGCTGTGCCTGCCGCTGACGTTCACCCAGCTGTCGCTGCGCCGCTTCGCCCGGATCAAGGAAGTGCACCTGGAGACCATCCGCGCGCTGTCGCGGATCACCGAGGTGGCCGGCCTGACCGACGCCGGGCACGCCCGCCGGGTGGCCCGCACCTGCCAGCGCATCGGCCGGGAGCTGGGCCTGAGCGAGGCGCAGCTGCTGGATCTGGAGTACGCCAGCCTGATGCACGACATCGGGCAGCTCTCGGTGGCCGAGCCGGTGCACGGCGGCCGCACCGCGCCGCTGCCCCTGCAACGGCAGCGGGAGCTGGCCCGGGCCGGGGCCGAGGTGATCCGCCGCGCCGGCGCCCTTGGCAACGCCGCCGACATCGTCGAGCACCATCCCGACCCGTTCGGCGCGGCCGGGCCGCTGCCCAGCCGGATCCTGCGGGTCGCCAACGACTACGACGACCTGGCCGGCGCCGCCCCGGAGGAGGCCCGCCGGGTCGAGGCCCTGCGGCACATCCGGCTGGGCCTGGCCGTGCACTACGACCCGGCGGTGGTGGAGTCGCTGAGCCGGATGGTGGGGGAGTAGGGCCGCCGGGCGCGGGCGGCGTCCGGGCGTGATTGGATGCGCTCGTACACCTTTACCCTGACTGCGAGGGAGCGTCGAACGTGGCCGAGGAAGTCCGCGCCGAGATGGTGGCCAACGTGTGGAAGGTCGTGGCGGCCGAGGGCGCCGCGGTCGAGGACGGCGACACCATCGTGATCCTGGAGTCGATGAAGATGGAGATCCCGGTGCTGGCCGAGGTCTCCGGGACGCTGACCCGGCTGGCGGTCGCCGAGGGCGACGTGGTCCAGGAGGGCGACCTGATCGCCGAGATCGGCTGAGCATCCCCGCGCGCCGGGCGCGCCGGCCGGACGGGTTTCGGCGGCGCGCCCGCTGTTCCTCCCGGGCGCCCCGCGGGCGGTTTCAGCCCGCTCAGCCCGTGGTCGTGCCGTGCTCGACGCAGCGGGCGGCCCAGCCGGTCGGGACGATCTGCACCACCATCCGCCGCCGGCACTGTCCGCAGTAGCGCGGCGGTTCCAGCTCGGCCCGCGCGGCGCACCGCTCGTGCCCGGCGGCCGTCGCCGGCTCGCCGCACTGCCCGCAGAATTCCATGCAGGCAAGGTAGCCCGCGCCCGTCTTCCGCCGCCAATCGCCCGCCCGGCTCCCCGCCGGTCCGTCCGTGCCGCCGAACAGGTGACACGGCATTGACATCACACAACGCGCCTCAGCTACTCTGCGTAATCACCTGATAACGCCCGCTGGAGGCCGAGACGTGCATCCGACCGTGAACATCGCCATGGATCCGGTGACGGTGGCGCGCTGGCAGTTCGGCATCACGACGGTCTACCACTTCCTGTTCGTGCCGCTGACCATCGGGACCTCGTTCCTGGTGGCCGGGTTCCAGACCGCCTGGTATCGCACCGGGAAGGCGGAGTACTACCGGGCGACCAAGTTCTGGGGCCGGCTGTTCCTGATCAACTTCGCACTGGGCCTGGTCACCGGGCTCGTGCAGGAGTTCCAGTTCGGCATGAACTGGTCGGAGTACTCGCGGTTCGTCGGCGACATCTTCGGCTCGCCGCTGGCCATCGAGGCGCTGCTGGCGTTCTTCCTGGAGTCCACGTTCCTGGGGCTGTGGATCTTCGGCTGGGACCGGCTGCCGCGCGGCGCGCACCTGGCCTGCATCTGGCTGGCCGCCGTGGGCACCGCCGCCAGCGCCTACTTCATCCTGGCCGCCAACTCCTTCATGCAGCACCCGGTCGGCTACGAGGTCAACGCGCTCAAGGGCCGCGCCGAGCTCACCGACTTCTGGGCCGTCATCACCCAGAAGACGACCGTGATCACCTTCTTCCACGTGCTCACCGCCTGCTTCCTGTGCGCGGGCGCGGCGTTGGTCGGCATCGCCTGCTTCCACCTGCGCAAGCAGCGGCAGCCGGAGGTGTTCCGGCCCTCGCTGAAGGTCGGGCTGTGGGCGCTGCTGATCGCCGGCGTCGGCGTCGCGGTGTCCGGCGACATGCAGGGCAAGGTGATGTTCGAACAGCAGCCGATGAAGATGGCCTCGGCCGAGGCGCTGTGGGACACCCAGGGGCCGGCGCCGTTCTCGGTGTTCGCCATCGGCGACGTGGAGAAGGGCCGGAACTCGGTCGAGATCGAGATCCCGCGGCTGCTGTCCTTCCTGGCGCACGGCAACTTCCACGACCCGGTGACCGGCATCAACCAGACCAACGCCGCCCAGCAGGCCCGGTTCGGGCCCGGCGACTACCGGCCGTGGATCCCGATGGCGTACTGGTCCTTCCGCTGGATGATCGGCTTCGGGATGTTCTCGGTGCTGGTCGCGCTGTTCGGGCTCTGGCTCACCCGCGGCCGTCGGACCCCCGGCGGGGCCTGGGGCCGGTGGTTCTGGCGGTTCGGGCTGTGGACCGTGGTCTTCCCGGTGATCGGCGCGGCCTGGGGCTGGATCTTCACCGAGACCGGCCGCCAGCCGTGGATCGTCTACGGCCTGATGCGCACCCGGCTCGGCGTGTCCGCGGCGGTGCCGGCCGGGCGGGTGCTGACCTCGTTGCTCCTGTTCACCGCGCTGTACGCGGTGCTGGCCGTGGCCGAGGTGGCGCTGACGGTCAAGTACGTCCGGGGCGGCGCCCACGACACCCCGCCGAGCGCCGAGCCGGACTCCGGGGACGGCGACGACCGCCCGATGGCGTTCGCGTACTGATCCGCGCGCCGGAGCGGACCGAGGTAAGACGAGGAAGGGACGGCCGTGAGCCTTCAGAACTTCTGGTACCTGCTGATCGCGGTGCTGTGGATCGGCTATTTCTTCCTGGAGGGCTTCGACTTCGGCGTCGGGATGCTGACCAAGTTCCTGGCCCGCGACGAGGTGAACCGTCGTGTGCTGATCAACACCATCGGCCCGGTGTGGGACGGCAACGAGGTGTGGGTGATCACCGCGATCGGCGCCACCTTCGCGGCCTTCCCGAACTGGTACGCCACTCTGCTGTCCGGCTTCTACGTGCCGATGCTGCTGATTCTGCTGCTGCTGATCGTGCGCAACATCGCCTTCGAGTACCGGGGCAAGTCCGACGCCCGCTACCGGCCGGTGTGGGACTGGTGCCTGTTCCTCGGCTCGCTGCTGCCGCCGGTGCTGTGGGGGCTGGTGTTCGGCTGCATGTTCTCCGGCACCAAGATCCGCGACGACATGAACTTCCACGGTCGGATGTCGGACTTCCTGACCACCTTCGACGGCATCGTCGGGGCGCTGGCCTTCGTGGTCCTGTTCCTGGCGCACGGCGCGGTCTACACCGGGCTGAAGACCGTCGGCCCGATCCGGGACGGGGCCCGGCGGATCGCGGTGCCGGCGGCGCTGGTCGGCGTGCTGCTGGTCGGGCTGCTGCTGTTCCGGGTGAACCACCGCTGGGGCGGGGCGCTGTCCTGGACGGTGGCGGCGGTGCCGGTGCTCGCGCTGCTGGCGTGCGCGGCGCTGACCCGGGCCGGGCGCGACGGCTGGGCGTTCGTGCTGTCCGGGGCGGCGGTGGCGACGATGGTGGCGTCGATGTTCATCGCGATGTTCCCGATCGTGATGCCCTCCTCGCTGAACCCGGAGTGGTCGCTGACGGTGCACTCGGCCTCGTCCTCGCACTACACGCTGACCGTGATGACGGTGGTGGCGTGCGTGTTCACGCCGATCGTGCTGCTGTATCAGGGCTGGACGTACTGGGTGTTCCGCAAGCGGATCGGGGTCCGGAACATCCCGGCGGCGCACTGATGCTCGATCGGCGGTTGGCGCGGCACGCGCGGGCCGTGCGGCCGTGGGTGGCGGCGTGCGCGGCGCTGGGCACGCTGGCGGCGGTGGCGGTGATCGGGCAGGCGTGGGCGCTCGCGGCGCTGATCGTGGCCGGGTTCCAGCGCGGCGCGGCGCCGTCGGCGCTGTGGGGGCCGCTGACGTGGCTGGCGGTCTGCGTCACCGCGCGGGCGGCGATCGCCTGGGCGACGGAGGCGGCGGCGTTCCGCGCGGCGGCGTCGGTGAAGTCGGAGCTGCGCGGGCGACTGGCGGCGCACGCGCTGGCGCTGGGGCCGCAATGGCTGGCCGACCGCCGGACGGCGGCGCTGGTGACCCTGGCGACGCGGGGCGTGGACGCGCTGGACGGCTACTTCGCGCGCTACCTGCCGCAGGTGGTGCTGTCGGTGACGGTCCCGGCGGCGGTGCTGGCGGTGCTGTTCGGCGCGGACTGGGAATCAGGGCTCATCGTCCTGGTGACCCTGCCGCTGATCCCGCTGTTCCTGGCCCTGGTGGGACTGGCGACGCGGGCCCAGGTGGAGCGGCAGCGGCGGACGCTGGACGTGCTGGCCGGACACTTCCTGGACGTGGTGGCGGGGCTGCCGGACCTGCTGGTGTTCGGGCGGGCCCGGGCCCAGGCCGCCGCGATCCGCCGGGCGACCGACCGGAACCGCGCGGCGACCCTGCGCACGCTCCGGCTGGCGTTCCTGTCCTCGCTGGTGCTGGAACTGGCCTCGACCATCTCGGTGGCCATGGTCGCGGTCGGCATCGGCCTGCGCCTGGTGTCCGGAACGCTGGACCTGCGCACCGGCCTGCTGGTGCTGATCCTGGCGCCGGAGGCGTACTGGCCGCTGCGGCAGGCGGGGGCGTTCTACCACGCGAGCGCCGAGGGGAAGGCGGCGACGGAGGAGGCGCTGGAGGTGCTGGCGACGGCGCCGCCGATGCCGGCCCAGCGCTCCGCGGGATCCGGCATCACCATCAGGGACCTGACGGTCCGGTACCCGGACCGCACCGAGCCGGCGCTGACCGCCTTCTCGCTGACCGTCGCCCCTGGCGAATGCGTGGCCCTGGTCGGCGCCTCGGGCGCGGGGAAGTCGACGGTGCTGAAGGCCCTGCTCGGCTTCGCGGCCCCGGAGTCGGGGACCGCCGCCGCCGGCGGAGCCGTCGCCTGGCTGCCGCAGCACCCGCACCTGTTCGCGGGCACGGTGGCCGACAACGTGCGCCTGGCCCGCCCCGACGCGACGGACGCCCAGGTCTGGTCCGCACTGCGCGCGGCCTCGGCGGCGGAGTTCGTGGCCGCGCTGCCCGGCGGCCTGTCGGCACCGCTCGGCGAACGCGGCCACGGACTCTCAGCAGGCCAACGGCAACGCCTGGGACTGGCACGAGTCTTCCTCGCCGACCGCCCGGTGGTACTCCTCGACGAACCGACGGCGGCCCTCGACGCGGCCGCGGAGGCGGAGGTCGTGGCGAGCGTGCGGCGGCTGGTCGCGGGGCGGACGGCGATCGTGGTGGCGCATCGGGCGGCTTTGGTGGGGGTGGCGGACCGGGTGGTGGTTGTGGGGGGGGTGGGAGTGGTGCGGATGGGTGGGGGTCGCTGGTGCTTGGCGCGGAAAACGGTGCTCGGCAAAGCGTGGCGGTAGGCGATCGGGGTGGCGCGGACGATTTCGAATCGCTCGCGGTCGGTGCTGGCCAAGGCGTGGCAGTGGGCGAGCTGGATGGTGCGAACGATGGGGAGTCGCTCGCGGTCGGTGCCGGCCAGGGCGTGGCGGTGGGCGGGCTGGATGGTGCGAATGGTTGGGAGTCGCTCGCGGTCGGCGAGTTGGGTGGTGCGAGCGGCTCGGTGATGCTCGCGCTTGGTGGAAGCGGTGCCAGCCAAGGTCTGGTGGTGGGCGAGCTGGATGGTGCGAGTGGCTCGGTAGCACTTGCGCTAGGTGCTGAGGGTGGAAGCGGTGGCGGCCAAGCCATGCCAGCGCACGATGCGGTCAAGGAGTCGGCGGAGATCGGGAGCGCGTCGGAGTCGAGCGATTTCGAAGTCGGCCCTGCGGTGTCCCGCCCGCCGGTCGCGCGCTTGGCGCTCGCCGCCATGCTCGGCGCCCTGGCCCTCGGTTCGGCGGCCGGTCTGGCGGCGACCTCGGCGTGGCTCATCTCGCGGGCGTCGCAGCAGCCGCCGATTCTGGTGCTGATGGTGGCCATCACCGGGGTGCGGGCTTTGGGCATCGGTCGCGCGGTGTTCCGCTATGCGGAGCGGTTGGTGGCGCACGATGCCGCGTTCCGGGTTCTCGCCGGGTTGCGGGTGCGGACCTACGAGCGGCTGGCGCGGCAGGCGCCGGGGCGGCGGCGCGGCGATCTGTTGTCGCGGTTCGTGGCCGATGTCGATGCTGTGCAGGATCGCTATGTCCGCTTTCTGATTCCGGCGCTCTCGGCGGTGGTTGTGGGGGTCGGGGCCACGCTGGCGCTCGCTGCCGCGTTGCCTGCCGCCGCCGTGGTGACCGGGTGCGGGCTGGTCGCGTCCGGTGTGGTGATTCCTGTGGTGGCGTCGGGGGTTTCGCGGCGTGCGGATGCCGCGGTGGCTCCGGGGAGGGGGCGCCTCGCGACCGAGTTCCACGAGTTGCTGCGCGGCGCGCCCGACCTCATCGCCGCGGATGCCGTCCAGAGCCGCCTGGCGCGCCTCCAGGAGGCCGACAGGGCCCTTACCGATGCGGAGCGGCGTTCGGCCGCTGCGAGGGCTCTGGGCGCCGCTCTCGCGGTCCTGGCGACCGGCGCCACGGTGTGGGCCGCCGCGTTCGTGGGCCTGCAAGCCGTGCATTCCAAGGCGATGGACGGCTTGTTGCTCGCAGTCGTCGTCCTGACACCGTTGGCGATCTTCGAAGCGACGGCCGGTATGCCCCAAGCGCTCCAGTTTCGTTGCCGGGCGCGGGCGGCCGAGCGGCGGGTGCGGGAGGTTCTCGACGCGCCCGACGCGGTGACGGAGCCCGAGCACCCCCTGCCGCTTCCGGTTCCCGTTCCCGTTCCGCATACGGCGGGAGGGCCGCAGTGGGCTCCCGCCGTCGTCGTCGAAGACCTCGAAGTCACTTGGCCGGGCCGCGCGGTCCCGGCGCTCCAGGGCCTCGATCTCGACCTGGCCCCCGGCCGCAAGGTCGCCGTCGTCGGGCCCAGCGGTTCGGGCAAGACCACCCTCGTCAACGCCCTGCTCCGCTTCGTCGAGCCCGGCGGTGGCCGGATCGTCCTCGCCGGGGTGCCCACGACCGCCCTGGCCGCCGACGACGTCCGCCGCGTCATCGGCCTGTGCGCCCAGGACGCCCACGTCTTCGACAGCACCCTGCGCGAGAACCTGCGCCTGGCTCGCCCCGACGCCACCGACCGCGACCTCGAAGCCGCCCTGGCCGACGCCCGCCTCGCCGAGTGGGTCCGCACCCTGCCCGACGGCCTCGACACCTTCGTCGGCGAGCACGGCGCCCGGCTCTCCGGCGGGCAGCACCGCCGCCTGGCGCTGGCCCGCGCGCTGCTCGCCGGCTTCCCGGTGCTGCTGCTCGACGAGCCCACCGAGCACCTCGACCCGCCGACCGCCGACGCGCTGCTGCGCGACCTGCTCGCGCTCCCGCAGACCGTGCTGCTGGTGACCCACCGCCTCGCCGGGCTGGAGGACGTCGACGAGATCGTGGTCCTGGACGCCGGCCGCGTGGTCGAGCGCGGCACCTGGGACGAGCTCATGCGCGGCCGGGGCGTCTTCCACAGCCTGTGTAGTGTCTACGCGTGACCGACGATCAGACCCCGAGTGCCCGGATCATCCTGCCCGTCACCCCCGCCGACACCGCCCAGGCGGTCGGCTCCGGCGACCTGCCGGTCCTCGGCACGCCGCGCCTGATCGCCCTGGCCGAGCAGGCGACGGTGGCCGCCGCCGTGGGTCTGCTGGCGCCGGGCCAGACCACGGTCGGCACCCGCGTCCGCTTCGACCACCTCTACCCGACGCCGGTCGGCGGGACCGTCACCGCCGCCGCCGAGCTCGCGCACCGTGACGACCGCCTCCTGCGCTTCACGGTGGCCGCGCACGACGGCGACGGCCGCCTGGTCGGCGAGGGCGAGATCACCCGGGTGATCGTCGACGCGCAGCGGTTCATGGCCAAGCTGTAGCTAACGCGAACGCAAACGTGGCTACGCCGGCAGTGTGTACGGCGCTCGCAGACCCCTGACTCAGCCCGCTGCCTTCGACGCCCGCAGCGAGTACATCAACGGCACGCGCGGATGCCCCTCCGGCATCCACAGGAAGCCGTCCCGCTCCTCCAGCACGTCGTACCGCTTGAACATCGTCATCTCGTGCTCGGTCAGGAACTCCAGCCGCAGCCCGGCCTTGATCACGGCGCTGACGATCTCCCCGAGCCCGTGGTCGAACTGCACCGTGACGTTCTGCTCCGTCTCCGCCTCGAAATCCGCGTACGTCCCCGGCTCGTCCCACACCTGCGGCGACCGGTCGAAGTAGTCGTACTCGACCGTCAGCCCGTCGGGCTTCAGCGTGTTGCCGAACGGGTGGAACTCCGCCAGATACAGGAACCCGCCCGGCCGTACGAGGGCCGCCATCACCCGGGCCCAGCGCTCGACGTCCGGCAGCCAGCACAACGCGCCCAGGCCGGTGTAGACGATGTCGAACTGCTCCCCGTCCAGCGCCTCGACCGCGTCGTAGACGTTCGCCGCCACCCACCGCGAGTCCTCGACGCCGATCCGCTCCGCGAGCCCGGCGGCCGTGTCGAGCGCCGGCCGGGAGAAGTCCAGACCGGTGACCGACGCCCCGTGCCGGGCCCAGCCCAGCGTCTCGGTCCCGATGTGGCACTGCGGGTGCACCAGCCGCTTGCCGCGCACGTCGCCGACCTCCGCCAGCGCGAACGCGGGCACCGTCTCACGGCCGGCGACGAAGCCGGGCAGGTCGTAGAAGGCGCCGGCGGCGTGGATCGGGACGCGCTCGTCCCAGTTGGCGCGGTTGTGGTCGAGCCAGTTCGCGGGGTCCGGCGCGGTCGGGGCGGGGCTCATGCGCCCGACGCTAGTTCCGGTCCGCAGCCCGCGGCCACTGGTTTTGCCGCCCTGCCGCCGTTCTCACCCGTATTGCGTAGACCGCGGATCGGGCCGGTCCAGGTTCCAGTGCCGTCCGGTCCCGGCGATCCAGTCCGAACCGCCGTTCCCGTCGCCGCGCGGCCGCAGGATGAAGCGGCTGATGCTGCTCTGCCCGCCGTCGTGGTCGCTGTACAGCACCTCCACGCTGAACGCCCGCCGCTCCTTGACCGCCGCCGCCAACCCCGCGTAGCGCGGGTCGTCGGCGTCGCGCAGGGCCGCGTGCCAGTACCCGACGTCGTGCGCCGGGATGTACAGGTCGCGGATCATCCGGCGGTGCTCGCCCGGCGGGGTGTGGGCGTCCTCGGCGTTGCGGCGCTCGGAGTGGACGTCCCAGCCCTGGAGCACGGCCAGCCCGGTGCCGACGTTGCGGACCGACACCGCCAGGTAGATGTTGCCGTTCACGATCTCCGCGTAGCCGTGGCCGCCGGGCACCAGGGCCCAGTGGTCGTCGGCCCAGAAGACCTTCTCGTCGCGGTCGCCGAGCCGGGAGGTCAGCAGCACCGGCCGCAGGCCCACCTGGACCGCGCGCTCGGCCGCGGCCGCGGCGCGGGAGGCGGCTCGGACCGAGGAGAGCGTGGCCGCCGCCAGGACCACGGTGGTCCCGGCGGTGGCCAGCGAGGCTATGGTCACCCAGTCAGTCACGAGCCTGGAGACTACGGGAGTTACAGCCCCGTGGTCGATCGCGGATAGGCGATGCCCTGGTCGGTGGCGACGTTGACCAGGTAGGGCACTCCGGAGGCGAAGGCGCGGTCCAGTGCCGGGCCGATCCCGCGCGGGTCTGTGACGAGTTCCCCGCCGCCGCCGAGCGCCCGCACCACGTTGTCGTAGCGGGCCTCGGGGTTCAGGTCGGCGGCGACGTCGTACCCGTACAAAGCCTGCATCGGGTGCTTCTCCAGGCCCCAGCACGCGTTGTTGCCGACCACCATCACCACCGGCAGCCGGTGCCGCACCAGCGTGTCCACGTCCATCAGCGAGAAGCCGGCCGCGCCGTCGCCGAACAGCAGCACCACCTGCGACGACGGCCGGGCCAGCCGGGCCGCGATCGCGTAACCCAGGCCGGTGCCCAGACAGCCGTAGGGGCCCGGGTCCAGCCAGCAGCCCGGCCGCGCGGGCTCCACGAACCGGCCGGCCCAGGACACGAAGTCGCCGCCGTCGCCGATCACCACGGCGTCGTCGGCCAGGCGCGGCAGGAGTTCGCCGTAGATGCGTGCCGGGTGGATCGGGTCGGAGGCGGCGGTGAGCAGGTCGGTGTCGGTGGCGACGGCGGCCGCGGCCCGGTCCCGCAGGGTGCTGAGCCAGTCCGCGTAGGCGCCGGGCTTGGCCGCGCCGCGCCAGGACTCGGCGATGCCGGTGAAGGCCGCCGCCAGGTCGCCCGCCGCGCCGCCGGCCAGTCCCAGATGGGTGCTGAGCTGCTCCGGGGAGTCGGCCAGGTGCACGACCGGCGCCAGCGGATTCCCGTCCCGGCCGCCGAACAGGCCGTAGCCGAGGCGGAAGTCCAGCGGGGTGCCGGCCACGATCACCAGGTCCGCGCCGCCGAACGCGGCCGAGCGGGCGCGGGTGACCAGCTGGCGGTGGCCGCGCGGCAGGATGCCGCGGCCCATGCCGTTGGTGATGACCGGGACGCCGGTCTCCTCGGCGAAGGCCAGGGCGGCGGATTCGGCGCCGTCCATCCAGACGTCGGACCCGATGACCAGGACCGGTTTGGCGGCGCGGGCCAGCAGGGTGCCGATGGCGGCCAGCGACTCGGGGTCGGGCGCGACGGAGCGGCCGGAGGCCGCGGTCGGGGCGGGCGGGAGCGGTTTGGCGTCCACGTCGAACGCGGCTTCCAGGGAGAGGTCGAGGAAGACCGGACCGCGGTGCGGCGCGTCGGCGAGGGTGAAGGCGTCGTCGAGGTCCGCGGCGAGCGTCGCGGTGGTGTGGACGGTCGCCGAGTGCTTCGTCACCGGGGCCAGGAGCGGAGGGTGGTCGAGTTCCTGGAGGGCGCCCTTGCCCCAGTTGGAGTCTGCGGCGCGGCCGCCGAGCACGAGCAGCGGCGAGCCGTTGAAGTGCGCCGTGGTGACGGCGGAGACGCCGTTGGTGATGCCGGGACCGGCGGTGAGCACGGCCAGGCCGGGGCAGCGGGTCAGCTTGGCGGTGGCTTCGGCGGCGAACACCGCGGTCTGCTCGTGGCGCACGTCCAGGATCGGCATCGGCGGGTCGGCCTTCACGGCGCCGTCGTAGAGCGGGAAGACGTGTCCGCCGGAGAGCGTGAACATGGTGCGGACGCCGTGAGCGCGGGCGATCTCGACGGCGATCTGGCCGCCGTGCAGCGGGGTGGGGGCGGAGTCGGGGTGCTGCGGCTCGGTCACGGCGTCACCTGCTGGGGTCGGCGGGGCGGCTAAGTTACGAGTCAGTAGCTTTCCGGCCGAGGATGCCTTTAGCAAGGGTCGGGCGGGGCGGAGTCGCGGTTTCAGCCGGTGAAGTCGATCCGCATGACGCGTCGGCGCGGCGTCGGCGCGCTCACCTCCGTGAAGCCGCAGTCCTCGTAGACGCTCTGCGCGCCGACGAACAACTCGCCCCAGACGATCTCCTTGCCGGGCACGGTCACCAGCGCGTAGCCCTCCACGGCGCGGGCTCCGTGCTCGCGGGCGTAATCGACGGCGGCGGCGGTCAGGGCGCGGCTCACGCCCCGGCGCCGGAAGCCGGTGCGGACCACGAAGCAGGTGACGGCCCAGACGGCCGGGTCGTCGGGGTCCTCGTCGCGGCCGGTCCACGGGATTCTCAGCTTCGGCAGGCGCGGGTATTCGGGGCGGGGCTCGACCGCGCACCAGCCGACGGGTTCCTCGCCGAGGTAGGCGACCAGGCCGGTGGTGTCCGCGTCGGGGTCGCCGCAGTGGGTCTGGCTCCGGAACAGCGCTTCGCGGTCCCGCCTCGGCGTGGCCCGCCATTCCTTGGCCAGGAGCTTGAACCACTGGCATTGGCAGTCGTGCGGTGTGCCGCGGTCGCCGAAGACGGTGCGGAGGTCGTCCCAGGGGGCCTGATTGGCGGGGATGACGGTGACCGGGACCGGGTCGGTGGCCGACGCGGAAGCCTTGGCTGCTGCGGAAGCCTTGGCCGCCGCGGAGGCATCGGCCGGGCCGGAAGCGGTGGCCGACGCTGAGGTGGACGTGGTCTTCGGTGCGGCGTCCGTCATAGGCGCACGATAGACCCGGCCGCGCGGGCGGCCGGGTTCCGGGTGCTCCGGGCGGGTCACGGCGTGGCGGGACCGACCCCGGCGCCGGTGGCCTTGACGGCGTCGGCGATCTCGGCCAGGTCCGGCGCGGTCAGGCGCAGCGAGCCGGCCCGCAGCCAGCCGTCGACCTGGGCCGCGGTCCGCGCGCCGACGATCGCGCCGGTGACGCCGGGCCACGCCAGCGTCCAGGCGATCGCCACCTCGGCCACGCTCGCGCCGTGCCGGACCGCGATCGGCCGGAGCGCCTCGGCCAGCCGGAGGTTCGCGGACAGGCCGGAGGTGAAGTCCGGCGCGGTGCGGCGCCAGTCGCCCTCGGCCAGGTTCGCGGCGCGGTCGGCGGAGAAGGTGCCGGTGAGCAGACCGGATTGCAGGGGCGAGTAGACGATGACGCCGGTGCCGTGCTCATGGGCCCAGGCGATGTCGGCGGCGGCCGAGCGGTTGATCGCGGAGAACGGCGGCTGGATGGCTTCGACGTGGGCGATGCGCTCCGCGGGGGTCATCAGGTCGGGGCCGTGGTTGGACAGGGCGATGGCGCGGACCTTGCCCTCGGCCTTGAGGTCGGCCATGAGCTGCCAGTACTCGTCGAGCGGGGTCTGGTTCGGGGAGACCGTGCCGTCGCCTTCCTCGCCGTAGACGAAGGCCTCTCCGGTGTCGGGCCAGTGCACCTGGTAGAGGTCGATGCGCTCGACGCCCAGGCGGCGCAGCGAGCCCTCGATCTCGCGGCGGACGCTCGCGGGGTTCATGGTGCGGACCGGAGGCTGCCCCGGGGCGTCCGGGTCGCCGACGAGCCCTACTTTCGTGAAGACGTAAGGCTTGTCGGCGTCGGAGTAGGCGGCTATCGCCTTGCCGACGAGTTCCTCGGAGTGGCCGAGGCCGTAGTAGGCGGCGGTGTCTATCCAGTTGATGCCGGAGTCGACGGCGTGGCGCATGGCGGCGACGGAGTCGGCGTCGTCGGTGCTGCCCCAGCTGTAGGCCCAGCCGCTGCCGGCGACGGCCCAGGAGCCGAAGCCGGTGCGCGTGATGTGCATGTCGGTGGTGCCGAGACGAGCCGTGTCCAGAGGAGCCGTGTCCAGTGCGGTGGTGCCATGGTTGGTGGCGGGGCTTTCGAGGGGGTTCGCGTTCGTCATGACCACCACGATCCGCGCTGCGCGCGCGGGTACCCAGGAGCATGTGTTGCCTAGGCACGGGATGACCAGGATGCATCGAGGCGTTGGGGAGGATCGTGACCATCGACAGGCGCGCGGAGTTGGGTGAGTTCCTGCGATCACGGAGAGGCCGGCTGAACCCGGCGGAGCTGGGGCTGCCGGACTACGGCGGGCGGCGTCGGGTACCGGGGCTGCGGCGTGAGGAGCTGGCGCTGCTCGCCGGGGTGAGCGTGGACCATTATGTGCGGCTGGAGCAGGGGCGGACGCTTCAGTTCTCGGAAGAGGTGCTGGACGCGGTGGCCAGGGCTCTGCGGTTGGACGCCACGGAGCGGGAGCACCTGTACCGGTTGGCCCGGCCGTATCAGGGATCCGCGGATCAGGGGCCGGGCCAGGGCGGCCTGGAGGCCCAGCGGGTGCGGCCGGGGTTGCAGCGGCTGTTGGACGCCGCGGGGGACGTGCCGGCGTACGTGGTCGGGCTGGGGACCGATGTCCTGGGATGGAACCAGCTGGCGGCGGCGCTGTTGACGGATTTCGGGGCGCTGGCGCCGCGCGAACGGAACCTCGCGCGGCTGGTGTGCCACGACGAGGGGTTCCGGGCGCTGTTCGCCCGGCCGGAGATGAAGATGGCGGATATCGCCGCCTATCTGCGACTCGATGTGGGTCGGTACCCGTCGGACCCGTCACTGGGGGCGCTGGTCGAGGAACTGTGCGGGAATCCCGACTTCGCCGAGGTCTGGGCCCGCCACGATGTCCGGGACAAGACGCACGGCGGGTACATGTACCGGAACCCGGTGGTCGGCGAGATCTGGCTGGAGTACGAGACGTTCCGGGCGCCGGACGATCCGGATCAGGCCCTGGTCATGCACACGGCACCGGCGGGGTCCTCGTCGGAGGCGTCTTTGCAGCTGCTGGCGGGGTGGGCACGGACGGTGCGCGTCGGGTAGGCCAGGATGGGTGGATGAAGCGGCGCGGAGGCAGGGTTGCGGTGTGGGCCGGCGGTGGCGTCGTGGGCGTCGGGGTCGTGACGGCGGCGGTGGCGGTGGCGACCGCGCAGTGGTCGGACAGCGGCCCGGCGGTGGCCGATCCGGCAAAGATCTTCAGCCGTGTCGACGCCGCGGAACTGTTCGCGGAGTCGTCGCAGGGCACGGTCACGGGTGAGCAAGGAGTGCCGGCCGCCAACGAGTGGGTCGCGAGCGGCGGGGCGCGCGTCGACTACGCGTTCCAGGGCGGCGAGGACGCGCTGGCCGCTCGGAACGAGGTCACACAAGCCGGGTTCTTGAAGGCCCGGCATTTGGCGCACGGATCGATCGCCGAGTACGGAGTGCTTCCGGCCGGTTGCCGGCTGGAGCTGGTCCACGGGGGCGACCGGGTCAGCGTGAACGACTCCGACGTTCTCGGCGACGCCGACTGCTGGTCCTTGATGGACGGGTTGGCCATGAAGCTCGACGAGCGGTTCTGAGGAACGCCAGACCGGTGCTTCGCTGTCGGGGCGCCGCTGGGAGGCGCCGCCGGGGAAGGCCGGGACCCGGCCTTCCCCGACGACCGTCCCGGCCGTCACAGCGTCTTCGACAGCTCCTTGATCGGCATCTCCAGCTTCGTCAGCAGCGCCAGGTCCTCCTCCGGCGAGCGACCCAGCGTGGTCAGGTAGTTACCGACGATCACGGCGTTGATACCGCCCAGCAGCCCCTGCTCCGTGCCCAGGTCGCCGAGCGTGATCTCCCGGCCGCCCGCGTAGCGCAGGATCGTGCGGGGCAGCGCGAGGCGGAAGGCCGCGATGGTCTTCAGGGCCTCCTGGGCGCTCAGCGGCTCCATGTCGCCGAAGGGCGTGCCCGGGCGGGGGTTGAGGAAGTTCAGCGGGACCTCGTCGGGCTCCAGGGAGGCCAGCTGGGCGGCGAACTCCGCCCGCTGCTCCAGGGACTCGCCCATGCCGACGATGCCGCCGCAGCAGACCTCCATGCCGGCCGCGCGGACCATGGTCAGCGTGTCCCAGCGCTCCTCCCAGGTGTGGGTGGTCACCACGTTCGGGAAGTGCGAGCGGGCCGTCTCCAGGTTGTGGTTGTAGCGGTGGACGCCCATGTCGGCCAGGTCGTCGACCTGCTCCTGGGTCAGCATGCCGAGCGAGGCGGCGACCTGGATGTCGACCGCCTCCTGGATCGCCTTCACGCCTTCGCGCATCTGCTGCATCAGGCGGGCGTCGGGGCCGCGGACGGCGGCGACGATGCAGAACTCGGTCGCGCCGGTGGCCGCGGTCTGCCTCGCCGCCTCGACGAGCTCGGGGATGTTGAGCCAGGCCGCGCGGACCGGGGAGGGGAACAGGCCGGACTGCGAGCAGAAGTGGCAGTCCTCGGGGCAGCCGCCGGTCTTGACCGAGACGATGCCCTCGACCTCGACCTCCGGGCCGCACCACTTCTCGCGGACCTCGTGGGCCAGGTGCAGCAGCGCCGGCAGGGCCTGGTCGGGGAGGTTCAGGACCTGGAGCACCTGCTCCTCGGTCAGGCCTGTGCCCTCGTCCAGTACCTGGCTCCGGGCCGTGGTGAGGAGGTCGTGGTCCGTGGTGGTCATGGTCGTTCAGCCCGCCTTCCGAGGGTCCCAGGTCTGCCTGAATTGTGCCGGATCGAAGGTGCCGCCGAGGGCCGGGGCCAGACCGGCGCGGGAAACGAGCAGGAACTCGGCCGGATCCAGGGCGCCGGCCCCGGCCGGGAGGGCGCCGGCCAGCGGCCGGGCGCCGATCGTCTCCAGGTCGCGGATGTTGCTGCGCATGGCCAGGTCCGGGTCGTCCGGCCAGCTGCCCAGGACGATGCCGGCCAGGTCCAGGCCGCGCGCGGCCATCGCCTCCAGGGTCAGGGCCGCGATGTTCAACGTGCCCAGGTTCGGGTGGGCGACCAGCAGCACCGGGGCGGCCAGCGCGTGCGCCAGGTCGGCCAGGGTGGTGCCGTCCTCGTCGTGCCGGACCAGCAGGCCGCCGGCGCCCTCGACCAGCACCAGGCGGCGGGTCGCGGCCAGCTCCCGGATCCGGCGGACGGTGTCGTCCAGGTCCAGGGGCGCCAGGCCCGAGCGGCGGGCGGCCGCCGCCGGGGACAGCGGGTCCGGATAGCGCGCGTACTCGTGCAGATCGGCGACGCCGGCCAGGCGGCGGACCGCGGCCAGGTCGCCCGGCTCGTCCGGGGACACGCCGGTCTGCGCCGGCTTCACCACCGCCACCGACGCGCCGCGCGCGGCGGCCAGGGTGGCGACGGCGGCGGTCACGACGGTCTTGCCGACGTCGGTGTTGGTTCCGGTGACTACGACGATGGACACGCGCCGACTTTACGGGAGCGCGAGGGTCCCACCCGGCGAACGGCGGGGTGAGTTGGGA
Organism: Catenulispora yoronensis; assembly: GCF_039531695.1. Lineage (NCBI taxonomy): Bacteria > Bacillati > Actinomycetota > Actinomycetes > Catenulisporales > Catenulisporaceae > Catenulispora > Catenulispora yoronensis. The sequence goes on from NZ_BAAAQN010000058.1 coordinate 25,937, forward strand.
CACCTCGGAGCCGGGTCCTGGGGCGGTCCGGCCTGCCGGATACGGCTAGTCCTCGGGTCGGTTCAGGCGGGCCACGAACTTGTAACGATCGCCGCGGTACACCGAGCGCACCCACTCCACCGGCTCGCCGCCGGTGTCGATGGAGTGCCGGGACAGCAGCAGCATGGGCAGGCCGGTGTCGGTGCCCAGCAGGCCCGCCTCGGTCGGGGTGGCCAGCGCGGTCTCGATCGTCTCCTCGGCCTCGGCCAGGTGCACCCCGTACTCCTCGGCCAGCGCCGTGTACAGCGAGCTGTAGCGGCCCAGGAGCTTGCGCAGGTTGGGAAAACGCTGCTGCGACAGGTGCGTGGTCTCGATCGCCATCGGCTCGCCGTTGGCCAGGCGCAGCCGGCTTATCCGCAGCACCTTGGCCGAGGCGCGGATGCCCAGGCGCTCGCCGAGTTCGACGCCGGCGGCGACGTATTCCATCTCCAGCAGCCGGGACGTCGGCTCCAGGCCTTGGGCCCGCATGTCCTCGGTGTACGAGGTCAGCTGCAGCGACTGCGCCACCTTCGGCTTGGCCACGAAGGTGCCCTTGCCCTGGATCCGCTCCAGGCGGCCCTCGACGACGAGCTCCGCCAACGCCTGGCGCACGGTGGTGCGCGAGGTGTCGAACTCGGTCGCCAGCAGGCGTTCCGGCGGGACCGGAGTCCCCGGCGGCATCGTTTGCGTCAGGTCCAGCAGGTGCTGCTTCAGGCGGTAGTACTTGGGCACCCGGACGGTTTCGAGCGCTGATTCCAGCGCCGGCGCCGCGGCGTGCGCCTCCAGCGCGATGTTCGCGGGTTCTGCGGTCATGGACGGCCCCTCCTCGTGGCCCAAAGTGCCATGGACCCGCGCGTGTGTCCAGCCGGACGATCTCGTCCCCCCGCGTTCCGAGCCTTTCTTCGGATACCGGCCTTTACCTGGGGCGGCGAGGCATCGATCAGGGCTGGTTGCGTCTTGGTAACGGCTTGGACAACCGGACCCGGAGAGTCTTGACGGTCCGATTGGTCTATGCCAGTCTCCGGACTGGTCTAAACCAATCGGGAACGGCGGGGAAACGCTTCAGGAGGCGCTTGCCCCCCGGTTCCGAACGCTCCACACGCCAACAGATCCATCAGACCGGTTCACACCGAATTATGACGCAGCACGCCGACGGCATCGCTCAGGGTTGCCGTGACGCGCGGTCGGTCTTGTGGATCGTCCAGATCCCTCACCCACCCAAGGAGTACGGCATGCAGCGCAAGCTCATCGCCCTGACCTCGGCCGCAGCCGCCGTGGCGCTCATGGCCTCCGCGTGCAGCTCGTCCAAGTCCGACAAGGGCGCGACGACTGCCCCGTCGCAGGGCGGCTCGGTCACCGCGACCAACGCCCCGGCCCTGTCCGGCCCGAAGGACAACGCCGCCGGCACCACCCTGAACGTCTGGCTGGTCTCGGACCCCAAGGACAACAAGGACTGGATGCAGATCATCCAGAACGCCACCGACCAGTTCAAGGCGAAGACCGGCGCCGACGTCAAGATCAACTGGCAGACCTGGAGCAACCACCTCACGAACCTGGACGCGGCGCTGTCCGGCAGCGGCGACGCCCCGGACGTGATCGAGGTCGGGAACACCGAGGCCTCCAAGTACGCCTTCAACAGCGCCTTCGCCGACGTGTCGTCGGTCAAGTCGACCTTCGACAACAACGACACCTGGCTGGACGGCCTGTCGGCCCCCTGCACCCAGGACGGCCACCTGTACTGCATTCCTTACTACGCGGGCACCCGCACCCTGATCTACCGCACCGACCTGCTCCAGTCGGCCGGGGTCGCCTCGTTCCCGAAGACCTGGGCGGACTTCACCGCGGCGCTGGACAAGATCAAGGCCGCGAACGCCTCGAACTCCAACTTCGTCACCTACGACGCGCCCGGCAAGGACTGGTACCAGGCCGGCTCGTTCGTCTACGGCCAGGGCGGCTCCTTCGCCCTCAAGGGCTCGGACGGCAAGTGGAAGGGCAACCTGGAGGACCCCAAGTCCATCGCCGGCCTGCAGCAGTGGGCTGACCTGGTCTCGAAGTACTCCACCGCGGCCAGCCACAGCAAGGACGAGTCGGACCAGGACACCCTGTTCGAGACCGGCAACGTCGGCTTCGAGTACGACTCGGCGTGGCACGCCGGCGCCGTGCAGCAGGTGCACCAGAACCCGAACGACCCGAAGTCGCCGCTGCAGGACACCAAGGTGAAGGGCAAGGTCGACACCGCGCCGCTGCCGGGCCCGACCGCCGACAAGCCCTCGCCGGCCTTCCTCGGTGGCTCGGTCCTGGGCATCACCAGCAAGTCGAAGAACCAGAACCTCGCCGCCGAGTGGGTCCAGCTGTACACCAACGCCGCGTCCAACGCCGCCGAGGGCAAGCTGGGCAACCTGCCGAACAACAAGACGGACCTGGCCAAGGCCGTCGGCCCGGCGATCTCGCAGCAGGTGGCCGACCAGGCCGCGTCCAGCTGGTTCACCCCGGTCGCCCCGAACTGGGCGGACGTGGAGTCCAGCAACGTGCTGCAGAACATGCTGGAGAGCATCGCCACCGGCAAGTCGAGCGTGGCTGACGCCGCGAAGGCCGCCGACGACAAGATCGCCGAGCTGCTGAACAAGAGCTGAGGCTGATCGGCGTGGGGAGCGTTGATCCCGCTCCTGAATAGGGTGCGGGATCGACGGCCCGGACGAAGTTACCGGTGGGGGCCGTGCCGCGCTGCGGCACGGCCCTTTCGACGAGTTGAGGTGTGCACATGGCCGCGGTGATGGAACCCGTCGGCACGCTCGACCCGCCGCCGACCCGCGGGCGCAGAGGCGTCAAGCGGCGGCGGAGGTTCGAGTCGACTCCGTATGTTTTGGTGATCCCGACGATCCTGGTGATCGTGCTGACCCTCGGGGTCCCGCTGTACAAGATCGTCATGCTGGCCTTCCAGCACCAGAGCAAGCGTCAGCTCTACACCAACCAGCCCGGCGACTGGGTCGGGTTCCAGAACTTCTCGGACGTGCTGTCCGACAAGGAGTTCTGGTCCTCGGTGGAGCGGACTTTCATCATCACCATCCTGCTGGTGGTGTTCTCGATGCTGTTCGCACTGGGTCTGGCGCTGCTGCTGAACCTGGTGTCCAAGTGGCTGCGCACCTCGCTGATGGTGCTGCTGCTGTTCGTCTGGGCGATCCCGCAGATCGTCGCGGTGGAGCTGTACGCCTGGTTCACCGACCCGAACTTCGGCGTGGTCAACTACCTGCTGACCAAGCTCGGGTTCAGCGGCTTCAAGACCCACGACTGGTTCGTCAACCAGACCCAGGGTTGGATCGTCATCATGGCGCTGGTCATCTGGCAGGCGCTGCCGTTCCTGACGGTCACGTTGTCGGCCGGCATGTCGATGGTGCCCAAGGAGCTCGGCGAGGCGGCGCGGATGGACGGCGCGAACCCGATCCAGGTGTTCCGCACCGTCACCTACCCGACCATCAAGCCGCTGCTGGTGATCGCCACCTCGCTGTCGGTGATCTGGGACTTCCAGCTGTTCGGCCAGGCCTTCGTGATCCGGCAGAACAAGCCCGAGCCGATGTACCAGGTGCTGGGCATCTTCTCCTACACCGAGGCCTTCGGACACAGCGACTACGGCCTGGGCGCCGCCATCTCGATCCTCACGATCCTGGCGATGCTCGGCATGATGGTGTTCTACGTGCGGCAGATGCTGCGGATCGGAGACGGTGACATATGACCGTCAGCACTGGCACGGGACGCCGCCGAGCGGTCGCCCCGGCACCGCCGCCGCGCCGCGCCGGCGCCGGGCGCAAGTCGTCCCGGAAGGCGCTGTGGAACACCGTCGGCGTCCTGGTCTTCATCATCATGGGCTTCCCGGCCTACTGGATGGTGAACACGGCGCTCAAGAAGCAGAACGAGTGGCAGGACTACACGCCGCACTTCATCCCCGAGCACCCGACGTTCCAGAACTTCACCGGGGCCTTCCACGCCGAGAACTTCGCGATCTCGCTGCGCAACAGCTTCGTGATCACGCTGGGCGCGGTGGGCATCTCGCTGGTGATCGGGTTCTTCGGGGCGCTGGCCATCGCCCGGTTCGCCTTCTACGGCAAGAAGGCGGTCATCTTCACCGTGCTGATGGTGCAGATGGTCCCGCTGGTCGTGCTGGTGATCCCGGTGACCCAGACCATGCAGGACCTGAAGCTCAACGACACCCTGATCGGCATCGTGATCACCTACCTGGTGTTCACCGTGCCCTACACGGTGTGGACCCTGCGCGGCTTCATCTCCAACGTCCCGCGCGAGCTGGACGAGGCGGCGATGGTCGACGGGTGCAGCCGGTGGCAGACCTTCATCCGGATCATCCTGCCGCTCACCGGCCCCGGCCTGGTGGCCACCTCGGTCTACGGCTTCATCCAGGCCTGGAACGAGTTCATCCTGATCACCACGATCAACCACGACCACCGCAAGCAGAACATGCAGGCGTGGCTGATCGACACCGCGGTGGGCTCCCGGGGCACCGACTGGGGCGTGCTGATGGCCGGCGCGACCATCACCTCGATCCCGGTGGTCATCCTGTTCCTGGCGATCCAGAAGAACCTCGCGACCGGCCTGACCGCCGGCGCGGTCAAGGGATAGGGGCACGCGGCGCATGGGGGATCAGCTTCTCCGCGACGCCGCGGCCGTGCTCCAGCCGGGGTTCGTCAACGACGACTCCGGCCGGGTCCCGGACTGGGTGCGCCGCGCCCTGGCCGAGGACGGCCTCGGAGGGATCGCTTACTACGGACGGAACATCGCCGCGACGCCGGAGCGCACCGGCGAGCTGTCGGCGGCACTGCGGGCCGAGAACCCGCACGTGCTGGTCGCGGTGGACGAGGAAGGAGGCGACGTCACCCGGCTCGACGTCGCCACGGGGTCGGCGTTCCCCGGCAACTACGCGCTGGGCCACGTCGACGACCCGGAGCTGACCGCCCGGGTGGCCGGCGAGATCGGCCAGGTGCTGCGGCGCTCCGGGATCAACCTGAACTACGCCCCGGACTGCGACGTCAACACCAACCCGGACAACCCGGTGATCGGGACCCGGTCCTTCGGGTCCGATCCCGAGGTGGCGGCGCGGCACTCGGCGGCCTACGTGCGCGGCCTGCAGGCGGTGGGCGTGGCCGGGTGTGCCAAGCACTTCCCCGGCCACGGCGACACCGCCGTGGACTCGCACCACGGCCTGCCGCTGGTGCAGCACTCGGACGCCGAGTGGGACAAGCACCTGGCGCCGTTCCGGGCCGCGATCGCCGCCGGCGTGAAGTCGGTGATGACCGCGCACATCCTGGCCCCGCGCTACGACGCCGAGTTCCCGTCGACCATGAGCCGCAAGGTGCTGGTCGACCTGCTGCGCGGCGAGCTCGGCTTCACCGGGCTGGTGGTCACCGACGGCATCGAGATGGGCGCCATCGCCGACACCTACGGGGTCGCCGAGGGCACGGTGCTGGCGCTGGCCGCCGGCGTCGACGCGGTCTGCGTCGGCGGCGGGCTGCGGGACGAGGTCGACTACCTGATGCTCCGGGACGCGCTGGTGGCCGCGGTCAAGGCCGGCCGGCTGCCGGCCGAGCGGCTGCACGACGCCGCGACCCGGGTGCGCGAGCTCGGGGCCTGGGCCGCCGCGCAGCGTGCGACGCTCGAGGAGGGGACGCACGCTGCCGGTTCCGGTCCGGCGCCGACCGGGGGCGCCGGGGTCCCGGCGCCGCCGGCCGCGGTCCCGACCGCGAACGGGGCGCACGGCGAGTCCGTCGGCCTGGCCGCCGCGCGCCGCGCGGTGTCCGTCTCCGGCCCGCCGCTGGCCCCGCTCACCGGGCCGGCCGCGGTGCTGGAGTTCGTGCCGGTCGCCAACAACGCCGCGGGCACCGCGGTGCCGTGGGGACTGAGCCCGGTGCTGGCCGAGCTGCCGGCCGGCAGCACGGCGGTGCGCTTCGTGCAGCCCGGGGCGGTGACCGGCTTCGCCGGCGACTCCCCGGACGGCGAGCGGCCGACGCAGAGTGCCCTGTCCTACACCGCCGCCGCGGTGTCCGAGGCCGTCGCGGCCGCCGCCGGGCGGCCGCTGGTGCTGGTGGTGCGCGACGCGCACCGGCACGCCTGGATGGCCTCGGCCCTGGCCGCCGTGACCGCCGTCCGACCCGACGCCGTCGTGGTCGAGATGGGGATCGCGTACGGTCTGGGGGAGAAGTCCGTGGGCGCGACGCAGGTCGCCTCGCACGGAGCGGCGCTGGTGTCCGGCCTCGCGGTCGCGCGGGTGCTGGTCGAAGGGACGGCCTGAGTGAGTGCGACCAAGTCCGGCGAGATCATGGCGCGGGAGATCGCCGAACAGCCGGCGGTGCTGGAGCGGATCCTCACCGAGGGGCTTCCGCGCATCCGGGAGGCCGCCGAGCGGATCAGGGCGGCGCGTCCGCGCTTCGCCCTGCTCACCGCGCGCGGCACGAGTGACAACGCCGCGTACTACGCCAAGTACCTCATGGAGATCACGCTCGGCCTCCCGGTCGGGCTGACCTCCATGTCGACGACGACGGCGTACCGGGCGGAGCCGGACCTGACCGACACGCTGTGCGTGACGGTCTCCCAGTCCGGCGGCTCTCCGGACTTGGTCGCGTATACCGAGATGGCCAAGGCCCGGGGCGGTCTGACCCTGGCCGTGACCAACGTCGCCGGCTCCCCGGTGAATCAGGCCTCGGAGCTCGGCCTGGACGTCCTGGCCGGCCCGGAGCTCGCGCTCCCGGCCACCAAGACCTACACCGCCGAGCTGCTCACCCTGTGGCTGCTGGTGGACGCCCTGCGCGGCGGCGACGGCTCGGCCGCCAAGGCCCTGCCCGAGCTGGCCGCGGGCCTGCTGGCCCGGGACGCCGAGGTGGCCGAGCTGGCGCTGCGTTACCGGTTCGCCTCCCGCCTGGTGGTGACCGCGCGCGGCTACTCCTACCCGACGGCCCGCGAGGCGGCGCTGAAGATCATGGAGACCAGCTACCTGCCGGCCCACGCCTTCTCCGGCGCGGACCTCCTGCACGGCCCGCTGGCCATGGTGGACAACGTCAGCCCGGTGGTCGCGGTCGCGGCCGAGGGCGTGGGCGGCACGGCCCTGGAACCGGTGCTGGAGCGCCTCCGGGAGCGCGGCGCGGACCTGGTGGTGGTCGGCTCGGCCGAGCACGTCGCCGGGGCCACGGCGGGCTTCGTGCTGCCGTCCGGGACCCCGGAGGAGCTCTCGCCGATCCTGGAGATCCTGCCGTTGCAGATGCTGGCCTACCACGTGACGATGAACCGGGGCTTGAACCCGGACGCGCCGCGGGCGCTGGCGAAGGTCACCGAGACGCACTGACGCACGCGAGCACGGAAGCACGGAAACACAGAACACGGAGAATCACGGATCGGAGTTCGGATCCGAGGCGGAGCCCGCCGGTCTGACGACCGGCGGGCTTCCGCTTTTCTCCGCCGGTTTCCTCGCCGGCGGGGAACCGGACCGCCGTGTGCCGCGTGTCCGATCGGTGGCACTGGACGCCATCGATCGGACGGAGGGCGGGAGCCATGGGTTCAGCACCGGCGGAGGCCGACTTCGAGGCGTTCTACGCCGCGTCGTCACGCCGCCTCCTCGGCCATGTCTACGCGATGACGGGCGACCTGGCCGAGGCCGAGGACGCGTTGCAGGAGGCTTACGCGCGGGCCTGGCAGCGGTGGGGGCGGGTCGCGGCCTACGAGGACCCGGAGGGCTGGGTCCGCACGGTGGCGTACCGGATCACGATCAGCGCGTGGCGCAGGACCACGAGCCGCCTGCTGGCCCATCGGCGCGGTGCCCGGCCCGAGGAGGTCCCCGGCGCCTCGCCCGACCGGCTGGCGCTGATCGCCGCGCTGCGGGCGATTCCGGCGGACCAGCGGCGGGTGATCGTGCTGCACCACCTGGTGGGCCTGAGCGTGGCGGAGATCCGCGCCGAGACCGGGGTTCCGGAGGGGACCGTGAAGTCCCGGCTGGCCCGGGGTCGCAGGGCACTGGCCGAGCACCTGTCCGAGTACGCCGACGAGTCGCAGGAGGCAGTGACCAATGTCTGAGTTCGACGACGCCCTGACGCGGGCCGCGCAGGACGCCGCGGAGCGCGGCCGGCTCCCCGGCGCGGCGGACGCGGTGCGCCGGGGACGCAGGCGCACCCTGAGGGCCCGGGGCGGGGTCGCGGTGGCCGGGGTGGCGGCGGTCGGCGGCGCGCTGGGCGTGACCGCCGCGCTCGGCGGGCCGGCGGGGGCGGCTCCCGGGGGCGGGACGGTCGGAGCGGCCCACGCTGACGACGGCCTGCTCCAGCCCGAGCTGTGGCCGGGCTACGACCAGGCGCACTGGAAGCCGAAGAAACTGGTGCAGCCCAATCTGGTCAACCTCTCCCAGATCTACTACGGCCCGTGCCCGGTGTCCCCGGATCCGAACGGCGGCCCGAGCGTGCGGAACGTGGTCTTCAGCGGTGGGGAGTTCGAGGGTCGGCTGGACGCCTTCCAGGAGGTCTTCACGTTCTCCGACAGCGCCCGCGCGGCTACCGTCCTGGCCGGCCTGCGGACCGCCGGTTCGACCAAGGCCTGCCGCGGCGGTACCGGTGCGGACGCCGCCTCGCCCGGAGTGAACACGGAGGCCGGGGTGTCCTGGCTGTGGCGGCAGACGGCGGCCGACGGGGCCCGGGTGGTGACGCATTCCTACGCGGTCCAGGTGGGGGACCGGGTGACCTTGCTGCGGATCTCCTGGACGAGTACCGGCACCGGCACCGGCGAGGGCACGGGCACCGGTGCGGACTCGACTGTGCTGGAGCACCTCCAGGCCGCGCTGAGCAGGTAGCGGCCGTTCGGCTCGCGCCGGACCCTTCGCGCCGGACCTCTCGTGCCGGACCCTTCGCGCCGAACAGCATTGCGCGGGCCCGCCGAGGCTCGGCGGGCCCGCGCAATGCTGTTCGGAAGTCGATGCTGTCCGGAAGTCGTCGCTGTTCGGAGATCTGTGTCGGCGACCTGTGCGGGAGATCTGTGTGGGCGACCTGTGCGGGAGATCTGTGTGGGCGACCTGTGCGGGCGACCTGTGCGGGCGGCTCCGATGTGACCGGTCTCACGGCCGCCGGTGCCGTCCGGCCCCGGGCCCGCGGCGGTGTCGGCCCCTCAACCTCCACCGCCGCGCTAGCCCGCGGCCTTCTTGGTTCGCCGCCGTCCCGGCCGCCCGGCGAGGCGTGCGGAGCCTCGTGGAGCGTCGCCGCCGGGTGGCGGCCTGGTCGGAAACGCCGTTCCCGCGCCTGTCAGGGCTAGGCGGGCTGGCGTTCCCTCGCCAGTTCTTGGGAGTCGGCCGGCGCCTCGGCGCCGGAACCGGCCTCGAATACGCTACGCCCTGCGACCCAGGTGCGCAGCGGGTGGTACCCGTCACTGAACCAGACCAGGTCGGCGCGGGCGCCGGGCTCGATCCGGCCGAGGTCGCGGCGGCCCATCGCGTCGGCCGGGACCCGGGTCGCGGCGTCCAGCACGGAGGCCTCGTCCAGCCCGATGCCGATCATGTTGCGCACCGCGCGGTCCAGGGTCAGGGCCGAGCCGCCGATCACGCCGGCCGCGTCGCGCGGCACGCCGTCCTCGCCGAGGAAGACCTGGATCCCGGACAGCTCGTACTCGCCCGGGGGCATTCCGGCCGCCGCGATGGCGTCGGTGACCAGGGCCACCCGGCCCGGCGCGGCGCGCCAGACCAGGGTGCAGATCTCCGGGGCCACGTGGTGCAGGTCGGCGATCAGCCCGCAGGTGAAGCGGGTGTCGTAGAGCGCCGCGCCGGGCACGCCGGGCTCCCGGTGGTTCAGCGGGCGCTGCGCGTTGAAGATGTGGGTGACCAGGGTCGCGCCCTCGTCGGCGGCGGCCAGCACCTGCTCGGCCAGCGCGTCGGTGTGCCCGAGCGAGACCCGGACGCCGGCCTTGGCCAGGTGGCGCACCGCCGCCGGGCCGCCGTCCAGCTCCGGCGCCAGCGTCACCATGGTGACCAGGCCCCGGGTGCCGTCCGCGGTCAGCGTGTTCAGCACGGCGCCGACGCGTTCCGGCGTCGGCGCGACCAGGTACCGCGGGTCGTGGACCCCCGGCTTGTGCGGGGACAGGAACGGTCCTTCGAGGTGGATGCCCATCGCCTGGGCGCCGGTCAGCGCGCCGAACACGGCGCCGGCCCGCTCCAGGCCGCCGAGCAGCACGTCCAGCGGCGCGGTGATGTAGGTCGGCTGGAACGCGGTGACGCCGGTGCCGGGCAGCTGCTCGGAGACCCGGTGCCAGTCCTCGTCGGTGGCGGTGATGAAGTCCACGCCGAAGCAGCCGTTGGTCTGGATGTCCACCAGGCCGGGCGTCAGAACACCCGAGGTCAGGGCTATGTCGGCGTCGGGCGCGGCGCCGTCCAGCACCTCGGCCACGACACCGTCGTCGATGACGACGGTCGAGGGGCCCGCCAGGCGTCCGTCGACGAGGACGCGCGGAGCAGAGATGCTGGTCACGGTTAGAGATTGTGGACTAGACCAATCGTGGATGTCTAGACCTATGGTTGTTTTTTCGCGAGTTCGCTCAGGACCGCGCGGATGTGATCCACTTCCATATCGGATAAATCCGCACGTGACGTCATACGGAGCCGCGAAAGGCCGTCCGGGACCGACGGTGGCCGGAAACATCCGACCCGGACTCCGCGCTCCAGGCAGTACGCCGCGGCGGCCACCGCGGCCGCCGGCTCGCCGAGCACGACGGACAGCACGGCGCCGCTGGGCGCGGTGGCCGGCAGCCCCAGCTCCAGCGCCAGTTCGTACAGTTCCCACGACCGCTTGCGGACCAGCTCCGGCAGGCCCGGGTCGCGCCGGATCAGCCGCAGCGCGGCCAGCGCCGCCCCGGCCGAGGCCGGGGCCAGCCCGGTGTCGAAGATCATCGACCGGGCGGCGTCCACCAGGTGCGCGGTCAGCTCGGCCGACCCCAGCACCGCGCCGCCCTGCGACGCCAGCGCCTTGGAGAGCGTGGCGGCGACCACCACGTCCGGCTCGCCGGCGAGTCCGGCCTCGAAGACCGCCCCGCGGCCCCCAGGACCGGCCACACCGAACCCGTGGGCCTCGTCCACCACCAGAACCGCCCCGTGCGCCCGGCAGGCCGTGTGCAGGGCTCTGAGCGGTGCGGTGTCGCCGTCGACGGAGAACAGTGATTCGACCACCACCAGCGCCCGCTCCTCGCTCCGGTTCGCGAGCTCGGCGGCGACCGCGTCGACGTCGCTGTGCGGGGTGATCGCGATCCGGGCGCGGGACAGCCGGGCGGCGTCGATCAGCGAGGCGTGGTTCAGGCTGTCGGAGACGATCAGGTCGCCGCGTCCGGCCAGCGCCGTGAGCACGCCGAGGTTGGCCAGGTAGCCGGAGGAGAAGACCAGCGCCGACTCGGTCCCGGCGTGCCCGGCGAGTTCGGCCTCCAGCTCGGCGTGCAGCTCGGTGGTGCCGGTCACCAGGCGGGAGCCGGTGGAGCCGGCGCCCCATTCCCGGATCGCCGCGATCGCCGCGGCCGTGACCTCCGGATGGCGGGTCAGTCCCAGGTAGTCGTTGCCGGCCAGGTCGATCAGCGGCGAGTCGGCCGGACGCGGCACCAGGCGGCGCCGCAGGCCGGCCGCCCGCCGGTGCTCGGCGCGCTCGGCGAGCCAGGACAAGGGGTCCCGCGGGGAGCGGTGGTCGTCGACAGTGCTCACGGAGCACGAGGCTACCGGGCGCCGCGGGGGGGCCCGGACCTGCCCGGACTGCCAAGGTGATCGAGGAACCGTTGTGGGGTTCGGTGTGTGATACCAAGAACCATGCCGTCCATGAACGACCTGATCCACGCCCGGACCGACCTCGACGAGGCGGACCTGGACTGGCTGCACCTGCTGATCGCCGACTGGCAGCTGCTGGCCGACCTGTCGTTCGCCGACCTGGTCCTGTGGGCGCCGCTGAAGGCCGAGCCGGACCCGGACGGCACCGGCGTCCCGAACGGCGCCGGAGCCGCGGCCGCGCCCGGCTACGTCGCGGTCGCCCAGATGCGCCCGAACACCGGGCCCACCTGCTACACCGCCGACCTGGTCGGCTCCACGATCAAGCGCGGCGAGCGGCCGATGCTGGACCTGGCCCTGGACGCCGGCCGGATCCGCCGCGAGGGCGACCCGGAGTGGCGCGAGGACGTCCCGGTCCGGGTGGAGGCGATCCCGGTGCGCCGCGGCGACCGGGTGATCGCGGTGATCTCCCGCAACACCAACCTGCTGGCCGCGCGCACGCCCAGCCGGCTGGAGCTGACCTACCTGCAGACCGCCGCGGACCTGGCGCGCATGATCGCCGAGGGGATATTTCCCTACCCGGAGTCCCGCGACCAGCAGGACAACTCGCCGCGGGTCGGGGACGGCGTGATCCGCCTGGACGCCGACGGCGCCGTCGTCTACGCCAGCCCGAACGCGCTGTCCGCCTACCACCGCCTGGGCTACGCCGCCGACATGGTGGGGGAGCACCTCGGCGACCTGACCGCGGCGCTGGCGCCGGTCAAGGGCGCGATGGAGGAGGCGCTCCAGGTGGTGGCCTCCGGGCGCAAGCCGCGCGAGGCCGAGGTCGAGGGCAACGGCGCCGTGGTCCAGCTGCGGGCCATCCCGCTGCGGCCGCAGGGCGAGCGGACCGGGGCGCTGGTGCTCGTGCACGACGTCACTGAGCTGCGGCGGCGCGAGCGCGAGCTGGTGAGCAAGGACGCGACGATCCGGGAGATCCACCACCGGGTGAAGAACAACCTGCAGACCGTGGCCGCGCTGCTGCGGCTGCAGGCCCGCCGGATCGACGGCGAGGCCGGCCGGGCGGCGCTGGAGGAGGCGGTGCGCCGGGTGGGCTCGATCGCGCTGGTGCACGAGACGCTGTCGCAGACCCTGGACGAGCGGGTGGACTTCGACGACATCGCCGACCGGGTGCTGGCCATGGTGGTGGACGTCGGCACCGGCGGTCCGGGCGGGCCGACCGTGCGCACCCGGCGCACCGGCCGGTTCGGGATCCTGCCGGCCCAGGTCGCCACCCCGCTGTCGATGGTGCTGACCGAGGTGCTGCAGAACGCGCTGGAGCACGGCCTGGCCGACCGGGGCGGAGCGCTGGAGGTGGAGGCCTACCGCTGGGGGCCGCGGCTGCGGGTCGTGGTGACCGACGACGGAAACGGGCTCCCGGCGGGTTTCGACGCCGCGACGGCCGGGAACCTCGGACTACAGATCGTCCGAACGCTCGTTCAGGGGGATCTCAACGGCAGCTTCGACCTTCGGCCGGCCCCCGGCGGCCGGGGCGCGGTGGCCGTGCTGGAGCTGGAGGTCGGCGACGCTCCCCAGCCGTGAAAGGGGTGGACGGGGGCGGCAATGAAGCGGTAACAGGGCTCCGCTACGCTGGAGCCGGACCCCACCGGAGAAAGATCCCGGAAAACCAAGAGAGCGGCCTTTGCGGACCGCTCACCTTCGGCGTCCGTACTGCGGTCCAAGAACGCCGCAGTACGGAGATATACACACGTTGCTTCAGTTGTCGTGCACTCGCGGTGTGATCGTTCCGCACGGCCTCGGCGGTCGCCGAAGCGGCGGATACTGTGCGTCGGGTCAGGCCATCCGGCTGCGGGCCCGGGCGGCGCGGCGCTTCAGGGCGCGGCGTTCGTCCTCGCTCATCCCGCCCCAGACGCCGGCGTCCTGGCCGCTCTCCAGCGCCCACTGCAGGCACTGGTCGACCACGTCGCAACGACGGCAAACAGCCTTGGCATCCTCGATCTGCAGCAGCGCGGGCCCGGTGTTCCCGATGGGGAAGAAGAGTTCTGGGTCCTCGTCACGGCAGGCAGCGCGGTGGCGCCAGTCCATGGGGTCCACTCCTTAGGATTCGTGGTGTACGTGTGTGCGGTGCCGCCGTGCGGACGCCGGTGACCCGTCCAGGTCCCCCACGGTCCCGGCGGGTCCGGCGGTGTCCAGCACGCCGGGTTACTACAGCCACAACGCCGGACGCGGGTGTCCGGTCACTGTGGGTCCTGCTGTTGTACGCCTGTGTACGTTCATCACGGCGGGCCTGCCACTGGTGGACGGCCGTACGGGGGCCACCGGTTCCGGCGTTCTCATCCTTGTGAATGTGAACGCTTTCACTAGTAACCCCGGCGACCGGGACCACTCGAACTTCTGGGGCAGTTGGCCTCGGCCGGATGCGCGGACGCGATCGGCTCACGAGGCGAGACGCAAAGGAACAACCGCGGTCCGGACAAGATCCGTACCGCTCTTTCCCTCATCGTCCAACCGCACCAAGCCGGGTGATCCGCCGACAGGTGCCTCACCAAAGGTTGTCAGGGGTTCCGGCCGGTGCACAAGCCCTTGGTCCGATGTTTTTGGATTTCCAGGGTGTCTCCTCGCTCACACCTTGCCTTCCAAGGAAGCAAGTCAGCGCTGGCGACAACTCCAAAGGTGCTGGAGCGGGCGATTACCTGGGATTCCTCGGCGTTGTCAGGACTTGCGGAACCGGCCGTGACTCTATGTCATCACATCTTCACGCGCAGCGCGTCGCGAATCGCGCGGAACGTCACACTTTCGCGCAGTCCCAGGTGGTCGCCGTCCACCTGGAAGTCGGTCGGCACCGCCGCGGTGAGTGTGAACTCGGTCAGGTCGTGATGCACGCAGACGTTCTTTCCGCGCACCAGCTTCTCAGAGTCCGTGAACATCTGCCTGACGATCCGCAGCGCCGCCCCGCCGGACATCTTGGTGATGCCGAACAGGTCCAGCCCGTCGTCGAACGTGGACTCCGGGGTGATGACGATCGGCTTGTTCCCCAGATAGGTCCACGGCGAGGTGTTGGTGACGATGGCCAGGAACAGTCCCGGTATCTCGGTGCCGTCGGCCAGCTTCATGCCGATCGGGGGATTGCGCCGGTCCAGGCCGTTCCAGAAGTGCCGCAGCGCGGAGCGGACGTACAGGCCCCCGGTGGACTTGTGGCCGGCCCGGCGCCGGTCCTCCACTATCCCGACCACCGCCGCGTCGAAGCCGAAGCCGGCGGTGAAGGTGAAGTAGCGGTCGTCGGCCTGGCCCATGGACACCGGGCGCGAGCGGTTCTCGTGCAGCGCGTCGAGCAGCACCCCGGTGGCCTCGACCGGGTCGTTGGGCAGGCCGAGCGCGCGGGCGAAGACGTTGGTGGAGCCGCCGGGGACCACCCCGAGCTCCGGTCGCGGGACGCCCGGCGGCAGGTCGGCGCTCAGTATCCCGTTGACGACCTCGTTCACGGTGCCGTCCCCGCCGAGCGCCACCACCAGGTCGAACCCGGATTCGGCGGCGGAGCGGGCCAGCTCGGCGGCGTGGCCGCGGTAGCCGGTCTCGCCGATCTCGGTCTCGAGCTCGCCGGCCAGGGCGTGGGAGAGCACGTCGCGCGTGCGGGTGGTCGTGCTGGTCGCCTTGGGGTTCATGACCAGGAGCGCGCGCATGGGCCACAGGTTACTGGGTCGTATCGGCACTACGGTATGCGACCCGGATTCGCGACCCGGAAGGCTGCCCGGGGTCGGCCGGGGGTCGGCCGGGCCGGGGCGGGCCGGATCGTCGCGGTCGGCCGCCTGAGCCGCCGGTCCCGTTGCTACCCTCCTGCGTATGCCGAGCAATCCGACCCCGCAGGCCGTACCGGACTCCGCCGCGCCGGCGCCCCAGGTGCCGCGTCCGCTGCTGGCCGCCGCCGCCGTCGTGGCGGTCCAGGCGCTGGTGGCCCTGGGCTACACGGTGTGGCTGCTGGTCGAGGCGTTCGTCGGGACCCCGCGCGAGCAGGGCCAGGCGATCGCCGTGGCGGTGACCTTCCTGATCCTGGCGGCCCCGCTGCCGCTGGTGGCGCGCGGGCTGCTGCGGGCGAACATGCGCGCGCGCACGCCCGCCGTGATGCTCCAGCTGCTCTCGCTGTGGATCGCGTACTTCATGGTCAAGGCCGGGTTCTGGGTCGGGGCGGTGCCCACGGTGGCGGCCGCGGTGGCCGGCCTGGCCGGAGTGTTCGCTCCGGCCTCGACCGCCGCCCTGACGCGCGACTGGCGTCGGGACTAGGCGATCGATCCCGGGGGTGTCGACGCCCCCAGGAATCAATCGCCCGGCTGTCCCACCTCATGAGTCCGGGCGGCTGCCCGGTGCCGCCGGTCCGCGGTTCCGGTTTCGCTGGTCCGCGGGTCCGGCGGCGCGGTCACTCGTCGACCAGGAGCTGGGCGCGCAGCTGTTCCAGCGTGCGGGCCAGCAGTCGGGAGACGTGCATCTGGGAGATGCCGATCTCCTCGGCGATCTGCGACTGCGTCATGTTGCCGAAGAAGCGCAGCAGCAGGATCTTCTTCTCCCGCGGCGGCAGCTGCTCCAGCAGGGGCTTGAGCGACTCGCGGTACTCCACGCCCTCCAGGGCCTCGTCCTCGCTGCCGAGCGAGTCCGCGACGGCCGGCGAGTCCTCGTCGCCGCCCTCGGAGACGTCCAGGGACAGCGTGGAGTAGGCGTTCGCCGACTCCAGGCCCTCCAGGACCTCCTCCTCGCTGATCTTGAGGTACTCGGCCAGCTCGGCGACCGTGGGGGAGCGGCGGTTGCGCTGCGAGAGCTCGCTGGTGGCGCTGGTCAGCGACAGCCGCAGCTCCTGCAGGCGGCGGGGGACCCGGACCGCCCAGCCCTTGTCCCGGAAGTGCCGCTTGATCTCGCCGATCACCGTGGGCGTGGCGTAGGTGCTGAACTCCACGCCGCGCTCGGTGTCGAAGCGGTCCACCGACTTGATCAGGCCGATGGTGGCGACCTGGGTCAGGTCGTCCAGCGGCTCGCCGCGGTTGCGGAACCGCCGGGCCAGGTGCTCCACCAGCGGCAGGTGCATCTGGACCAGCTCGTCGCGGATCTGCTTGCGCTCGGTGGAGCCCTCCGGGAGCTCGTTCAGCCGGGCGAACAGCTCGCGGGCCCGGGCGTGCGCCTCGGCGTGCGGGCCGCCCTGCCGCGGCGGGCGGCGCAGCGGGTAGGTCGGGCCGGCGGCCGGCGTGTCGCGCTCGGGGCCCTCCTCGGTGTCCAGGTCCGGGGCCAGGTCCTCCTCGTCCAGGTCCAGGACCGGCTCGTCGAACTCCGGGTCCAGCTCCGGCTCGCCGTCCACCTCGTCCAGGGCGTCCGGCTCCGAGCCGGCGGGCGCGGCCGCGCCGGGCCGGTCCTCGCCGTACCCGGCCCGCCGGGCGGCCGGGATCTCGTCGGGCTCGGAGGCGCGCACGGGGATCTCCTCGGCGGCGCTCACGGAGCTCCCACGCCGCGCTGCTTGAGCATGCTGATGGTGACGGTCTGCCCGATCGCCGGGCCGGCCGGGCCGTCCGGGCCGGCGGCCTCCGACACGTGCGCGTCGACCTGCCCGGCCAGCGCCGCGAGCACGGTCCAGGCGAAGGTGTCGCGGGCCGGCGTCTTGCCGTCCAGCGTCGGGACCGAGACGTCCACCGCGAGCGCGCCGTCGCGCAGCTCGAACCGGCAGGTCAGCCCGGAGCCGGGCACCGCCTTGGTGAGCAGGATGGCGCAGGCCTCGTCCACGGCGATGCGCAGGTCCTCGATCTCGTCCAGGGTGAAGTCCAGCCGAGCCGCCAAGCCCGCCGTCGCCGTCCGCAGCACCGACAGGTACGCGCCCTCGGCCGGGATGCGTACCTCGACGAAGTCCTGCGGACCACCGTTTTGTTGTCCCATTCCGCTTCCTGCGCTCGTAGAGGCGAGTGTGGGGACGGCCGTCTGCTGGGCAGAGTGCTGATGCACGACACCTCCGCTGCTGGGGTGAATCATTCTGCTGCGGATCGTACGCCGAATGCGGGCCCGGCTGCTGCCCGGACGCACCCGCGGTGCCTGTCCCTCACGCTCAACGTACCCCGTTCGGGCGATAAAAAGGCCGTCCGGCGCCGGAGGATTTCCGGTGTCGGACGGCCGGTCGCGGCCGGGGCCGCCGCAGCGGCTCAGGCCTGCTTGGTCTCCCAGAAGATCTTGGCGATCTCCTCGATCTTGGCCAGCAGGTCCTCGGCCACCGCGGGGTCCATGGAGCCCTTGGTGCCGCCCGCGCCGGCCAGCTTGGTGGCCTCGTTGAACAGGGTGTTCAGCTGCGGGTACTTCTCGAAGTGCGGGGCCTTGAAGTAGTCGGTCCACAGCACCCACAGGTGGTGCTTGACCAGCTCGGAGCGCTGCTCCTTGATCACGATGGCGCGGGTCCGGAAGGCCTCGTCGGAGGAGTCGGCGTACTTCTTGGTGATCGCCAGGACCGACTCGGCCTCGATCCGGGCCTGTGCCGGGTCGTAGACCCCGCACGGCAGGTCGCAGTGGGCGTGGACGGAGGAGGAGCGGGTGAAGATCCGCGAGAACATGTGAGGTTCCCCTATCTGGTGCGCCGGATGCGCGGACAACTGATGTCCCCGACCCTACTGCCCCGCATGATCGGACGCGTGGCATGGTGGGCCCTGTGAGACCTTCCGCCCGCCGGCCCGCCCGGTGGTCCGTGCACCGCGTGAGCGGGCCGTCCATGGCCCCGGCGCTGCGGGACGGCGATTTCGTGCTGGCCCGGCGGACCACCGCGGCGCTGGTGCGGACGGGGGACGTGGTGCTGGCCCGGCACCCGGCCCGCGCCGACGGCCTGCTGCTGGTCAAGCGCGCGGTCCGGCGCACGGCGGGGGGCTGGTGGCTGGAGAGCGACAACGCGTTCGTCACTTCGGACAGCCGGGAGTTCGGCGCGGTGCCGGACGGCCTGGTGCTGGCCCGGGCCGTGCTGCGGCTGCGGGACCCGCTGCGGGTGGCGCGGATCCCGGGAAAGCGCTGACGCGCCGGCGGGGCCGGCGCGTCAGCGCTTTCGGGCGAGCTCCCAGTGGGGCTGGGAGCTCGCTAGCGGGAGGTGGCGGCGGCCGCCATCACCTTGCCGCCGGCGGTGCCCACGGTCTCGGCGGAGCCGGCCTGGGCCGCCTCGTTCGCCGCCGCGGCGCGGGCCTGCTCCTTGCGCCGGGCCCGGTAGGCCGCGACGTTGGCGCGGGTGGCGCAGCGGTCCGAGCAGTACCGGCGCGAGCGGTTGGTCGAGGTGTCGATGAACACCTCGCGGCACGGCGCGGCCTGGCACACGCCCAGCCGGTCGAAGCCGAGCTCGGTGGCCTGCACCGCCAGGCCCATGGCGGCCTTGGCGCCGTAGACCGCGGCGATCGTCGGCGCGCCCTCGGCCAGGTGCAGGTGCCAGGAGGCGCCGTCGTGGTCGGTGACCACCGGGCGGATCGGGTACTGCTTCATCAGGGAGTTGAGGACCTGGACGGCCCGCGGGACCCGGCCGGACTCCGCGGCGTCGAAGACCTCGCGCAGCCGGTCCCGGATGGCGCGCAGCTCCGCGACGTCGGCGTTGGTGACCCGGCACCGGCCTTCCGGCGCCAGCAGCTCCTTGGCCTGCTCACAAGTGGTGAGCGTGTCGCGGTGCCGATAGGGGTCGGCGGTGTTCACGAGTGACACCGCCCGATCTGCGTAGGATGCGAGTTCCACTGCCTTCGTCCTTGTTCGCCGTCAGTTCGCCTTCAGTACGACAGGCGTCCGATGCCCGACGTTCTGCTCGATTCGTAGCCATGACGGTACGCCGTTCGGGGACCGTACGCGAGGGTCAATTCATTCCCGATTCAACAATCATGCCATCGGACCTTTAACCGGAACGCGCACGAAACCGCACTCAGACGCCCTGTTCCCGGCCTCGGGGTTGGCGCGCGAGCGGGCCGGGGCCGGGGGAACAGGGCATTCCGGTACGGGTTATCTGACCTTCGCCAGAAAGGCTCGAGTGCGGGCGTGCTCCGGCTCGGAGATCACTTGACGGGCGTCGCCGTGCTCCACGATCACCCCGCCGTCCATGAACGCCACGGTGTCGCCGACGTCGCGCGCGAAGCCCATCTCGTGGGTCACCACGATCATCGTCATGCCGGACTCGGCGAGCTCGCGCATCACCGCCAGCACGTCCCCGACCAGCTCCGGGTCCAGGGCCGAGGTGGGCTCGTCGAACAGCATCAGCGAGGGCCGCATGGCCAGCGCCCGGGCGATCGCCACCCGCTGCTGCTGCCCGCCGGACAGCTGGCTGGGGTAGCTGTTCGCCTTGTCCGACAGCCCCACCTTCGCCAGCTGTTCGCGGGCCTCGGCGACCGCGGCCTCCTTGGCCATCCCGAGCACCTGGGTCGGCGCCTCGACGATGTTCTCCAGCGCGGTCTTGTGCGGGAACAGGTTGAAGCGCTGGAACACCATGCCGATGCCGCGCCGCTGCTTGGCGACGTCGCGGTCGTGCATCTCGTGCAGCCGGCCGTTGCGCTCCTGGTAGCCGATCAGCCGGCCGTGCACGCTGATCAGCCCGGCGTCGATCTTCTCCAGGTGGTTCACGCAGCGCAGCAGCGTCGACTTCCCGGAGCCGGACGGGCCGATCAGGCAGGCCACCTCGCCCTCGCGGACCGCCATCGAGACGCCCCGCAGGACGTTCAGCAGCCCGAAGGACTTGTAGACGGTGTCGATGTTGACGGCCGGCAGGGACGTGGGCACCCCGAGGATGTGGTCGGCCGTCATCGCAGGCCCTCCCGGATCTCCGTATAGGGGTCGCGGCGGCGGCGGAGCAGCAGGTTGGCCCGCAGCAGCTTCTGGAACGGGGTCGGCGGCAGGCTGCGGGACGAGCCGCGGGCGTAGTACCGCTCGACGTAGTACTGGCCGATGGACAGCACCGTGGTGAAGAACAGGTACCACAGCGCGGCCACGACGTAGAACGGGATCGCCTTGAAGTACAGGTGGATCGCGGACTCGCTGGCGTCGGTGAGCTCCACCACGCCGATCACCGAGGCCAGCGAGGAGGTCTTCAGCATGCTGATGGTCTCGTTGCCGGTCGGCGGGATGATCACCCGCATCGCCTGCGGCAGCACGATCCGGCGCATGATCTTGCCCCGGCGCATCCCCAGCGAGGCCGCGGCCTCGGTCTGGCCCTCGTCCACGGACAGCACGCCGGCCCGCACGATCTCGGACATGTACGCCGCCTCGTTCAGGCCCAGGGCCAGCACCGCGGCGCCGAAGTCGGTGATCACGTCGTTGGTGTGCAGGTGCAGGAACTGCGGGCCGAACGGGATGCCGAACCCGACCTCCTGGCCGACCAGGGCCGCGATCTCGTGCCAGAACAGCAGCTGCACCAGGACCGGGGTGCCGCGGAAGAACCAGGTGTAGGCCCAGGCCGCCCAGGACGACACCGGGTTGTCCGACAGCCGCATCACCGCCAGCACGACGCCGCCGGTCACGCCGATCAGCATGGCCAGCACGGTCAGCTGCAGGGTGATCCAGACCGCCGCGGTGATGGTGTGCCAGAACAGCCACTGCCCGACCAGGTCCCAGCCGAAGTTCGGGTTGAAGATCAGCATGTGGCCGAACATCGCCAGCAGCACCAGCAGCACCAGCGCGCTGAGCACCCGGCCCGGCCGGCGCAGCGGCACCGCGCGGATCGCGGGCGGCCGGGGAAGCACCGCGGCGGACGCGTCGTCCGCGTCCGCCGCCGGGTTGATCTCGCTCAAGGCCGGCTCAGCTCGTCGCTTGGTTCAGGCCCGGCGTGGTGTAGTCGCCGGCCTGGATCCCGTACTTGGTGGTGAGCTGGTGGTACGTGCCGTCCTGCACCAGGTCCTTCAGCGCGGCCTGGACCGCCTGGGACAGGCCGCTGTTGCTCTTGGCGATCGCGATGCCGTAGGGCGCGCCGGCGTAGATGTCGCCGACCGCCTCGAAGTTGCCGCTCTTGGCGTAGTAGTCCACGACCGGGGAGTCGGCCAGCACCGCGTCGCAGCGGCCGGTGCCCAGCGACTGGTTGATCTGGTCCTGGGTGTCCTGCGACAGGGTCTTGATGTCCTTCTTGCCCGCCGCCTCGCACGCCTTGTTGCGGTTCGGGATGTCGTCGGTCTCCTGGACCGTGCCCTTCTCCACGCCGACCGTCATCCCGCACAGCGACAGGTCGGTCGCGCCGGACCCGGTCAGCTTCTTCGGGTTGCCCTTGGCCACCATCAGCTTGGTGCCGGCGTTGAAGTAGGTCACGAAGTCGTCGACGCCTTCGCGCTTCTTGTTGTCGGTGATCGAGGACATGCCGGCGTCGTACTTGCCGGTGGAGATGCCGGTGACGATGTCGTCGAAGGTGACCTCGGTGAACGAGGCCTTCAGGCCCAGCTTCGCCGCGATCGCGGTGCCCAGGTCCACGTCCCAGCCGACGATCTGGCCGTTGGCGTCCTTGGACTCGTTCGGCGGGTAGCTCGGGTCGGTGGCGAAGGTCAGCGTGCCCTTGCTCTTGATCGAGTCCGGCAGCAGCGCGGCGGCGGTGCTGTCGACACCGGCGGCGGCCGAGGACGAGCTGCTGCCCGACGGCGAGGCCGAGGAGGACGTGGCCGGCGCCGGGCTCGACGAACTGGCGGCACTGGTGCCGCTGCCGGACGTGGCCGGGGCGCCCGGCTTGCTGCCGCTGCCGCAGCCCGCGGCGGTGAGGGCCAGCGCGATCCCCGCGGCCCCGACTATGACGGCCTTGGGAGTTCTCCCGGCTCGCATGTTGTTCTCCTCCTCGTGGGTGGTCGCACCCCGCTCCAGCCACCTTCATGGGGTACGGTGCTGGAATCCTTGCACCGGCAAAGTGCTGTTGAACATAGGCAGCCATGTAAAAATCGCATCACGGGCGAACCCGCTTGTTCGATGCGACAGCGTCGATGTGGATCCATCAGCGGCGGGCGGAGCGTGGTACGGAGACAATCCGACTGCAGCGCCGCCGGCCGGGCGAACCTCCCCTCAACCCCTCAACAGGTTCACCAGTCCCGCACCACCGTTCAGCCGATCCGACCCGACCGGTTCCCTTCCGCGATCCCCGATTTCCCCGCTTTCCCGTTCTTGTTCCGTCCCTCGTCCATTCCCTCAATACGCCGCCCAGGGCGGCAGCTAAGGGGTCAGCCATGTCAGGGCAGCTCATCCCCTCCCAGTTCCTCGACGACCAGCTCGCCGCGCCGGTCCCGGCGCCGGTGGAGCCGCCGGTGTTCAGCCTGCACCGCGGCGGCAAGATGGAGGTCCGCGCCACCGTCCCGCTCCGCGACCGCGCCGATCTGTCGCTGGCCTACACCCCGGGCGTCGCGGAGATCTGCACCGCCATCGCCGAACGCCCCGAGCTGGCGATGGACTACACCTGGAAGTCCAACACCGTCGCGGTGGTCACCGACGGCACCGCGGTGCTGGGCCTGGGCGACATCGGCCCGCTGGCCGCGCTGCCGGTCATGGAGGGCAAGGCGGTGCTGTTCAAGCAGTTCGGCGGCGTGGACGCGGTCCCGGTGTGCCTGGACTGCACCGACGTCGACGCGCTGGTGGAGACCGTGGCCCGGCTGGCCCCCGGCTTCGGCGGCATCAACCTGGAGGACATCTCGGCCCCGCGCTGCTTCGAGGTGGAGCGCCGGCTCCAGGAGCGCCTGGACATCCCGGTCTTCCACGACGACCAGCACGGCACCGCGATCGTGCTGCTGGCCGCGCTGCGCAACGCCGCCGAGGTGGTGGGACGCGAGCTGTCCACGCTGCGCGCGGTGATCTCCGGCGCCGGGGCGGCCGGCGTCGCGATCGCCAAGATCCTGCTCGACGCCGGCATCGGCGACCTGACCGTGGTCGACTCCAAGGGCATCGTCGCCACCGGCCGCCCCGACCTGGAGCACAGCCCGGTGAAGACCGAGCTGGCCGCGCTGACCAACCGGGCCGGCCTGACCGGCGGGCTGGCCGAGGCGATGCGCGGCGCCGACGTGTTCATCGGCGTCTCCTCCGGCACCGTCCCGGAGGAGATCGTGGCGACGATGGCGCCGAACGCGATCATCGCCGCCATGGCGAATCCGAACCCGGAGATCCACCCCGACGTGGCCCGCAAGTACGCCGCCGTGGTCGCCACCGGCCGCTCGGACTTCCCGAACCAGATCAACAACGTGCTGGCCTTCCCCGGGGTCTTCGCCGGCGCGCTGTCGGTGCGGGCCTCCCGGATCACCGAGGGCATGAAGCTGGCCGCCGCCGAGGCGCTGGCGAACGTGGTGGCCGGCGAGCTGTCCGCGGACCAGGTCATCCCCAGCCCGTTCGACGAGCGGGTGGCCCCGGCGGTGACCGCCGCCGTCGCCGACGCCGCGCGCCGGGACGGAGTGGCCCGTCTGTAAGCGTTCGGACAGGGCTGCATAGCGTCTCCATAACGGCGGTGGTGGGAGACGGTCGGCCCGTAATAAGGTCTGGCGCACCGGCGCCCGGCAGCTGCTCAGGAGCTGCCGGGCGCCGCCTGGTCTTCCGAGGGCCTCCCGCGGGGTCCTCTCCTCGTCCGCGCCCTGTTCCGTGACGACCCGGGATTCGATACCCCGTGGGGGTCTGTCATGATTCGCCCGGGTCGGTCACACTCAGTGAACAGTGGCCTGGGGGATCGGTGGAGGGGAGGGCTGGGATGGGAACCTTCGACGGCTGGCTGGGGGTGGCGCTGATCGCCGCCGCCACACTCATGGGTGCCGATCTGGGGCGGCGCTCGCCGCGCGCCTCGGCGGTCCCGCTGGCGGCCTCCTGCGGCGCGCTGCTCGCGGTGGTGGTCGCGGACCTGGGCCCGGACGTGGCCGGGGACGTGCGCGAGACCGGCGTCGGCTGGCCGGCGGTGGCGCTGGTCGGGGCGCTGGGCTTCGTCGCCGCCGGGGTGCTGATGAAGCGCGGCTGCCCGTGCGAGCCCGGCCTGGCCGGGGGCGTGGGCACCGCCGCGGCGCTGGGCGTGCATCGCGCCCTGGAGGGCTCGGCGCTGGCCGTGGCCGCCTCCGCCCCGCTGGTGCTGGCCCTGGTCGTGCACGCGGCCAGTGAGGGCTTCGCGCTCACCGCGCTGCTCGGGGCCGAGGAGCACCGGCGCCGGGCCGCGGTGCTCTGGCTCACCGTCGCCTGCGCCGCGCCGGCGGTCGGGATGCTGGCGGTCGGCTCGCTCGGCCTGCCCGCCAAGGCGCAGCCGTTGCTCACCGCGGCGGTGGCCGGCGTGCTGGCCCGCACCGCGCTGTCCGCATACCGGATCGCCGCCGAACGCGGCCAGCCGCTGGTCACCCGCTCGGCGACGGTGGTCTCGGCCGGCGTGCTGGCCTCGGCGCTGGCCCTGCTGACCCATCTGGGGTGATATGGAGCCATGACCCATCATCACGACCCTGATGCCCGTGTCGTCGCCTTCGACCTGGACGGGACCCTGGCCGAGTCCAAGACCGCGATCACCCCGCGGATGGCCGGCCTGCTGGTCCGCCTGCTGGCGGAGGTGCAGGTCTGCGTCATCTCCGGCGGCGCCTTCCCGCAGTTCCAGGCCCAGCTGCTGGACCACCTGCCGGCCGCCCCGGAGCAGCTGGCCCGGCTGAACCTGATGCCGACCAACGGCACCCGCTACTACCTGTTCCGCGACGGGGCCTGGCAGGAGATCTACGCCGAGGACCTGCCCCGGCAGACCAAGGACGAGGTCGTCGACGTGCTGACGCGGGGCGCCAAGGAGCTCGGGCTGTGGGAGGAGCACACCTGGGGCGACATCATCGAGGACCGCGGCAGCCAGATCACCTTCTCCGCGCTCGGCCAGAGCGCCCCGGTGTCCGCGAAGTCCGCGTGGGACCCGGACGGCGCGAAGAAGGAGCGGCTCCGCGCCTGGGCCGCCGAGCGGCTGCCCGGCCTGGAGGTGCGCAGCGGCGGCTCCACCTCGGTGGACGTCACCGCCAAGGGCATCGACAAGGCCTACGGCATGCACAAGCTGATGGCCGAGCTCGGCGTGGAGATGGGCGACATCCTGTTCCTGGGCGACCGGCTCGACCCGCAGGGCAACGACCATCCGGTGCAGGCGATGGGGATCCGCTCGGTGCCGGTGAAGTCGTGGGAGGACACCGCGGACTTCGTCGAGGGCTGGTTGTAGCGGGCCGGCTGGCGCGGCGATCCGCTTTGGCGACCGGCCGCGGCCGATGGTCGGCGATCGCCCGAGGGCGATGGGTTTCGGCGATCGGTTTTGGCGATTGGGTCGGCAATTGGCCGGCGGTCGGCCGGAGTGGCTTGTTGCGGCGGGTTCGGACCGGAATCGGACTACCTCAACCGGATCTGAGGAAGCCTGATTAAGTTCTGGCTGCCGACTGCTGACCGCCGAGCGCCGAAACACTGACCGCCAGCTGCCGATCGCCGGTACCTGACCGCTGACCGCTGACCGCTGACTGCCGAACCGACCGGAACACTGCCGAACCGACCGGAACACTGCCGAACCACCGGACAGCCGCCGGGGGAGGGCGACGCGCAGCACAGCGCCGTCCCCCGGCACCGAGCGCTCCCGCGGTGCGGAAACCGGCGCCTGTCGAGCGCCGACCCCCGTGCCGGTCGCGCCCGTGCCCACCACCGCCTCGCCCGTGCCCGCCACGGCGCCACTAGGGCTGCGCGGCGGCCCATGCCGTGTGCTGGATCCAGACGCGCTTCCACAGCCGCTCCTGCGCCGCCTCGCCGATGCCCGGCAGCCGCAGGCTGAAGACGTCGGCCAGGGCGTCGAACCACTCGTCGGAATCGGTGAGCTCGCGCCGGCTGGTGGTGGTGCCGTCCGACCGGGTCAGCACCGCGCCCCGCAGGTGGTCCACCCCGGTGGCGTCGCGGCGGTACACGTCCAGGTTCTTCACGAACCCGGACTCCGGATCGGTCTCCATCCACTCGTGCCGGGCCAGGAAGTCCGGCAGCGAGGCGATCCGCTCCTCGAACACCATGCCGGTGAAGGAGTCCGCCTTCGGGTCGTGGGTGAAGCTCCAGCCGGTGGTGGCGTTCTCGAAGTGGACCCGCTCCAGCTTGTACGTGTACGGCCCCTGCGTCACCTCGCCGGGCACCAGCAGCAGCGGCTCGTGCAGGCCGTCGCCGAGGCCGGTGTCGCAGTAGTACAGCGTGTCCTCGACCTCCACCAGCAGCACCAGGTGGTTCGGCTCGTCCTGGATCGGGCCCAGCCCGCGCCCGCGCGGCGGCGGGGACCACACGCGCCCGCGGTGCCAGGTGACGTCGTAGCCCAGGGCCTCCAGCAGCGTTCCGAACGCGCCGTTGAGGTGGTAGCAGTACCCGGCCTCGCCGCCCACGATGCGGGCGGCGGACTCGAACGGGTCCGGCGTCGTGCGCTGACCGAGATGGACCTGCAAGGAGGTGTACGCGACGCGTTCCACATGGGCGCGGTGCAGCGCGAAAAGCCCCTCGATCGTGGGCTTTCCGGGGTCGACGGTGCCCAGGCGGCGGAGATACCCCTGGACGTCTATGTTCGCCATGGTGACATAGAGTAAGGCAGGGTTCAGGCGTTCGCGGGCGCGATCTCGTCAAGGACGTGCGCAGGGGTGGCGTAAGTACCTGATTCGCGGGGGTAATGGACCACGAAGTCCGTGAAACCCAGACTCTCGACCCGGGCCGACACCTCGTCGAAGCGCGCCTTGGAATCCATCGTCCGCAGCGGCGAGCGTCCGGACAGCAGCAGCCGCGGCAGGGTCGCCGGATCGCGGCCCTCCCGCTCCAGCGCGGCGTCCAGCTTCTTGGTCACCTTCTCCAGCGCGGCCCAGGTGACGTCCTCGGTGATCTCCCCGTCCCGGCCCGCGAGCGTGTCGTCGGCGATCCACATCTGCGCGTGCTCCACCACGGTGCGCAGCCCCAGCGGCCCGGTGGCGGCCAGGCCGAACGGCACCCGGGGACGCTGCACGCATCCCGGCTCCATCCGGGCGTCGAGCGCGCTGTAGTACGTGCCGCGGTACGTGGTGCGGGTCCGGCCCTCGGTACCGGCGCTGAGCAGCTGGTCGAGGATCTCGACCGACTCCCGGTAGCGGGCGCCGCGTTCCTGGGGCGTCCAGCCCTTGCCGTCCTCGCCGTAGCCCAGCACGCCGGCGTCCGGGCCGTAGGAGCCGGCGCCGTAGCCGAGGATGAAACGGCCCTCGGAGACGTCGTCCAGGGACATGACCTCCTGGGCGAAGGGCACCGGATGGCGGAAGTTCGGCGTCGCCACCAGGGTGCCCAGCCGGATCCGCTCGGTGACGGCCGCGGCCGAGGCCAGCGTCGTGACGGCGTCGTACCAGGGGCCGTCGGGGATGCCGCCGAAGGTGATGTGGTCGTAGGTCCACGCGTGGGCGAAGCCGAGCTCCTCGGCGCGGCGCCAGCGGGCGGCGGCCTCACGGAACGGACGATCGGGCATGATGCAGACGCCAAGACGCAACATGGCACTGAGCCTATTACCATCGCCCCAAGAGGGCATCGATGATCACGGGAGCTGGGGCTGTGCGGGCGATGTGGGGCGTGGTCGGGGTCCTGGTGGTGCTGGGTACCTTCATGTCGGAAGTGCGGACGCTGGTGGTGCCGCGGGTGTTCCGGCCGGGGCTGTCGAACCTCCTGGGCCGTGCGGTCTACCTGTCGTTCCAGGCGCTGGCGGACCGGTTCAAGACCTACGAGGCGAAGGACCGGATCCTGGCCTACGCCGGCCCGCTGTCGGTGGTCGTCAAGCTGGTGGGGTGGATCGGCGCGTTCCTGATCGGCTACGCGATGATCAACTACGCGGTGGCCGATCTGTCGTGGCGCGCGTCGGCCCGGGAAGCCGGGTCGTCGCTGTTCACGCTCGGGTTCGCCTCGGCGGACAAGTCCCGGCTCAATGCCGTGGACTTCGCCGCCGCCGTGACCGGACCGGTGTCCATCGGTCTTCTGGTCGGGTACCTTCCGGCGCTCTACGCCGCTTATGCGCGGCGCGAGACCGAGGTGACGATGTTGGAGGCCCGCGCGGGCGGGCCCGCATGGGGGCCGGAGATTCTCGCCCGCTATGCGATGGTCAATCTTGGCGATCAGCTGCCTGATCTTTATCGGGGCTGGGAGCGGTGGACGGCGGATGTTTCCGAGAGCCATACCAGTTATCCGGTACTGATCTACTTCCGGTCGCCGCGGGCGCACCGCAACTGGCTGATCGCGCTATTGGCGGTGCTGGACGCGGCGGCATTGCATGTGTCGTTCAATCCTTCGCAGAACGTCGGTGAGATCCGGATGGCGCTGCGGAGCGGCTTTGTGACGCTTCGGGAGATCGCCCGCACCGAGCGGGTGCCGTACAACCCGGATCCGTCGCCGGAGGATCCGATCACGCTGACGTACGACGAGTTTCTGTACGGGGTGCAGCGGATGCGGGCCCAGGGGTACGAGTTCGAACGCACGCCCGAGGAGGCTTGGCCGCACTTCCGTGGGTGGAGGGTCAACTACGAGGCGGTGGCCTACGCGCTCGCGCACCGCATCGACGCGGTGCCGGCGCGGTGGTCCGGTCCGAGACGGAGCTCGGAGGCGCAGATCGACGTGATCACCCCGGTGAACCGGCAGCCGACCGCCTCGGGGGCCCGGGGGATCGGCGGCGGCCGGGGGATGGTGCGGTAGCGGCCGGAGGGATCCGGGCCCGGCCCGATGGCGCGGCCAGGCCGATCGCACGACCCGACCGACCCGATCCGATCCGACTGACCCGATCCGACCGACCCGGCCCGGCCCGATGGCGCGACCCGGCCCGATCCGATCCGACCCGATCCAGCCCCGGCTTCAGACCCCGTCGGCCTCGTCCACCACCGACCGCCACCGCTTGTGGCCGCCGTCCCAGTCGATCGGCCCGGAGCGGAACGTCGTCAGGTCCAGGGTCCGCAGGGCCTCGTAGGCCTCGTCGGGCAGGTCGCGCTCCATCACGATCTTCAGGCCGGTCGTGGTGTCCTGCACGATCAGCGGCGCCGGCTTGGCCGCGTCCTTCGCGGGCCGGCGCAGAAGCCGTCGGATGCCGGACTTGAAGTGTGCGTACGCGTCCGCGGCCAGGTGTTCACCGGCCGTGGTGAGGAAGGCGTGCAAGGGGATCATCAGCAGCGCGATCGCGTCGAGGTTCTCGGCGCCGCGCACCTTCGGGAGGTCCTGGGCGAACACGTCGAACCCGGCCTCAGCCAGGGCTTCTCGCAACTCCGCCTCCTCGCCGGGCGGGACAGCCGCGTCGAGTTGCACAATCACCGGCGTCCGCGGCACGTCGGCCATCGGTTCCCTCCCTGGTCGGCCCTGTCGGTCCCGCCGATCATACGGGCCCGAACTCAGTACCCTGTCCCGGTCCGGTAGCTGCCGTTCAGCATCTGCTCAAGGGTCGCGGCGTGGTTGACCAGACCGTCGGGCTCGGCCGGCGCCTCCTGCTCGCCGAACCGTACGCGCCGCTGGTTCACCCGCCCCATCACAATGCCCTGCCGTAATGCCGCATAGGCTTCGTAGAACTCAAGATCTCGCGGCACGTACCCGGTCAGCTCGGCGTAGTAATGGGCCACGTCCCCGAAGGCAAGGAACCCGGGCAGCCCCGCGAGACCGAAGAACGCTGCGAGGTCCTGGAAGAAGCGGTGGAGGAAGACCAGCCATCCCAGGTCCACCTCCCGGGGCGCGATCCCGGCCATCTCCCAGTCCAGGACCGCCACCGGTTCGAAGTCCCGGTACATGACGTTGCCGATCCGCGCGTCGCCCCAACTCACCACCGGCGCCCCCACCTCGTCCGGCCAGTGGTCCTCCAACCATCCGAACATCCGCTCCAGCACCGGAATCGGCTGCTCTCCGTGCGCCCAGTCGTAATACGCGCGCCATCCCTCGAAGTGGGCGCGCAGCGCGCTGTCCCCGTCGGCCGACAGATCCCCGAGGAACGCCACCTCGTCGGCGGCCACGTCCATTCCGTGGATCCGCGCGACGACGGCCACCGTCGCCTCCTGCAACCGCCGCCGCTGGTCGTCCGACGCGCGGGCCAGCCAGTTGTCCCCGAACGTGTAGGGCAGGATGTCCGGCGGCACCTCGCCCTCCATCCGCTCCATCACGAAGAACTCCGCGCCCAGCACGCCCGGATCCGCCTCGTACCAGAGTGTTCGCGGCACCGGCACGCCCGCCCGCGCCCCCACCAGTCCCATCACCTGGAACTGATCCCGCATTCGATACTCGGGAAAGATCGGCATCGCGTCCCCGGCCGGCGCCAGCCGGGCCACGCAGCGGGCCTCCCGGGCCGGGCCGGGCCCGCCTCCGCCCGTTCCGCCGGCATCCGGCCACCGCGCGTCGAACAACAACGTCTCACTGGACATGCCATTCGATTGAGGGATTGCGACATCGGATATCTCCACCCCCGCCGCGCCGGTCCTCACACACAGCCAGGATCGCAGTGCCCTTCGTAACATCTCCGGCTCACGCGTGCTGGTCCGAGGGCGGCTGGAATCCGGTTCCGGTTCGGCGCGCCTGTTCGGTTCGCTCACGGCGCGGACTATAAGCGGAGTAGCGTCAATGCGACATACACCCGCCGCTGATGGCAGTCTTTGACCGCCGAACGCAATGTTCCGCACGATCTGGATGCCACTTCGGAACGACGCAGGGGGACGGACTGTGAACCCGGACATCGACCACATCAGAAGACTGGTCAGCGACCGTCTCACCACCGAGGACAACGGGGAGGTGGGCCTGGACCTGTCCAACCTCGGTCTGGTCGCCCTGCCCCCGGAGTTCGGCACCCTGCCCGAGCTGGAGCCGGTCACGTTCCTGAACCTCTCCGGCAACCGGCTCAGGACCCTGCCGGAGACGCTGCCCCGGATGGCGCGGCTGCGCCGGCTCTGGCTGGACGGCAACGGCGCCGGCCGGCTCCCGGCGGAGGTCGGGCGGCTGGCCGGGCTGGTCGAGCTGAGCCTCACCGGCAACGCGCTGACCACCCTGCCCGAGGAGTTCGCCGGGCTGGAGCGGCTGGCCTCGCTGTGGTTGGACGAGAACGCCTTCAGCACCCTGCCGGACGTGGTCGGCCGGCTTCCCGGCCTGGTCAACCTCTACCTGCAGAGCAACCAGCTGACCGCGCTGCCGGACGCCCTCGGCGCGCCGAGCCTGCGGGTGCTGGTGGTCGACGGCAACCGGCTCACCGAGCTGCCGGACTGGATCGGCGACACGCAGACACTGACCAAGCTCTCGGCCGACGACAACGCGCTCACCGAGCTGCCGCCGAGCATCGGGGCCCTGATCCGGCTGGCCGAGCTGTCGCTGGTGGGCAACCGGCTGCGCAAGCTGCCCACCTCGCTGGGCGACCTGGCCTCGCTGACCAAGCTGTACCTGCAGAACAACCAGCTGCAGACGCTGCCGGCCTCCATCGGCAACCTCACCGAGCTGCAGACCCTGGCGCTCAACGGCAACCACCTGGAGGAGCTGCCCGCCTCGGTGGCCGCGCTGAGCCGGCTGACCGGCCTGGACCTGTCCGACAACTGGCTCACCCAGGTGCCGGAGGCGATCGGGCAGCTGGCCTCGCTGGACAAGCTCAGCCTGACCTACAACCGGCTCACCGAGCTGCCGGCCTCGCTCGGCGCGCTGCGGGTGCTGACCGCGCTGGACGTGTCCCGCAACAGCCTGCGGGACCTGCCGGACAGCTTCGACGGGCTGGCCAACCTGGACGCCCTGAACCTGGCCCAGAACCCGCTGACCGCGCTGCCCGCCTCGGTCGGCGCGCTGAAGCGGCTGACCTGGCTCTCGCTGGCCTACTGCGACCTGGAGTCGCTGCCGGCGGGCCTGGGCGGCCTGCACCGGCTGGAGACGCTGGACCTGGTCGGCAACAACCTGCGCGAGCTGCCGTTCCAGCTGTCCGGCCTGGGGTCGCTGACCGAGCTGAACCTGTCCTCCAACCAGCTCTCCTGGGTGCCGCGGACGCTGGGCCTGCTGCGCAACCTGGTCACCCTGGACCTGTCCGACAACGAACTCAGCTCCCTGCCGCGCAACTTCGGCGGGCTGGAGTCGCTGCGCAAGCTCGACGTCGCGGAGAACCAGCTCACCTGGGTCCCGCGCGCGGTCTGCGACCTGCCGAAGCTGGAAACCCTGGTGCTGCGCGGCAACCGGCTGGCCGACCTGCCCGCCAGCAACTGGCAGAAGCTGACGCTCAAGGAGCTGGACCTCAGCGACAACCCGCTGCTCACCGACGTTCCGGAGAACTGGGACGTCGGCACCATGGCGCTGACCGCCGACAAGGCGCTGTTCGGCACCCTCGGCGACCGGGTGCCGGTGGACCGGCGCGACGAGGTCGCCCAGGCCGGCGTCGCCGAGGCCGAGCAGGCCCGGCTGGCCGCGGAGCAGGCCCGCCGCGAGGAGGCGCAGGCGATCGCCGGCTTCGTCGGCGGCGCCGTGCACGCCGAGGCGGCGCTGATGGCGCAGGCCGCGGAGGCCGCGGTCGAGCAGGCGGTGGAGGAGGCGTTCGCCGAGGCGGCGGCCGTGGCGGCGCGGGAAGCCGCCGCGGCAGCGGCGGCGGAGGCGGCGCGGGAGGCTGCGGCGGCGGCCGCGGTGGCGGAGGCCGCCGGGCAGGCCGCTCCGGAGGAGGCGGCCGACGGCGCGGACGACGAGCCGGCGTCGGACGAGGTTCTTGAGATCGTGGCGGTCGTAGAGATCGCAGAGGTCGCTGAAACCGCCGAAATCGCAGAGGCCGGCGAAGTCAGCGAGGTGGACGTAGTCGGTGAGGTAGACGAAGCCGGTGAGGTCGGCGAGGCCCACGAAGTCGGCGAAGCCGTCGCGGACGAGCCGACCGAGGAACTGCCGGTGGTGTCCGAGGAGAGCATCGAGGAGATCGCCGCGGCGATCGTCTCCGAGGCCATCGACAGCGAGCTCGCGGAAGTGCTGAACGCGGGCGGGGTCCTGGACCAGGCCATCGACGAGGCGACGGCGCTGGTGATCGCCGAGAGCGACGTCCG
Organism: Catenulispora yoronensis; assembly: GCF_039531695.1. Lineage (NCBI taxonomy): Bacteria > Bacillati > Actinomycetota > Actinomycetes > Catenulisporales > Catenulisporaceae > Catenulispora > Catenulispora yoronensis. Next base: position 59,636 of record NZ_BAAAQN010000058.1, read on the forward strand.
GGACGCCGATGCCCTCCATGGCGTGGCGCGCGCGGTTCTCGAAGCCGCGGCCGAGGGCGTTCGCCGGGATCTGGCGGCCGAGGTGATCGTGGGCGCCGTGCCGGAACTCGCGCCGGATCCCGCCTTCGCCGCCGAGATCGCCGACGCCGCCTCGGAGTTCGAGGACGAGCAGGCTGTGGAGCACGCCGCGCGCGCTGTCGCGGCCGCGCAGGCCGGGGACGACGCGGCCGCCCTGGCCGCCGCGAACGAGGCCGCCGCCGCCGAGGAGGCCGCGCTCCTGGCCGAGATGGTGGCCGAGGCCAACCGGGCGGAGGCGGAACGGGTCGAGCAGGATCGGGTCGAGCAGGATCGGGTCGAGCAGGATCGGGTCGAGCAGGATCGGGCGGAGGCGGACCACGCCGCGGAGCCCTGGCGCGGCGCCGTTCCACTGGCCACGACCGTCCCGCCCGGCCTCGCCTTCCCGGGCGCCGAGCACGACACCGAGCACGACACGGAGCACGACACCGAGCACGATGCGGAGTCCGACCCCGGCCACGACCTCGACCACGCCCCCGTGGCCGACGACCCGCGTCAGGCTGCTGAGACGCCCGCCGCTCCGCCCTACGGCCTCCACGGCGTTCCCGGCGCCGTCCCCGCGTCCGTCGACGCCCTAGCGGCCCGCGCCGTCGCCGAGCAGGACGCCGAGTTGCAGGCGGTCGCCCGGGCCATGGGCTTCGCCGAGGGCGAGACCTTCCTGGTCAAGGGTCCCGACGGCGAGGTGGTGGCCGGGGGCGTGGTGCAGCCCGACGCCGACACCATCACGGTCGAGGACCCGGTCGCGGTGGTGGAGGAGCCGGCGGTGGTCTTCCAGCCGGTGCCGGACCAGCCGACCGTGGTCTTCGACGAGTCGGTCGCGGTGGTGGACGAGGAGGTGGTCGAGGTGGTCGAGAGCCCCGACGCCTTCACCCCGGCCCCGCGCCGGCCCGCCGCCTTCGAGGAGCGCGTCGAGGAGCGGGTCGCCGAGCGTGCCTGGCCCGCCGCCGACTCCGACGCCGACAGCACCCACTTCGGAGCGCCCCCCGGCTACGGCCCGCCGCCGGCGCCGTCGCAGCCCTGGCGCAGCGCCAACTGAACCGACATCGGCTGATTCACCATCGGCTGAACCGACAACGGCTGATCACCGAAGCACCGAAGGCCCTGCGCGCCCCGGTCCGGACCTCTCCGGGCCGGGGCGCGCTGTTCCCGCAGCGGCTTCAGGGCGGCCTGCGACGGGGTGTACGACGGGGTTCACGACACGGTGCGCGACAGGGCGCCGGGAGGGCCCCGAAGCGTTCACCTGATTGGCTGTTGAAGAGTGGGAAACCGTTGTGAAACCAACAGGAACGGCGCATACCGTCGGCGCGCTAACACAATGCCGGCGCGGGTCCGCCACGGGCTTTCCGAGCGGGTCCGGACCCGGTTCCGCGCCGCCCCGCCGACCCCTTCGAACCCGTGCCGAGCAGAGCATTCCCAAGCACCGCAAGTCGATCCCGCGAACCGGTCGCGGGCGACCGGTTATATCACCCCAGCTCCGGTTTTATCCGGTTGGATGATCTTCGTGCGCCGATGATCGTTGATCTTCCGGTGATCTCGATCACAATTGCCTGCCCCCCTGTGGCGCAGCCCACACTTCGCAGGCGTAGGATCAGCCCGAAAGAAGGCACCGACCGTCTCGTGGCGATCACGGTCACGCTTGTGAAACCGTTCACTGACACCCTGGGTTCACCGGCGGGACACCGAGCGTCGCGGGAGCTTGTGAAATCAGCCACAAGTAGCGTGAGCAGGGCCCACCCGTTCAGAAATTGACATAGCCCTTCAAAAATTGGTACAGACCTGCCTGACAGGACGTCACCCATGAACAGTTACGCGCCGATCCTGGTGCTCGGCGGCTTGGCCGCCGGGTTCGCCGTGTTCTCGGTCGTGTCCGGGATGCTCACCGGCCCGAAGCGGTACAACCGCGCCAAGCTGGAGGCCTACGAGTGCGGCATCGAGCCCACTCCGCAGCCGGTCGGTGGCGGCCGCTTCCCGGTGAAGTACTACCTGACCGCAATGCTTTTCATCATCTTCGACATCGAAATCGTGTTCCTGTACCCGTGGGCGGTGCGCTTCGACTCCCTGGGCTGGTTCGGTCTGGTCGAGATGGTTTTCTTCATCCTCACCGTCTTCGTCGCCTACGCGTACGTCTGGCGTCGCGGTGGATTGGAATGGGACTGACACATGGGCCTGGAAGAGAAACTCCCCGCGGGCTTCCTCCTCACCACCGTCGAGGGCCTGGCGGGCTACATGCGCAAGTCGTCGGTGTGGCCGGCGACCTTCGGCCTGGCCTGCTGCGCCATCGAGATGATGGCCACCGGCGCCGGGCGCTATGACCTGGCCCGGTTCGGCATGGAGCGGTTCTCCGCCACGCCCCGCCAGGCGGACCTGATGATCGTGGCCGGCCGGGTGAGCCAGAAGATGGCCCCGGTGCTGCGCCAGGTCTACGACCAGATGGCGAACCCCAAGTGGGTCATCGCGATGGGCGTGTGCGCCTCCAGCGGCGGCATGTTCAACAACTACGCCATCGTGCAGGGCGTGGACCACATCGTCCCGGTCGACATCTACCTGCCCGGCTGCCCGCCGCGTCCGGAGATGCTGCTGGACGCCATCCTGAAGCTGCACGAGCAGATCCAGAACATGCCGCTCGGCGTGAACCGCAAGAAGGCGGCGGAAGAGGCCGAGAAGGCCGCCATGAACGCCAAGCCCACGATTCTGATGGAAGGGCTGCTCCGGTGACTGAGAACGTACCCGCGGTCCCGGACGCCGCGGACGGTGCTGCCGACTCCGGCCGGCTGATCGCGACCCGCAAGGGCATGTTCGGCGCGCGCAACGGCGGCGACACCTCCGGCTACGGCGGCCTGGTCCGCCGGATCGAGCTGCCCGGCGCGAGCGCGCGCCCCTTCGGCGGCTATTTCGATGTGATCGCCGACGAGCTCGAGGGCGCGCTGGAGGAGCAGGGCCTGCCGCCCGAGGCGATCACCGCCTACGTGGTGTACCGCGGGCAGCTGACCATCCACGTCCCGCGCGAGCACCTGGTGCGGGTGGCGAGCACCCTGCGCGACGACCCGGCGCTGCGCTTCGAGCTGTGCCTGGGCGTCACCGGCGTGCACTTCCCGGAGGAGGCCGGTCGCGAGCTGCACAGCGTCGTCGGACTGCTGAGCATCACGCACAACCGCCGGATCCGGCTGGAGACCACGGCCCCGGACATCGACCCGCACCTGCCCTCGCTCTACGACGTCTACCCCACGGTGGACTGGCACGAGCGCGAGACGTACGACATGTTCGGCATCGTCTACGACGGCCACCCCGGCCTGACCCGGATCCTGATGCCGGACGACTGGCTGGGGCACCCCCAGCGCAAGGACTACCCGCTCGGCGGCATTCCCGTCGAGTTCAAGGGCGCGCAGATCCCGGCTCCGGACCAGCGGAGGGCCTACTCATGACCGTCATCGACGCCGACGTCCAGTACGAGGAGGGCGGCGAGCCCGCCGGCAGCGCGCAGTCCGCGGCCGCCGGCGGCGCCGCGGACCCGCATGACGCCGAGGGCCTGGAGGGGCGGGTCTTCACCGTCTCCGGCGGCGACTGGGACGAGATCCTGTCCGGCCTGGCCGAGAGCCCGGAGGAGCGGATCGTCGTCAACATGGGTCCGCAGCACCCGTCGACGCACGGCGTGCTCCGCCTGATCCTGGAGATCGACGGCGAGACCGTCACCGAGGCCCGCTGCGGCATCGGCTACCTGCACACCGGCATCGAGAAGAACACCGAGTACCGCAGCTGGGTGCAGGGCACCACCTTCGTGACCCGCATGGACTACCTCACGCCGCTGTTCAACGAGACGGCGTACTGCCTGGCGGTGGAGAAGGCGCTGGACATCGAGGAGCAGATCCCCGAGCGGGCCAGTGTCATCCGGGTCCTGATGATGGAGCTGAACCGGATCTCCAGCCACCTGGTCTGCCTGGCCACCGGCGGCATGGAGATGGGCGCGCTGACCATGATGACCGCGGGCTTCCGCGAGCGCGAGGAGACGCTGGACCTCTTCGAGTTCGTGACCGGCCTGCGGATGAACCACGCCTACGTCCGCCCCGGCGGCGTCGCGCAGGACCTGCCGCCCGGCGCGGTGGACAAGATCGGCAGCTACGTCAAGCTGATGCGCAAGCGCTTCCCGGACTACGCGAAGCTGTGCAACGAGAACCCGATCTTCAAGGGCCGCACCGAGGGCGTGGGCTACCTGGACCTGGCCGGCTGCATGGCGCTGGGCATCACCGGCCCGACGCTGCGCAGCGCCGGCCTGCCGCACGACCTGCGCAAGTCCGAGCCCTACTGCGGGTACGAGACCTACGAGTTCGACGTGCCCACCTGGGACACCGCCGACTCCTACGGCCGCTACCGGGTCCGGCTGGCCGAGATGTACGAGTCGCTGCGGATCGTCGAGCAGTGCCTGGACCGGATCCAGCGCACCCAGGGCCAGCCGGTCATGGTCGAGGACCGCAAGATCGCCTGGCCCGCGCAGCTGGCGCTGGGCAGCGACGGCATGGGCAACAGCCTGGACCACATCCGGCACATCATGGGCGACTCCATGGAGGCCCTGATCCACCACTTCAAGCTGGTGACCGAGGGCTTCCACGTCCCGCCGGGGCAGGTCTACGCGGCCGTGGAGTCGCCCAAGGGCGAGCTCGGCGTGCACGTGGTGTCCGACGGCGGCACCCGGCCGTACCGGGTCCACTTCCGGGACCCCTCCTTCACCAACCTGCAGGCGACCGCGGCGATGTGCGAGGGCGGCCAGCTGGCCGACGTCATCGTCGCCATCGCCTCGCTCGACCCCGTCATGGGCGGAGTGGACCGTTGACCGATCAGGAAGCCTACGCACACCTCAGGAAGCTGGACGCGGACGCCGCGGAGATCGTCTCCCGGTACCCGCAGTCCGGCTCGGCCCTGCTCCCGTTGCTGCACCTGGTGCAGAGCGAGGAGGGCTACGTCTCCCCGGCGGGCATCGAGTACTGCGCCGACAAGCTGGGACTGTCCACCGCCGAGGTCTCGGCGGTGTCGACGTTCTACACCATGTACAAGCGGCGCCCGGTCGGCGACTACCACGTCGGCGTGTGCACCAACACGCTGTGCGCGGTGCTGGGCGGCGACGCCATCTTCGCCACGCTCAAGGACCACCTCGGCGTCGGCAACGACGAGACCACCGAGGACGGCCGGCTCACGCTGGAGCACATCGAGTGCAACGCCGCGTGCGACTACGCGCCGGTGATGACCGTCAACTGGGAGTTCATGGACGACATGACCCCGGACAAGGCGGTCCGGCTGGTCGACGAGCTGCGCGCGGGCAAGGACGTGCTGTCCACCCGCGGCCCGGCGCTGTGCACCTTCAAGCAGGCCGAGCGGATCCTGGCCGGGTTCGAGGACCCGCGCGAGGGCGCGGTGGCCGGCGGCGGCGCCGCCGGGCACGCCTCGCTGGCCGGTCTGCTCGTCTCGCAGGGCCGGACCCCCACGGGGCCGGCGGGAACCACGGAGGCGTCCGAGTAATGGCACCCGAACTGACCCCCGTCCTGTCCCGGGGCTGGCTCGACTCCGAGCCCTGGACCCTGGCCGGCTACCAGCGGCGCGACGGCTACACCGCCGTGAAGCAGGCGCTGCGGATGCACCCGGACGAGGTGATCCAGCTGGTCAAGGACTCCGGCCTGCGCGGCCGCGGCGGCGCCGGCTTCCCCACCGGCATGAAGTGGGGCTTCATCCCGCAGAACGACGGCAAGCCGCACTACCTGGTGGTGAACGCCGACGAGTCCGAGCCGGGCACCTGCAAGGACATCCCGTTCATCATGGCCGACCCGCACGAGCTGGTGGAGGGCGTGATCATCGCGTGCTACGCGATCCGCGCCAACCACGCGTTCATCTACGTGCGCGGCGAGGTGCTGCACGTGCTGCGCCGGCTGCAGGCCGCGGTGCGCGAGGCGTACGAGGCCGGATACCTGGGCCGGAACGTCTTCGGCACCGACTTCGACCTCGAACTCACCGTGCACGCCGGGGCCGGCGCCTACATCTGCGGCGAGGAGACGGCGCTGCTGGACTCGCTGGAGGGCAAGCGTGGACAACCTCGTCTGCGCCCTCCCTTCCCGGCCATCGCAGGGCTCTACGCCAGCCCCACCGTCGTGAACAACGTCGAGTCCATCGCTTCGGTTCCCGCGATCGTGCGCAACGGCGTGGACTGGTTCAAGAGCATGGGCAGTGAGAAGTCCCCGGGCTTCACGCTGTACTCGCTGTCCGGCCACGTGAAGCACCCCGGCCAGTACGAGGCGCCGCTGGGCATCACCCTGCGCGAGCTGCTGGACTACGCCGGCGGCGTCCGCCCCGGGCACCGCCTGAAGTTCTGGACCCCGGGCGGCTCCTCCACGCCGATGTTCACCGAGGAGCACCTGGACACCGTCCTGGACTACGAGGGGGTCGGCGCGGCCGGCTCGATGCTCGGGACCAAGGCGCTGCAGATCTTCGACGAGACCACCTGCGTGGTGCGCGCGGTGCTGCGCTGGACCGAGTTCTACGCGCACGAGTCCTGCGGCAAGTGCACCCCGTGCCGCGAGGGCACCTACTGGCTCGTGCAGATCCTCAAGCGCCTGGAGAAGGGCGAGGGCTCCGAGGAGGACCTCGGCAAGCTCCTGGACCTGTGCGACAACATCATGGGCAAGGCCTTCTGCGCCCTCGGTGACGGTGCCACCGCGCCGATCACGTCCTCGATCAAGTACTTCCGGGACGAGTACCTGGAGCACTTCGACCGCGGCGGGTGCCCCTTCGACCCGTCCCTGTCCACCGCGTGGGCCGACAGCCCGCTGTCATTCGCGAGGACCAGCGCATGACCGTGACCGCAACGAACTCCGCAGACAGCGGCAAGGAGGTGGCGGTGAGCACGCCACCTCCCGTCGATCTGGTGACCATCACCATCGACGGCGTCGAGCTGCGGGTTCCGAAGAACGAGCTGATCATCCGCTCCGCGGAGCGGATCGGCACCCAGATCCCCCGGTTCTGCGACCACCCGCTGCTGGCCCCGGTCGGCGCCTGCCGGCAGTGCATCGTGGAGGTGGAGGGCCAGCGCAAGCCGGTGGCCTCCTGCACCACCACGGTCACCGACGGCATGGTGATCCGGACCCAGTACAGCTCCCCGGTGGCCGAGAAGGCCCAGCGCGGGGTGATGGAGCTGCTGCTCATCAACCACCCGCTGGACTGCCCGGTCTGCGACAAGGGCGGCGAGTGCCCGCTGCAGAACCAGGCGATGAGCAGCGGCGCCGGGGAGTCCCGGTTCGAGGGCGCCAAGCGCACCTTCCCCAAGCCGATCAACGTCTCCAGCCAGGTGCTGCTGGACCGGGAGCGCTGCGTGTCCTGTGCGCGCTGCACCCGGTTCGCCGACCAGATCGCCGGCGACCCGTTCATCACCCTGATCGAGCGCGGGTCGCAGCAGCAGGTCGGCATCTCGGTGGCCGAGGACCAGGACTTCGCGTCCTACTTCTCCGGCAACACCGTGCAGATCTGCCCGGTCGGCGCGCTCACCGGCGCCGCCTACCGGTTCCGCTCCCGGCCCTTCGACCTGGTCTCCTCGCCCTCGGCGTGCGAGCACTGCGCGGCCGGCTGCGCGCTGCGGACGGACCACCGCCGCGGCAAGGTCACCCGGCGGATGGCCGCCGAGGACCCGCAGGTGAACGAGGAGTGGAACTGCGACAAGGGCCGCTGGGCGTTCCAGTACGCGCAGGCCCCCGGCGCCAAGCGGATCACCACGCCGCTGATCCGGGACCGCGAGTCCGGGCAGTTGCGCCCGGCCTCCTGGCCCGAGGCGCTGGCCTTCGCCGCCGACGGCCTGAACGCCGCCCGCGGCCGGGCCGCCGCGCTGGTCGGCGGGCGTCTGACGCTGGAGGACGCCTACGCCTACGCGAAGTTCACCCGGGTCGCGCTGGAGACCAACGACATCGACTTCCGGGCCCGGCCGCACTCCGAGGAGGAGGCCGAGTTCCTGGCGGCGCACGTCGCCGGCACCGGGCTGGCCACCACCTACGCCGACCTCGACGCCGCCCCGGCGGTGCTGCTGGTCGGCCTGGAGCCGGAGGAGGAGGCGCCGATCGTCTTCCTGCGGCTGCGCAAGAACGTGCTCGCCCGCCGGCTCCCGGTCTCGGCCATAGCGCCGTTCGCCACCCGCGGGCTGGACAAGCTCAAGGGCTCGCTGCTGAAGGCGGCCCCGCTCACCGAGCCGGCCTTCCTGGCCGCGCTGGCCGACGGCGGCGAGGACTCCGGTCTGGACGCCGCCGGACTGCGCACCGCCGCGGGCCTGCGCGAGCCGGGCGCGGTGATCCTGGTCGGCGAGCGGCTGGCCGTGGTGCCGGGCGCGCTGACCGCCGCGGTGAAGCTGGCCGGGACCACCGGCGCCAAGCTGGCGTGGATCCCGCGCCGGGCCGGCGAGCGCGGCGCGCTGGAGGCCGGCGCGCTGCCGAACCTGCTGCCCGGCGGCCGGCCGATCACCGACTCCGACGCCCGCAACGAGGTGGCCGCGCAGTGGGGCGTCAGCACCCTGCCCGCTGGCTTCGGGCGGGGCACCGGGGACATCGCGGACGCCGCCAACCTGGGCCGGCTGGCCGGGATCGTGGTGGCCGGGGTCGACCCGTACGACCTGGCCGACCCCGAGGCCTTCCTGGCCGGCCTGGAGCGGGTGCCCTGCGTGGTGTCGCTGGAGTTCCGGCACACCGCGGTGACCGAGCGGGCGCACGTGGTGTTCCCGGTCGCGCCGGTGGCCGAGAAGTCCGGCACCTTCGTGGACTGGGAGGGCCGGCAGCGGCCGTTCGAGACCGCGCTGGACGCCGACGCGGTGCAGGCCGCGGGCCTGGGCGAGATGCCCGACCTGCGGGTGCTGGACCGGATCGCCGACGCCATGGACGTGCACCTGGGGCTGCCCACGGTGGGCGCCGCCCGGCACGAGCTGGCCCGGCTGGGCCTGTGGAACGGCGAGCGGATCTCCACCCTGCGCGGCACCGCGGCCGACCTGCCCAAGCCGGCGGTCGGCGAGGCCGTGCTGGCCACCTGGCACCTGCTGCTGGACGAGGGCTCGCTGCAGGGGAACGAGCCGTTCCTGGCCGGGACCCGCAAGCCGGTCGCGGTCCACCTGAGCAAGGAGACCGCCTCGGAGATCGGGGCCGCCGAGGGCGAGGAGGTCACCGTCGCCACCGAGCACGGCGCGATCACCCTGCCGCTGCGGATCGCCGATCTGGCCGGCCGGGTGGTGTGGCTGCCCACGAACTCCCGCGGTTCGCAGGTCCGCCGCACGCTGCGGGCCGACACCGGCTCGCTGGTCAAGATCGCGCGCGCCGCGACCGAAGTGGAGGCCACCGCATGAGCGCCCTGGCAGTCCTGGGCCATGCCGCCCTGGCTCCCCTGGCCGCCGACGGGACCGCGCCGACGAACTACGAGAACCTCTCGTACTTCGGCCGGGACCCGTGGTGGCTGATCCTGATCAAGGTGGTCGCGGTCTTCGCGTTCCTGGTCGTCACCGTGCTGATGGCGATCCTGTTCGAGCGCAAGATCGTCGGCTACATGCAGCAGCGCATCGGGCCCAACCGCACCGGCCCCTGGGGCCTGCTGCAGTCGCTGGCCGACGGTGTGAAGCTGATGCTCAAGGAAGACATCATCCCCACCGCGGCGGACAAGATCGTCTTCGTGCTGGCGCCGCTGCTGTCCACCATCCCGGCGTTCCTGGCGATCGCGGTGGTGCCGTTCGGCCCCGCCGACAACCAGGTGTCGATCCTGGGCCACCGCACCGCGCTGCAGCTGACCGACCTCCCGGTCGCGATCCTGTACGTGCTGGCCGCGACCTCGATCGGGATCTACGGCATCGTGCTGGCCGGCTGGGCCTCCGGCTCGACCTACCCGCTGCTCGGCGGCCTGCGCTCGACCGCGCAGATGATCTCCTACGAGATCGCGATGTCGCTGTCGTTCGTGGCGGTGTTCATGTACGCCGGCACGATGAGCACCTCGGGCATCGTCAGCAGCCAGCACAGCTGGTGGAACGCGATCCCGCTGCTGCCCTCGTTCCTGATCTACATCGTGTCCATGGTCGGGGAGACCAACCGGGCGCCGTTCGACCTCCCGGAGGCTGAGGGCGAGCTGGTCGGCGGGTTCCACACCGAGTACTCCTCGATCAAGTTCGCGCTGTTCTTCCTGGCCGAGTACATCAACATGGTCACCGTCTCCTCGCTGGCCGTGACCATGTTCCTGGGCGGCTGGCACGCCCCGATCGGCCTGGTGTCGGTCTGGTCCGGCGCGAACAGCGGCTGGTGGCCGGTGCTGTGGTTCGTCGGCAAGCTGGTGCTGTTCATGCTGTTCTTCTTCTGGCTGCGCGCCACGCTGCCCCGGCTGCGCTACGACCAGTTCATGAAGCTGGGCTGGAAGGTGCTGATCCCGGCCTCGCTGGTCTGGCTGCTGGCGGTCGCGGTGATGCGCACCATGAAGAACCAGGGCGACCTGGACCGCTCGCACCTGGTCTACCTGCTCGGCCCGCTGCTCGGCGTGATGCTGGTCGTCTGGATCGTCAGCGAGCTGCGCTACCGCCAGGCCGACGCCCGGGAGAAGGCCGAGCAGGCCGCGGCCGCCGCCCAGCCCTTCGACCCGATGGGCCAGGGCTTCCCGGTGCCGCCGCTGCCGGGCCAGGCGCCGCCCGCCTTCACGCCGCGCCGCCCGCGGGCCGCCCTGGTGGGCGCCCTGGTGGAGTCCGCCGACGGCGAACCGGAAACCGCAGGAGATACCGATGTCTGACGAGCAGAACCCGTACTCCGGCGCGGAGAAGCCGAAGAACCCGCTGGCCCCGGTGGCCGGGTTCGGCGTCACCTTCTCGACCATGTTCAAGAAGCGGACGACCGAGCAGTACCCGGAGGAGCCCAAGCAGACCGCGCTGCGCTTCCACGGCCGGCACCAGCTGAACCGGCACCCCGACGGGCTGGAGAAGTGCGTCGGGTGCGAGCTGTGCGCCTGGGCCTGTCCGGCGGACGCGATCTACGTCGAGGGCGCGGACAACACCGAGGAGGAGCGCTACTCCCCCGGGGAGCGCTACGGCCGGGTCTACCAGATCAACTACCTGCGCTGCATCCTGTGCGGGCTGTGCATCGAGGCCTGCCCGACCCGGGCGCTGACCATGACCAACGAGTTCGAGCTCGCCGACGACTCGCGGGCCAAGCTCATCTACACCAAGGACGAGCTGCTGGTCGGCCTGTCCGAGGGCATGGTCGACGCGCCGCACTCGATCTTCCCGGGGATGACGGCGAAGGACTACTACGAGGGCAAGGTCACCGCGGCCGCCCCGGGCACCGTCCCGCAGCCGCGCGCCTCCCAGCACACCGGTGAGAAGAACCTGGACAGGGAGGAGGCGTGATGGCTGGTTCGGCACTCGGCCCGCACCAGGCCGCGGTGGTCCTCGCCGACGGGATGGGCAAGACCTCCACCGGTGAGGCGGTGCAGTTCTGGGTCCTGGGCGCGGTGGCCGTGCTCGGCGCGCTCGGGATGGTGCTGTCCAAGAAGGCTGTGCACTCGGCGCTGTCGCTGGCCGCGACCATGGTCTGCCTGGCGGTCTTCTACCTGGCGCAGGGGGCGTACTTCCTGGGCGTGGTGCAGATCGTCGTCTACACCGGCGCGATCATGATGCTGTTCCTGTTCGTGCTGATGCTGGTCGGCGTCTCCAGCGCCGACTCGCTGGTCGAGACCATCAAGGGCCAGCGCAAGCTGGCGGTGCTGGCCGGCGTCGCGTTCGCGGTGCTGATCATGACCACCCTGGGCCACGCGCGGCTGGGCTCGTTCGCCGGCTCCGGCGCGGCCAACGCCGGGGGCGGCAACGTCAAGAACCTGGCGGACCTGATCTTCAGCAAGTACTTCTGGGCCTTCGAGGTCACCTCGGCGCTGCTGATCACCGCGGCGGTCGGGGCGATGGTGCTGACCCACCGGGAGCGCCTGGTGGCCCGCAAGTCGCAGAAGGAGCTGGTCGAGGAGCGGGTGCGCACCGGCAAGCGGATGACGCCGCTGCCGACGCCCGGCGTCTACGCCCGGCACAACGCGGTGGACATCCCGGCGCTGCTGCCGGACGGCTCGCCGGCCGAGGACTCGGTCAACGCCACGCTGGTGGCCCGCACCCCGGTGCGCGACGCGGTCGGGCTGACCGCGGTCACCCGGCAGGCCATGGCCGTCCCGCGCCAGGGTGAGGCCCCGCTGGTGGAGAGCACCGCGGGCGCCGCGAACGGAGACAACGAATGAACCCCGAGAACTACCTGTTCCTGTCGGCGCTGCTGTTCACGATCGGCGCCTTCGGGGTCCTGATCCGGCGGAACGCCATCGTGGTTTTCATGTGCGTGGAGCTGATGCTCAACGCGGTGAACCTGTCGCTGGTGACCTTCTCCCGGATGCACGGCGACCTCACCGGCCAGGTCATCGCCTTCTTCACGATGGTGGTGGCGGCCGCGGAGGTCGTGGTCGGCCTGGCCATCATCGTGTCCGTGTTCCGCACCCGCCGCTCGGCCTCGGTCGACGACGCGAACCTGCTGAAGTACTGAGAGGCGGGAATGGAAAAGCTCATCTGGCTTGTCCCGGGACTGCCGCTCCTCGGCGCGGCGGTCCTGCTCCTGGGGGGCAGGCGCACCAACGCCTGGGGGCATCTGCTGGGGTGTCTGACCGCCCTGGGCAGCTTCGCCCTCGGCGCCGGGCTGTTCTTCACCATGCTGGGCAAGAGCGACGCCGAGCGGAGCATGCACCAGCACCTGTACTCCTGGGTGCCGGTGCCCGGGACGGGGCAGAACCCGTTCCAGGCCGACGTGTCGTTCCAGCTGGACCAGCTCTCGATGGTGTTCGTGCTGCTGATCACCGGTGTCGGATCGCTGATCCACATCTACTCGATCGGCTACATGAGCCACGACCGGGAGCGCCGGAAGTTCTTCAGCTACCTGAACCTGTTCCTGGCGGCCATGCTGATCCTGGTGCTGGCCGACAACTACCTGCTGCTGTACGTCGGCTGGGAGGGCGTCGGTCTGGCGTCGTACCTGCTGATCGGGTTCTGGCAGCACAAGCCGAGCGCGGCGGCCGCGGCCAAGAAGGCGTTCGTGGTCAACCGGGTCGGTGACGTCGGGCTGTCGATCGCGGTGATGCTGATGTTCGTCACCTTCGGGTCGTTCAGCTTCGACACCGTCTTCGGGACCGCGAAGGGCGCCTCGGACGGCACGCTGACCGCGATCGGGATCATGCTGCTGCTGGCCGCCTGCGGCAAGTCGGCGCAGTTCCCGCTGCAGACCTGGCTCGGCGACGCGATGGAGGGCCCGACCCCGGTCAGTGCCCTGATCCACGCCGCGACCATGGTGACGGCCGGGGTCTACCTGATCGTCCGCTCGCACGCGATCTTCGACCTGTCGCCGACCGCGCGCCTGCTGGTGACCATCGTCGGCGCGATCACGCTGCTGTTCGGCGCGATCGTCGGTTGCGCCAAGGACGACATCAAGAAGGGCCTGGCCGGCTCGACGATGTCGCAGATCGGCTACATGATCCTGGCCGCGGGCCTGGGCCCGATCGGCTACGCCTTCGCGATCATGCACCTGGTCACCCACGGCTTCTTCAAGGCCGGGCTGTTCCTGGGCGCCGGATCGGTCATGCACGGCATGAACGACGAGGTGAACATGCGCCACTACGGCGGCCTGCGCAAGTACATGCCGATCACCTTCGGCACGTTCTTCCTGGGCTACCTGGCGATCATCGGCTGCCCGCCGTTCTCCGGGTTCTACTCCAAGGACAAGATCATCGAGGCCGCGTTCAGCAAGGGCGGCACCTCGGGCTGGATCCTGGGCGGCGCGGCCCTGCTCGGTGCGCTGATCACGGCGTTCTACATGACCCGCATGGTGATCATGACGTTCTTCGGCGAGAAGCGCTGGGTCGAGGACGCCGACGGGCACGAGCCGCACCCGCACGAGTCGCCCTCGACGATGGCGCTGCCGATGCTGCTGCTGGCGGTCGGGTCGGTCGGCGCCGGCTTCCTGTTCAACATGAACGAGTCGTTCGTGAAGTGGCTGGAGCCGGTCGTGGGTCCGCGCGCGGAGGGCAAGCTGCCCGGCGGGCTGAACTCCACGACGCTGTCGATCATCACCCTGGCGGCGGTGGCCGTGGGGGTCGGGTTCGCCTACCTGAAGTACGGCACCCGGAAGGTGCCGGCGGTCGCCCCGCGCGGCTCCTTCATCACCGTGGCGGCCCGCAAGGACCTGTACGGCGACGCCTTCAACGAGGCGGCGCTGATGCGCCCCGGCCAGTACCTGACCCGGACCCTGGTCTACACCGACAACCGCGGTGTGGACGGCGCGATCAACGGCCTGGCGGCCCTGGTCGGCGGGACTTCCGGGCGCCTGCGGCGGCTCCAGAACGGGTTCGTCCGCTCCTACGCCCTGTCCATGTTCGGGGGAGCGGCCGCGTTGATCGCCGCGATCCTGTTCGCGAAGCTCTAAAGGGAGACTGGAGATGAGCAGCTTTCCCTGGTTGACCACGCTGGGCGCCGTCCCGCTGGTCGGTTCGGCCGCGGTGGCCGCGCTGCCGAAGGAGAAGGGCGACCTGGCCAAGAAGGTCGCGCTGGCCTTCAGCACGGCCACCCTCGGTGTCGCGGTCGCGATGGCCACGCAGTTCAAGAAGGGCGGCGACCGGTTCCAGTTCACCGAGAGCCACCCGTGGATCAAGGCGTTCCACATCAACTACGGGCTCGGGGTCGACGGCATCGCGCTGGTGCTGATCCTGATGGCCGCGGTGCTGATGCCGATCGTGCTGCTGGCGGCGTGGAACGACGCCGACGAGGCGCAGGCCGCCGGCAAGCGCTCGGTGCGCACCTACTTCTCGCTGTTCCTGCTGCTGGAGACCATGATGATCGGGGTCTTCGCGGCCACCGATCTGTTCCTGTTCTACGTGTTCTTCGAAGCCATGCTGATCCCGATGTACTTCCTGATCGGGTCCTTCGGCGGGCCGCAGCGGTCCTACGCGGCGGTGAAGTTCCTGCTGTACTCGCTGTTCGGCGGGCTGTTCATGCTGGCCGCGCTGATCGGCCTGTACGTGGCCTCCGGCAAGCACCTGAGCTCGGCGACGTTCGACTTCAACACCTTGGCGAACGCGGTGGCCTCCGGGCAGCTGGGGATCAGCGCGGGCCTGGCCAAGGCGCTGTTCCTCGGGTTCTTCGTGGCCTTCGCGGTCAAGGCGCCGCTGTTCCCGTTCCACACCTGGCTGCCGGACGCCGCGGCCGAGGCCACGCCGGGTTCGGCGGTGCTGCTGGTCGGCGTGCTGGACAAGGTCGGCACCTTCGGGATGCTGCGCTACTGCCTGGAGCTGTTCCCGGGCGCCTCGCGGTTCTTCACGCCGCTGGTGATCGGGATGGCGATCGTCGGCACCATCTACGGTGCGCTGCTGGCGATCGGGCAGACCGACATCAAGCGGCTGATCGCGTACACCTCGATCTCGCACTTCGGGCTGATCACGCTCGGGGTCTTCGCGATGACCTCGCGCGGGCAGAGCGGTGCCTCGCTCTACATGGTGAACCACGGGCTGTCGACCGGCGCGCTGTTCATCGTGGCCGGCTTCCTGATCTCCCGGCGCGGGTCGCAGCTGATCGACGACTACGGCGGCGTGAACAAGGTGGCGCCCAAGCTGGCCGGGGTGTTCCTGATCGCCGGACTGTCCTCGCTGGCGCTGCCGGGGCTGTCGTCCTTCGTCTCGGAGTTCCTGGTCCTGGTCGGCACCTTCGAGCGCTACAAGGCGGTCGCGATCGTGGCCACCACGGCGATCATCCTGGCCGCGCTCTATGTGCTCTGGCTCTACCAGCGGACCATGACCGGCCCGCTGAAGGCCGGGCTGGAGAAGATGACGGACCTGCGGCCGCGCGAGGTGCTGGCCGTCGCGCCGCTCATCGCGCTGATCATCGGCCTGGGCTTCTACCCCAAGCCGGTGCTCGACATCGTGAACCCGTCCGTCAACACCACCCTGTCGCACGTTCAGAAGCAGGACCCGGCTCCGGCGGTGAACGTGATGCAGCCTCTGCCGAAGGCGGAACAGAAGTGAGCGTTCTGACTCTCCTCGCGGGGGCGCCCGGCGACCCGGCCGTCCCCGGCGCCCTCACCGGCGCCGCGACGAGCACCTTCACCGCGCCGCACGTCGAGTACCGGGCTCTGATGCCGATGCTCGTGGTGTTCGGCGCGGCCACCGCCGGGATCCTGGTGGAGGCCTTCCTGCCCCGGACCCGGCGGTACTGGGCCCAGGTCGGGATCTCGCTGGCCGGGGTGCTGGTGGCCCTGGGCTTCGTGATCTCCAACCACGGCATGGCCCAGACCGCCGCCGCCGGGGCGGTGTCGGTGGACGGCGTGACGCTGTTCCTGCAGGGCACCATCCTCATCCTGGCGGTGCTGGCCATCCTGCTGGTGGCCGAGCGCGGCACCTCCGCGGTCGACCTGGACGCCTTCGCAGCGCAAGGCGCCTCCGCGCCGGGCAGCGGCGGCGAGCGGGCCGCCGAGGCGGCCGGTCTGCGCTCCACCGAGGTCTTCCCGCTGATGCTGTTCTCGATCGGCGGCATGCTGCTGTTCCCCGCCGCGAACGACCTGCTGACCTCGTTCGTGGCCCTGGAAGTGCTGTCCCTGCCGCTGTACCTGCTGTGCGGGCTGGCCCGCCGCCGGCGGCTGCTGTCGCAGGAAGCGGCGATGAAGTACTTCCTGCTGGGGGCGTTCTCCTCGGCGTTCTTCCTCTACGGCGTGGCGCTGCTCTACGGCTACGCCGGCTCGGTGCGGCTGTCCACCGCACTGGACCCGGTCGGCGCCAACGGCGTGGCGGAGCCGTCGATCGCCACCGCGATCTCCGCCGGCTCGCACTCCGACGTGCTGCTGCTCGCCGGGATCGCGCTGCTGGCGGTCGGCCTGCTGTTCAAGGTCGGCGCGGTGCCGTTCCACTCCTGGACGCCCGACGTCTACCAGGGCGCGCCCACCCCGATCACCGGCTTCATGGCCGCCGCCACCAAGGTCGCCGCCTTCGGCGCCCTGCTGCGCATCGCCTACGTGGCACTGCCCGGCATCCGCTGGGACTGGCGCCCGGTGATGTGGGGCGTGGCGATCCTGACCATGCTGGTCGGCGCGGTGCTGGCGATCACCCAGCGGGACATCAAGCGGATGCTCGCCTACTCGGCGATCCTCAACGCCGGCTACATCCTGCTCGGCGTGATCTCGATGACCGCCAAGGGCGTCAGCTCCACGCTGTTCTACCTGGCCGCCTACGGCTTCGCCACCATCGGCGCCTTCGCAGTGGTCACCCTGGTCCGCGAGTCGGTGCCAGGCCGCGGCGAGGGCGAGGCCGCCTCCACAGTCGGCGGCGAGGCCACGGACCTGTCCGCCTGGGCAGGCCTCGGCCGACGCTCCCCACTGCTGGCAGCCTGCTTCACCGTGTTCCTCCTGGCCTTCGCCGGCATCCCCCTGACCTCCGGCTTCACCGGCAAGTTCGCCCTGTTCACAGCCGCGACCGACGGCGGCGCCTGGCCGCTGGTGATCGTCGGCGTGATCGCCTCAGCAGCCGCGGCGTTCTTCTACGTCCGGGTGATCGTGCTGATGTACTTCAGCGAGCCCCTGGTCGAGGGCCCGGTCGTGGTGATGCCGTCGCTGATGACGTCGGTGGCGCTGGGCTTGACGGTGGTGGCTACGGTCGCGCTCGGTGTGGTGCCGCAGATGGCGCTGGATCTGGCGGACAAGGCGGCTTATTTCGTGCAGTGAGTGTTGGGTGGCGCTTTTGTGCGCCTGAGTGGCCTTGCGCCTCGGACCATCGTGGGTTGGTGGTTCGGGGCGTTTGGTTTGGGGGGTTTTTAAGCTGAAACCTAGAGCTAAAGGCTAAAAGCTGGGTAAAGCAGGCGCCTCCGGCGGGGGCCTCTGATCCCTCGGAGAACTGGCGCTGCTCCATAGGTGGGCCTGGCTAGTCGCTGCGCTGGCGGTTTGTGGGGTGGGGGTTTGTTCCCCTCGCTCACGTCGGCAGCCCTACGGGTACAGCACCGCCGCCCAGGTATCAAGTCCATGCCGCTGCGGTGAGAGTTCTATTGCTGCGGTTGGGCTTGCATGAACTTGACACCTGGTCGGCGGTACTGTAGGCAAAGCCCTGCCGACGTGACCGAGGAGAACAAACCAAAAACCCAGGGAGAGAGCTGACAATCACTGGGTAGGAGGCTGGGCGCCTCGCTGACTACGGCCGCCGGGAAGGTTCAAAGCAAAAGCGGTGGCCGGAGTCCTGCCGCGCCAGCGCCCCAAATACTTGCCTCGCCAGCGACCTGCCGCACTGGCGCCCCAAAGACCTGCCTGACCGGCGACCGAAGTCCTGCCCTGCCGGCGCCCCAAAGACTTGCCTGACCGGCGACTTGCCGTGCTGGCGCCCCAGAGACCTGCCTCGTCGGCGGCCGAGGACCTGGTCTACTGGCAGTCGAAGGTTCGCTCTACCGGCGGCCGGAGGGCTGAAGTGGCCGCCCACCGCCCCCGGATCCTTCAGTCCTCTCCCTGGGTTTTGGTTTGTTCTCCTCGGTCACGTCGGCAGGGCTTTGCCTACAGTACCGCCGACCAGGTGTCAAGTTCATGCAAGCGCAACCGCAGCGCT
>NZ_BAAAQN010000059.1:0-77841 GCF_039531695.1 Catenulispora yoronensis
GCGCATTGTCTTCCTAAGACCGCTTGGCCTCCGACTTCCACCACCCACCAGCCCTACAACCGCCCAAGCGCCTCCCGCAGCGGCTTCAACCCAATCGACCCAAGGTCCAGCGCCTGCCTGTGGAACGTCTTCAAATCAAACTCAGCCCCCTTACGGGCCTTCGCGTCATCCCGTGCCTGGAGCCAGATCCGCTCGCCGACCTTGTACGCCGGGGCCTGGCCCGGCCAGCCCAGGTAGCGGTCCAGCTCGAAAGCGAGCTGTGCTTCCTCGGTGTTCACGTTCGCGGTCATGAACTGCCAGCCCAGCTCCGGCGTCCAGCGCTCGCCCGCATGGTCGACACCGCCACCGCCCCCGCCCCCGCCCCCGAAGTCGAAGCCGGCGGGGATCTCCAACTCCAGGTGCATGCCCAGGTCGACGACCACGCGGACGGCACGCATCATCTGGCCGTCGAGCATGCCGAGTTTGTCGCCGGGGTCGGAGAGGTAGCCCAGGTCGTCCATCAGGCGCTCGGCGTAGAGGGCCCAGCCCTCTCCGTGGCCGGAGACCCAGCACATTGAGCGCTGCCAGCGGTTCAGCAGGTCCTTGCGGTAGGCGGTCTGTGCGCATTGGAGGTGGTGGCCGGGCACACCCTCGTGGTAGACCGTCGTGGTCTCGCGCCAGGTGGCGAACTCGGTCTGGCCCTCGGGCACTGACCACCACATGCGGCCCGGGCGGGTGAAGTCCTCGGAGGGCGGGGTGTAGTACATGACGCCGTCGTGGGTCGGGGCGATCATGCACTCCAGGCGGCGTACCGGGTCGGGGATGTCGAAGTGGACGTCGGCCAGCTCGGCGACGGCGGCGTCGGACTTGTCCTGCATCCAGGCGCGGAAGTTGTCGGCGCCGGAGATCTTGCGCGCCGGGTCGGAGTCCAGCTCGGCCAGGGCGTCCTTCAGGCCGCCGCCGGGCACGATGCGGGACGCGGTCAGGGCCATCTCGGCGCGGAGGCGAGCCACCTCCTCCAGGCCCCAGGCGTAGGTCTCCTCCAGGTCGACGGTGTCGCCGAGGAACTCCCGCGACGCCCGCTGGTAGCGCTCACGCCCCACGGCGTCCTTCTCCGGCGCGGAGGGCAGTAGCTCCTCGGTGAGGAAGCGGCCGAAGTCGGCGGTGGCGGCGCCGGCGGCCGCGGCGCCGCGGTCCAGGTCCTCGCGCACCGCGCCGGTGGCGCCGGTCCGGGTCACCAGGCCGGCCCAGAAGCTCTCGCCGCCGCGCTCGCCGTTCCAGTCCTGCGTCTGCTTCGCGCACGCCAGCACCTGCCGCCGCGCGGAGGTCCGGCCCTGGGCCGCCGAGTCCAGCAGCGTCGCCTTGAGCTGCTCCAGCGCGGCCGGGACCGCCGCCAGGCGCGCGGCGATGTTGGCGTGGTTCTCCTCGCCCTCGGTGCTCATCTGGTCGAAGACCGCGCGCACGCTCTGGAGCGGACTGGCGATGACGTTCAGGGACGACGTGTCGTCCCCGGCCTCGTAGCACTCCACGGCCAGCGCCAGCCGCTCCTCCATGGCCTCCTTGGCCACCCGCTCGTGCTCGTCCGCCGGCTCCAGGGCCCGGATCGCCGCCAGGGTGGACGCGGTCAGCGTGTTGCGCGCCGCGAAGCCCTCCAGGGAGATGTCGGTCAACTCGTGGTCGTGACCGGGGACGCCCAGATCGGTGGCGAACTGCGGGTCCAGTTCGACGTAGCGGGCGACATAGTCTTCAGCGATCTCATTGATGGACGTCACGCGCTCGACCCTATGCCGGTGATCCTCGGACGTCCAACGATCCGACTTTGGAAAACTGTTCTAAGACGCTGCTCGCGAGGTTGGCGTAACCAGCGCGCACAGCGCCCGGCGGTCACCAGGACGGACGCGTCTACACCAGTGCGACGAAGCACAGCGCACAGCGGCGCACCGCGCGCCGGTGCGCGCCCCATTCACATCCTCACGCGCCCGCGCGCGGACCCCGAATCCGCCCACGCCGAAGCGCCGCCGCGAGCACCGGCACGCCCAGCACCAGCACCACGCCGAGCGTCATCTGCCCGGCCGTCCGACCGTGCCCCGGCATCGCTTCACCGGCCGGCACCACGTTGCCGGGCGCGGAGGACGGATCCGGCCGGCTCTCGTCCGCCAGCACCGTCGACACCGCGCGGTACGGGTTGACCACGCCCCACCCCACAGCTCCGTTCAGGCCCCCGGCGGCCGGATGGTCGGCCGTCACCTCCAGGCGCTGCGCCACCTGCCAGTTGTGCAACGTCGGACGGTGGGACAGCACCAGAGCGGCGGTGCCAGCAACGAACGCCGACGCGAACCCGACCCCGTGCTCGGCGGTCAGCCGCCCGGGGTACCCGGCCGCCGGGACCGCCATAAGGCCGCCGGGGGCCGAGATGTTCACGCCGCTCGTCTGCTGCTCGAATCCGGACGGGTCCCCGTTCCGGTCGACCGCGCCGACGGCCAGCACCCCGGGGAGCGAGGCCGGGTAGTACTTGAGGTCTTTGCGCGCCCCGGAACCGTTGGCCCGGGCACCGCCGGCAGCCACTCCGTTAGCGGCTGCTCCCGTAATAGCCGTTCCTGAAATGGCGGCTCCTGGAATGGCCACTCCGGTACCGGCCGCCGCGACGATCACGACGTCACTGGCCAATGCCTCCTGAACCGCGGACTTCAGCTCCGGCGGGTCTTCGGTCACCGCGATAGAGATGTTGATGACGCGCGCGCCAGCGGCAGTAGCCGTACGAATGGCATCAGCGAGCCGAACCGCGCTGCCCGGCTGTGCGGGATCGGACGTCTGCCGGATCGGAAGGATGGTGGCGTCCGGGGCGACCCCCATAAAACCCGGTATCCCGTTCTCACGCCCGGCAATAAGAGCGGCGACAGCCGTGCCGTGACCGTCACAGTCATAGTCGCCACTGCCGCCCATGTCCTCGACGCTGGCCCCGGGCAGCACGGTGTCGGAGCCGAGAACCTGGCCGGCCTTGACCATCCCGGTGTCGATCCCGGTGTCTATGACCGCCACAGTGACGCCGCTACCCCGGCTGAGATAGAAAACTCCGGCCGAGCCGAGCTCCATCTTGGACACCGGCCACAGCAAGTCCTTGGGCTCCTCGCCAGAAGCGAGGTTCGGCTCGGGCAGCGGATGGGTGCAGGCGGGACCGCCGACGATCGGAGCGAACGCGACCGCCGGGGCGCGGACAGCGGCCGAAAGACGAACCGCCGCCGCGGCCGATGCAACAGCCGAGAAAGAGGACAGGAAGCAGCCCGCGGCGAGGGTCGCCACTGCCAGGTTCCGCAATGTACGTCGAGCCATGACCTCTGCCTCGGAGGACGCCAGGTGCACCAACAGGGTCGGCCGGGTTCGCACCGGTCCGGGTCCCCCGCGCGGTGCGGCCGCCAGGCGTCCGCAGGCTTGGGTTGGCGGTGATGATATAGACGCGGCGGGCGGTCCACCAGGGGTGATGAGGGTTAGCCCGCGCCCGGGTCGGCGCTTGCGCCAGCCCCGTCATGGCCTCCACATGTCCGAACGTTCATGCACCAAGGCATTCACGCACCCGGGCAGCGCGCCTCACACCTCCAACGTCACCGTGAACGGGCCGTCGTTGACCAGCGCCACC
Source organism: Catenulispora yoronensis (assembly GCF_039531695.1). Taxonomy (NCBI): domain Bacteria; kingdom Bacillati; phylum Actinomycetota; class Actinomycetes; order Catenulisporales; family Catenulisporaceae; genus Catenulispora; species Catenulispora yoronensis. The sequence continues at coordinate 3,614 of NZ_BAAAQN010000059.1, forward strand.
TTCATGTCCGCGCCGAAGCGACCGGTCTCCACCTTCGCGCCGAGCGCGCGCAGCTCCGCGACCACCGCGTCCACCAACGGCTCGGCCACCGGCCCGGGCGCGGCGGCGATCCACGTGGGGCGGCGGCCCTTGCGGGCGTCGCCGTAGAGCGTGAACTGGCTGATCACCAGCAGCGGACCGCCGAAGTCGGAGCAGGAGCGCTCGGTGCCGGGGGTGCCGTCGCCCTCGAACAGGCGGAGCGTCCACAGTTTGCGGGCCAGTTGCGCGGCCTGCGCGAGGGTGTCGTCGTGCGTGACGCCCACCAGCACGCAAAGCCCCGGCCCCTCGATCGCGCCGACCACCTCGCCGGCCACCGTCACCGACGCCTCGCTGACCCTCTGCACCACCGCTCGCATGCGCCCATTCTCCACGCCGCCGGGCCCGATGAGACGATGGCGCCATGGCAGATCCGCACACGACCCACGTCACTTTCCCGGCCGGAGGGACCTCCGGCACCGCCACCGTGCTGGCCGTCCGCCCGCTGGCCGACGGCACCGGCGTGGTCGTGGACACCACCCCGTTCCACCCGCTCGACCACAGCTGGCCGGACCAGCCCGGCGACACCGGCACGCTGCGCGCCGACGGCGCCGAGCACCCGGTGACGGACTGCGTGACCGGCGGCGTCGGCCCCGACGGCGCGTTCGCGGTCGGCACCGACATCCCGGTCCGGCGCGGCGACGAGACCTGGCAGTGGCTGGCGGTCCACGTCCTGGACGGCGCCCCCGCCCTCGAACCCGGCCAACAGGTCGAACTGCGCGTCGACGAAGCCCGCCGCGCGGCCCTGTCCGCGGCGCACACCGGCTGCCACCTGATGGCCCTCGCCCTCAACGAGGCGCTCGCCGACCGCTGGCGCAAGGAGGCCCGCGCCGACGGCCTCGGCCACCCCGACTTCGACAGCCTCGCGATGGACACCTCCCGCATCGGCCTCGACGCCAGCACCGACCGCTACCGCCTGGGCAAGTCGCTGCGGAAGAAGGGCTTCGACCCCGAGGGCCTGCGCGAGGCGCTGCCCGAACTGACCGAGAAGATCAACGCCCGCCTGGCCGACTGGCTCGCGCAGGATGCCCCGGTCCGCATCGACACCCCCGGTCCGGAGCTGACCGCCCGCCGCCAGTGGGTGTGCGAGCTGCCGGAGAAGACCGTCGAGATCGCCTGCGGCGGCACGCACCTCACCCACCTCGGCGAACTCGCCTCGCTGACGGCCGAACTGACGCTGTCGGAGGACGGCGCCGAGCTGGTCGTGGTGACCACGCCGAAGCGCGGCTGACGGCGACCGCGCCGAGTCAGCCGACGGCCGGCTCGGCGCACGCCACGGCGGGCTCCGGCAACGACGGCGCTCCCACCGTCACCGGATGGCCCGCCGCTGACGTCACCGGCTGGCTCGCCGCCAGCGCTGTCATGCCCGCCAACGCCGCCTCCGGCTCCCACTCCGGCACCGCGCTCTCCGGCACTGCGCCCTTCGGCATCGCGCCCTCCGGTACCGAAATCTCCGGTACCGCGCTCTCCGGCGCCGCCGTCTCCAGAACTCCGGCCCCCGCGAACCGCTGATACGCCAGCATCGCGGCGGCGAGCAGCACGCCGATCCCGCCGGTCGCCGCGAAGGCCCACGGCGGGGACGAGCGGTCGACCACCGCGCCGGCCAGCGGCGCGCCGATCGCGGCGCCGAGGGTCATCGCGGAGCCCTGGAGCCCCATGGCCTGGCCCCGGGCCGAGGCCGGGACCGCCGACGCGATCGCCTCGGCGGTGGAGGACAGCGTCGGCGCGCACATGAAGCCGGCCGGGAGCAGCGCCAGGGCCAGCCACCACCAGCCGAAGTGGCCGATGAAGCCGACCGGGATGGTGCCGGCACCGAGCAGCAGCATCAGCAGCGGGAGCCGCCAGGGCCGGGCCGTCGAGCCGTGCCAGAAGCCGCCGATCAGCGAGAGCAGGCACCAGGCGATGATGCAGACCCCGGCCCACTTCACCGCGTTCTGCTGGCGCAGCAGCGCGGTGATGGAGATGTCGGTGCCGGACAGCACCAGGTTCGCCGCCGCGCCGGTGGCCAGCACCAGCAGGAAGCTGGGCCGCAGCCAGGTGGACAGCGGCAGCTTCGGCGGCGGGAGGGCGTCCGGACCGGCGGTCGCCGCGTTGTGGCCGATCGGCGGGTTCAGCACCCACAGCGTCACCACCGCGCCGACGGTCAGCACGCCGATCGCGGCCAGCGTCGCCTTCGCCGACTGCATCGAGGTGATGGCCGCGATCGCCAGCGCCGGGCCGACCATGAAGACCAGCTCGACGATCATCGAGTCGAGCGCGAACGCCTGCCGGCGCATGCTCTCCGGCACCCGCGCCGCCACCGCCTGCCGGATCACCGAGAACACCGGCACTCCGAGCAGCCCACCGAGCACGAAGGTGGTGACCAGCAACACCGAATACGACAGGAAGGGCGTCGTGATCCAGTACACACTCTCGGCCACCCCGGTCACCAGCAGCACCGGCTTGAGCCCGCGCCGGTCGACCATCCGGCCCAGCAGCGGCGCCCCCACGCCCATCCCGGCGGTCATCACCATGCTCGCCACGCCGGCGGCCGCGTAACTTCCGCCCTCGTCCAGCACGACGTGCAGGGTCAGCGCCATCGACTTGGCGGTCAGCGGCAGCCGGGCCAGGAAGGCCACGACGAACAGCGCCCGGGTCCCGGGCATGGCCAGAATCGGCTTGTAAGGGGCGATTAGCTTGATCACGTGTTTCCTTCCCAGGGGATCATCCCAGACGCCGCCGAGGAAGACGAGTGAGTTCCGGGGGAAGCCTGTAGTAAGAGTGGAGACATGACCGACGACCAATCGCACCTTCGTGCCGTCGCGTCGCTCTGTGGCCTGGCCGTGGGGGACGCGGTGGGCGCCTGCTACTTCATCCCGCTGAACCAGCCCTTGCTCACCGACCGCCGGCTGCCGCCGGACCCCTGGTACTGGACCGACGACACCGAGATGGCCTGCTCCGTCTTCGCGGTGCTGCGCGCCAAGGGCCACATCGACCAGGACGCACTCGCCCGCTCCTTCGCCGACCACCACGACTTCGACCGCGGCTACGGCGCCGGCGTCAACCGCATGCTCCGCCTGATCCGCCAGGAAGGCGCCGACTGGCGCGAACAGGCCGCCGGCATGTTCGAGGGCCGCGGCTCCTGGGGCAACGGCGCCGCGATGCGCGTCGCGCCGCTCGGCGCCTGGTTCGGCGCCGACGACCTGGACCGGGTCGCCGCCGAGGCGGCGGCGTCGGCCGCGGTGACGCACACGCACCCGGAGGGCGTCGCGGGCGCGGTGGCGGTGGCCGTCGCGGCGGCGCTGGCGGCCGGCACCGACCTGGCCGGGTACGAGTTCCTGGACGAGATCGCCGAACGCACTCCCCCGGGCCTGGTGCGCGACGGCATCGGCACGGCGATGACCCTGCTGCCGCTCACCGATCCCCGCAGCGCCGCGGCGTCGCTGGGCAACGGACGCTACATCTCCGCCCCCGACACCGTCCCGTTCTGCCTGTGGGTCGCGGCGAAACGGATCAACGACTACGAGGCGGCGTTCTGGGACACCGCACTCGTCGGCGGCGACATCGACACCACCTGCGCGATCGTCGGTGGCGTGGTGGCCGCGCGGGTCGGGACCCCGGGCATCCCCGAAGAATGGCGCAAGCGCTGCGAGCCGTTGCCGGATTGGGCCGGCGTCGGGTAGGCCTGAGCCATGACGGCTACGGCGGTGGAGAAAGTCAATGCTCTGACCAAGCGATGGTTGGAGACCTGGGCCCAACCGGGCCCAGGCTCGGGCCCGGACGCGAGAGCCAGCTCGGAAACCGGCTCAGGCGCGACAGTGCTCTCCGGCGCCGGAGTCTGGCCCCTGCTGGCCTTCCTCGCCGACGGCGCCGACGACACCGGACGCGCCGAACTCGCGTCCGCGCTCGGCGTCCCGGCCGACGAGGCGGCGCGCGCCGCCCGCGACATCCTGGCCACGATCGAAAGCTCCGCCGCCGCCCGGATCGCACTGGGCCTGTGGACGCGCCGCGAAGTGCGCGTCCACACCGCGTGGCTCGCCAACATCGCACCCGGCGTCCACGGCGAGCTGACCGGCGACGCCGCGACGGACCAGAAGCGGCTGGACGCCTGGACCTCGGAACACACCGGCGGCCTGGTCCCGCGCCTGCCGGTCACGCTCACCGCCGACATCATGCTCGTGCTCGCGAGCGCCCTCACCGTCGAGGTGACCTGGCAAGAGCCGTTCCGCCCGAGCATCACGGAGACCACCGGCGAGTGGGCCGACGAGAACGGCCAGTTGTCGGTCCTGCGGCGGCACACCACCGAACTGCGCGCGCTGCGCGTCGCGGACACCCCAGCGGGCCGTATGAGTGCTCTGACAGTCGACGGTGACGGCGACGTCGACGTGGTGCTGGTCCTCGGCCCCGAGGACTGCGCGCCCGCGAAAGTGATCGCGGCCGGCACGGACTTGGCAGCCTCAACCGGCCACGACCGCTCCGATCCGTCCATCACCCACGGCCCGAACCTCCCGGTCGGAACGCCCGCACCCGGCGTCACCGTCTCCACGGTCGAGTCGATGACGCCGATGGACAGCCTCTCCGTCACCACCGTCCCGTTCCGCGTCTCCGCCCACCACGATCTGCTGGAGCACGCGGCCCTGTTCGGGCTCCGGCACGTCTCCGGCCCGGGCCGCGGCCACTTCCCCGGGCTCAGCGACTTCCCGCTCACCGTCGATCAGGCCGCACAGGACGCCGTGGCGGTCTTCACCGCGAAGGGCTTCACGGCAGCGGCGGTGATGGCGTTCGCCATGATGGCCGGCAGCGCGATGCGGCCAAGCAGCATGGTGCGCCAGATATCAGTGACCTTCGACCGACCGTTCGCCTACTACGCGGTGCACCGAGCCAGTGGCCTGATTCTCGTCGCCGGCTGGGTCGGTGCACCGGATCACGAGGTCTCGTCCGGCAACGCGTAGCGCCACGTGCAGGTGCGCACGCCCTTGGCCGACTGGTACGGCACCGGGGTCTTCATCGCGTCGCCGGACTGCGGCATGAAGGGCACGCACGCCGTGCGCACCGCCGTGGCCGCCGCGCCGCCGGCCACGTGGAACTCGACGCAGCTCGCACCCGCGCTGTTGGCCGGCTGTGGCAGCCCGACCGGCCACGGCTGCGCGCCGGTGGCGGTCGCCGGGCACTGGAGCTGGTAGCGCACGTTCGCTCCGATGTAGGCAGTGCTCGGCGTGGTAGTAAGGGCATTGAGTTTAGTGAAGGCGTCGTAGAGCGGCGCGGGATAGCCGCCCTCCTGGCCGAGCTGTTGCAGCCCGCTGGCCCGCACGATCTGGTACGTGCCATCGGCCTGGAGAATCCCGAGCACGGTGATGGGGATGTCGGGGATCGTCCGGCCGTCGGAGGGCTTCACCGTCGCGGGCATGCCGCCGAGGTCCTTGCGGACGGTGGACACCAGGCCGTTGAGCACCGGCAGGTTCAGCGTGGAGCGCTTGCCGGCGTCCACCACCACGGTGCCGTCGGAGTACACGACGACCTTGGGCGGCGTCAGCTGGAGCTGGTTGCCCGCGAAACCGCCTTCGAAGCGGATCTCGGCGACGCGCTGGAGCGATCCGGACGGCGCCGGCGGCGACGAGGAACCGCCCGACGGGGCGGACCGCGACCCGGCCGATGTGCCGCCGGCCGACGCGGACGCCCCGGACGACCCGGCCGACCCCGCCGACCCGTCCGACGGCGCGGCCGAGGACGACGCCGACGAACCGCCCGCCGAGCTCGTGGCACTGCTGTCGGAAGAAGTGCCACTGCTCGCCGCCGATGACGACGCCCCGGCAGCGGACGGCTTCGAGGAGGTTCCCGAACACGCCGCGGCCCCGAAGATCAGGGTCAAGACGCAGATCCATCTCGTCAGCTTCATGAGGGTTGGACGCGCTCCGCGACGGTCCGGTTCCCTTCCGCGAGCCAAGGGTTTGTACTGAATCGCTCAGCTCATCCCGCCCCCAGCGCCCCCACCAGCCGCCGCGCCGCGTTCGCCACCGCGCTCCCGCCCTTCTTCTCGGCGGCCGCCGTGACCGCGTCGATCGACGTCCGCACCTTGAGCGCGCCGGCCAGCTCCGTGCCGAGCACCAACAGTTCGGCGGTTCCGCTCAGCGCTTTCGTCCGAACGGGCGGCAGTGCTTGTGGCAGCAGCGCGGCGACGGTGTCCCATGCCTGTCCGGCCGCTCCCCCGTTCGCCAGGTCGCGCAGGCACGGCACCACACGGCGCAGACCGGCCGGTTCCGCGGTGAGGCGGACGGTCAGGGCCTCGGCGACGCGAACGCCGTCGAACAACCCCCGCGCGGCCAGCACCAGCGCCGCGTCGACGCCGGAGGCACGCAACCCAGCCTCGGCATGGATCATGCGGGAGGCGATCACATAGTGCGTCCCGGCGTGGACCGGGTCGTCCTGCTCGGCCAGCGCCAAGGCGGACTCCGGCGACGGCTCCACGCTGCTCCAGTCCGCAGCACCGGCCAGGGCGATGGCGGGCAGGTCCGGGTGGGACGGGAGGATCGCGGGCCAGCAGATGTCCCAGTCCGACTCGTCCCACTGCTGCTCCGCCTCGAACCAGACGCCGGGAAGCAGATCCAGCAGCGTCGCGGGATGTGAGGCGTGCTTGCGCTCCATCCGCTTCAGGTAGGCATCGGCCTCGGCGTCGCTGCGGATCCGCACGCCGTCGCGCATCCGCGGATCCGGCATCGTCGCGTCCGGAAACGCGACGCGCTCGCCCGCGACCCAGGCCGCGAAGCGCTTGCCCGCCTCCGAGGCGAAGCCGGAGGTGTCGACGTCGCCGCAGTCGACCGGCAGCCGCAGCAGCGCCTGGTGCAGGTCCGCCTCCAGGGGGACCAAGGCCTCTGATTCGGCGGCGCGCAGTCGTTCCGCCAGCACCTCCGGGTCCAGGCTGCCGTTCGCGGCGGTCGGTATGGCGAGCGGCGCCGGCAGGTCCGGCAGGCCCAGCGCGGCCGTGTACTCGGCGGCACGCAGGACCAGGAAGTCGGCCGGGGACGTGCGGTCCCGCCGCCGGGAGTAGCTCGGCTTCTGCTTGCGCACCACCGGCCACAGCTCGTGCACCGAGGCCCGGTGCGGCTTGCGCTTCTTCGCGTCGAACCGGACCGCGGCCTCGGCGAGTCGGTACACCGCCGTGGAGGGCGTGTCCGGGTAGTTCTCCAGCGACCACTCCCAGCGGTCGTGGGCCCGCTCGACCACCGGAGCGAGCGCTTCGCTCAGGCCCGGGGCGTCGGCGCGGGAGAACGTGACCACGGCTTCCAGCACCCGCTCGAACAGCATCGCCTCGGACGGCGCGGTGTGCATCAGCGAGGAGACCTGCTCGGCCAGTTCGGCCGGCGATCCGATCGGGGGCAGCAGCGGACGCGGTTCGTACGGCGCGACGTCGAGGTAACCGGCCTCGGGCATCGCAGCGTCCTGCTCCAGGCCCAGCAGCCCGGCGAGGGTGGCGGCCAGGTCCGAGGGAAGGTACACCTCCCCCTCGGCCGCGAGGCGCACGCGGTCCGCCTCCGCCAGGGCCTTGGCCCGCTTGCCGATCAGCTTCACGGCGCGTTCCTGGATGTCAGCACCCTGAGCGCCAAAGGCGACGGCCGTGTACCCGGCGATCTCCGCGACCCGGTCGGGATGCGCGGTGGCCAACGCGTCGAGCCAGCCGAGCGCCGTCTTCACGATGTTCTTCTCCGAGCGCGTCACCGCGATCGACGCCGCCTCCAGGGCGAGTTCGAGGTCGACGTGCCCGGCGTCGGAGGCCTTCTTGACCGAGGCCAGGAACACCTTCGCGACCGTGCCGTTCTGCGAGGACAGAAGGCTGATACAGCTGGAGATCCGCGCGGCGATCTCCTCGTCGGTCGCCGCCATCGCGGTCCAGAACGCCAGATGGCCCTGCATCGCGCTGAGGCGCCCGCCGCGCAGCAGGCGCCGGAGGCTGCCGTCGAGCATGTCCGCGCGCGGCACCAGGCCCTGGGAGACGGCCAGGTGCGCGAACTTCCCGAAGTTCGCCCACTCGGTGTAGAGGTCGTCGTTGTCGTCGTCGTCGAAGGTCAGCGGCAGCAGCGCGGCCAGCGCCGGATCGGCGAGGAAGGCGGCCTTGCCGCGGTCGCGGTGGTCGTGCCACCGGAAGCGCACCGCCCAGGCGCGGACGAGCCCCGGGGTCAGCGTCGGCGGCACGCCGGCCGCGGCGGCGACCGCCTGGACCACCGGGAGCGCGCCCTCGGGACTGAGCGTCGCCGACAGCTCGTCGGCGAGCTCGGACAGCCAGTCCGGATTCCGGTCGGCGAGGACTTGGCGGATGGCGTCCGGAACGATCTCCAGGGTGCTCTGGCGCTGAACCGTACGCAGGTACTTCGCGACGGCCGAGGCGGTGGACAGCACCGCCATCGAGGCCGGGATCTGCGCGCGGGACGTGCGGCGCTGAACGGCTTTGAAGTCGTTCCAGTCCCAGGACGACGACTGCTCGCTGTAGACGCGCCAGCTGACCGACTTCAGCTGCGCGCGCAGCGGCTTCACGAAAGTGCGCCGCTCCTTCTCGGACATGCCATGGAAGAAGGCTGCTATCGCCGTCGCGTTCCCGGCCGCCAGCAGGGAGGTCAGGTGTTCGGCCGATCCGGGCTGGACGGATATGGAGCCTGCCGCGCTGTCCGTGCTCATCGGGTCCCCGCCAGTTCCTCGTCGTCCGCCGACTCCGCCAAGCCGCGCTCGCCACGACGATAGGCGTCCGCCGCGAGTATGTGTTTGCACGGCCCGCGTCCTCCCTGGTACTTCGCATACCACTGACATGTGCAGGACAGCGCCCCGTCGGCCGCCGCCCGGACCCGCTGCACGTGGTCCTCAACAACGATGGTGGCGATCGCGCTGTCCCAGCTGACGGCGTTCGCGTCCAGCAGGTCGCGGGCGGCGCGCAGCCGCGGGTTCTGCTTGGCGGCACGCTCGGCGTCGTAGGGCAGCTCGCGGTGGAAGTACGCGGCGTCGGCGTGGTCGTAGCCGACGCGGCCGGCGGTGCCGAGCTGGGTCAGCGCGGCGCGCACGCGGGCCACCGGCAGGCCGGACTCCTCGGCCAGCCGGTCCGGCTCCACCCGCGCGTCGAAGGCGAGCAGGGCGGCGACGGTCTCGGCGTCGTCGATCACCTCGTCCCCGGCCAGCGCGGACAACACCGCACCCTCGCCGGAGAAGCCGCGGGTGATCTCCGGGGACAGGGTCAGCACCAGGCGCATGCCCGGCAGGTCCAGCTGCCAGACCGAGGCGACCGGGCCCGAGCCGCGAGTGAGGTTCGGACCGTAGACACGGAGCGCGCCGCCGAAGCGCAGCAGCGGCAGCAGCTCCTTGAGGCGCTGCGGGCCGGCAAGGCAGACCGCGCCGGGGCCGGCGGTGGCCGCCAGGCGCAGGGTGCGGCCGGCCGGGACCAGCCACTGCACGCCGCGCGGCGCGTTGGGCAGGGAGCGCAGGAACCGCGCGGCGTCCGCGGCCCGCAGCTCGGCGCGCAGGTCATAGCCGGAGGTGACGGCCTGCACCTCGGCGAAGCCGCGCAGCCAGCGGGGCGGCAGCGGCACCTTACGCTCCACCACGGTGCCGTCGAAAGTGGTGGCCTCCAGTCCCTCAGGTCCCACCTCAAGTCGCAGCGGGTCCCCGCCCCGCACCCTGGTCAGGGCCAGGCGCAGGTCGTTGTTGACGTCGACGTTGGTGGTGCCGCGGTCCAGGGCGGTGCCGTCCAGGCCGGACTCCAGGACGTCGAGGCGGGCGTAGACGCCGCAGCACCCGGAGAAGGACTCGAAGCGCAGGCGGTCGCCGTTGCAGGTCACGACCGGATCGCGCAGCGCCGCCAGGTTCGGCCGCCAGTACCGGGCCTGGGCCACGTTCGCGACGCCGAGCAGCGCCGCCGCGGCCGGCTCGGCCTCCCCGAGGAAGCCGGAGAAGAAGCGCGGATGCGCGGCCGGGCCGGCGACGGTGGTGCCGCCGGAGGTCTGGAGATCCAGCAGACCGTCCGGGCCGAGGCTGGACGCCCGGACATACCCGTACATTTGGGCGGTGGAAGTCATGTTCCGAAGGTAGCGTCGGACACCGACAAGGGCGGGAAGGGGCTAATCTCGACCTTCGAGACCTGTGCGTCCACGCTCGGGTGCGGGCTGATCAGCGCGGTGGTCGAGCATTCTCGAACAGCGGGCCGGCCGCGGACGGCGATCGAGGACCGAAGACGGCTGAACGACGAGTGAAGCAGACTGAAGACGGCTGAAGACCGGAACAGACCGAAGACGCGACTGACGAAGGAGCCCGCGAGACCGTGGAGTCCGCCTGGAACCGCAGTGTCCTGCGTACCAACAACGAGCGGCTCCTGCTCGACCGGCTGCGCGCCGACGGCGCCACGTCCCGTGCGGAGCTGGCCCGCCTCACCGGCCTGTCCAAGCCGACGGTGTCCACCGCGCTGGGCCGGCTGGAGCACGGCGGCCTGGTCCGCGAGATCGGCAAGCAGGCGGTGGCCGGGCGCGGGCGCTCGCCGGTCCTGTACGAGGCCGACCCGACGGCGGGCTACGCCTTCGGCGTCGACGTGGGGCGCAGCTGGATCCGCGTGGGCCTGGCGGATCTGGACGGCACCGTGGTGGGCCGCGCCGACGAGCCGAACACTGCCGGGGACGCCGACGGCATCGTCGACGCGATCGTGGCGCAGGCCCGGCGGGCGTGCGCCGAGGCCGGGGTGGAGTGGTCGCGGGTGCTGCACGCGGTGGTCGGCAGCCCCGGGGTGATCGACGCCGCGACCAACGAGCTCCGGTACGCGGTGAACCTGCCGGGGTGGGGCCGGCGCGAGGTCACCGACCGGCTGGCGGCGTCGCTGGACACCCGGTTGGAGCTGCTGAACGACGCGAACCTGGCGGCGCTCGGGGAGCACGCGGCGGGAGCCGGACGCGGACGGCGGCTGTTCGTGTACTTGCTGGTGGGGACGGGGCTGGGCGCCGGGATCGTGGTCGACGGGCGGCTGTTTCCGGGCTCGCGCGGCGCGGCCGGGGAGATCGGGTACTTGCCCTACGGACCGTATGGCGCGGGCGGTGTGGGTGGCGCGAGCGGCCCCGGCGGTCTGGACGGCGCGAGCGGCACGGACGGCGCGAGCAGCACAGGCGGCGCGGAAACGCAGCACCTGAACCTGGCGGTGAGCAGCCGAGGACTGCTGGAGGACGCGGCGGCGGCCGACTCCGTGGTGGCGGCGGCGCGAGAGCTCGGGCTGGCGGACACCGACTCGGCGAAGCAGGTGTTCCTGTCGGCGCGGGCCGGCAGTGAGACGGCGTTGGAGGTCGTGCGGCGGGAGGCGGAACGACTGGCGCTCGCCGTCGCGGCCATCTCGGCGGTCATCGACCCGGAGCTCGTGGTGCTGGGCGGCGGGATCGGGGACAGTGCCGACCTGTTGTTGGAGCCGCTGCGGACGGCACTGCACCGGATGACACCGTTGGTGCCGGAGTTGGCAGCCTCGGAGCTGGGCGCGAACGCGGTGCTGCAAGGGGCGTTGGCTTCGGGGGTGGGGACGGTGCGGCGGCTGGTTTTCGAGGCCTGGCAGGGGGCTCAGGAGCCCACGGGGGTGGAGGGGTAGGGCCGCAAAAGCAGTGCCCTGCTCGGCTCAGCAGCGGCAGCGCACGCCTCGATGCCTATGATCAGGACATGGCTGGCGATACACGACCGGATCTCGGGGAGATCGAGGCTTGCTTCGTCGCGGTGATCGAAGGCCGACTGAGCCGGGACGACGCCGACCGCTGGGCCACACGCTGGCTCCTTGACGACTCCCTCGACTGGGACGATTCGGAGCTCTGGGCCCTGGACAAGCTGTCCGGCATCGATCTGCCGAACGGCCCGGCCGGCGGCTACCTGCACGACGACAGCCAGGTGCGGTCGTGGCTCCTGGAACTGCGGCAACGCAGCGAGCACCGACACGGCTGACTCCGCCGCCCCGACGCCGCCCCGACGCCGCCCCGACCACGCCCCGACACCGCAGCGGGGCCCGGGCCGAAGACCCGGACCCCGCCTCACAAGACCCGTACCGCAGTGGACGACAGCGTGCCGGCGTCAGCCGGCAACCCCCGCTGCCGCCCGCTGCGCCACATGGCACGCGGTCTCGTGTCCGGGTGCCAGTTCGGTGAGCTTGGGGGTCACCTCGTGGCAGATCGGTTCGGCGAGGGGGCAGCGGTCGCGGAAGCGGCAGCCGGCCGGGGGGTTGACGACCTTCGGAGGTTCGGCCTTCACCGTGTCGACGTCGACGGTCAGCGGCGCGCGCGGGTCCGGGACGGCCGACAGCAGCAGCTGGGTGTACGGGTGCTTCGGCTCCTGGAGCACGTCCTCGGTCGGGCCGGCCTCGACGATGTGGCCGCCGTACATCACCATCACGCGGTCGCAGACGTAGCGGGCGCTGGCGATGTCGTGGGTGATGTAGAGGAACGACACCCCCTCGCTCTCCCGCAGGTCGGCCATCACGTTCAGCAGGCCGATGCGGATCGACACGTCGAGCATCGACACCGGCTCGTCGGCCAGGATCAGCTTCGGCCGGTAGGCCAGGGCCTGGGCGAAGCCGATGCGCTGGCGCTGGCCGCCGGACAGCTCGTACGGGTAGCGCTGGAGGATCTCCGCCGCCGGGTTCAGGCCGACGGCCTCCACCACGCGCGCCGCCTCGGCCCGGCGCTCGGCCGGCGACAGCTCGGTGCGGTGCAGCTTCAGGCCGCGCATGATGCCGTGGTCGACGCGGTAGGCCGGGTTCAGCGAGGCGAACGGGTCCTGGAAGACCATCGGCACCTCGCCGCGGTAGGCCAGCTGCTGCTTGCGGCCGCGCAGCGCGCCCAGGCTCTTGCCCTCGAACCGGATCTCCCCGGAGGTGGGCTTGTAGACCTGGGCCAGCAGGCGGGCGATCGTCGACTTGCCGCTGCCGGACTCCCCGACCAGCGCCACGATCTCGCGCCGGTTGATGGTCAGGTTCACCTCGTCGACGGCGTGCAGGTTGTGGCGCGAGAAGCCGCCGCCGATCTTGAAGTGCCGAGTCAGGTCCACGGTGCGCAGCAGTTCGCTGCCGGTCGGCTCGTTCACGACTCGATCTCCACTTTCTGCGCCGCCGGCTCGTGCAGCAGGCACCGGGCCTGCACCGCGCCGACCTGGTACAGCTCCGGCTCGTCGACGATGCAGCGGTCCATCGCGACCGGGCACCGGGGGTGGAAGCGGCAGCCGGTCGGCGGCCGGCCCAGGTTCGGCGGCGCGCCGGGGATGCCGGTCAGCCGCTTCTTCTCGCCGCGGATGGACGGGAACGCGTCCAGCAGCCCCTTGCTGTAGGGGTGCGCGGGCGCGTCGAACACCGCCCGCGTGGTGCCCAGCTCGACCACCTGGCCGGCGTACATCACCATCAGCCGGTCGGAGAAGTGGCTGACCAGCGACATGTCGTGGGTCACGAAGATCACCGCGAAGCCCAGCTGCTTCTGCAGCTCCTTGATCTGCGCCATCAGCGAGCGCTGCGCCACCACGTCCAGGGCCGAGGTGGGCTCGTCCATCACGATCAGGTCCGGCGTGAACAGCAGCGCCATCGCGATCATCGCGCGCTGGCGCATGCCGCCGGAGAGCTGGTGCGGGTAGGACTTCAGGTGCACCGGGTCGATACCGACCAGTTCCAGCACCTCGGCCGAACGCACCCGGATCTCGGTCTCGGACCACTTGGCGTGCGCCTTGATCGCGTCCTTGAACTGGTGCCCGATGGTGTGCACCGGGTTCAGGGCGTTCATCGCGCTCTGCATCACCACCGAGAAGTCCCGCCAGCGCAGGTGGTTCAGGCTCTTGGCGCTCAGCGCGACCAGGTTCTGGCCCTTGAACCACACCTCCCCGGCGGTCACCGAGGCCGGTGGGTTCAGCAGCTGCGCGATGCCGAACAGCATCGTGGACTTGCCGCAGCCGGACTCCCCGACCACGCCCAGGAACTCGCCCTTGGCCAGCGTCAGGTCCACGCCGGCGACCGCCGGCACCGACCCGGTCGGGGTGTTGTACTCCACCCAGAGGTTGCGGACCTCCAGCAGCGCGTTCGGATCCGTCGTCGTCTCCAGCATCGGCTCACTCACCTCCCAGGGCGTCGGCGGGACCGGCCTGGGCCGGGACGGACGGCCGGAGCCGTGCCGCGAGCTGCTTGCCACGCTGCCTCCTCACCGGCCGCAGAGCCGGGTTGCTGATCTCGTCGAAGGCGTAGTTCATCAGGGCGAAGGCGACCCCCAGGGCCGCGATGCCCAGGGCCGGGGCGATGGCCCACCACTCGGCGCCGTTCTCCAGCGCCGACTGCGAGTCGGCCCAGTACAGCATCGTGCCCCAGCTGTCCGAGTTCGGGTCGCCCAGGCCGAGGAACTGCAGGCCGGCGGCGTTCAGCACCGAGAACAGCGCGGCGCCCAGGAAGTTGGCGATGATCAGCGAGATCATCGTCGGCAGCATCTCGAAGACGATGATGTAGGACCGGCGCTCGCCGCGGACCCGGGCGGACTCCAGGAAGTCGCGGTTGCGCAGCGACAGGGCCTGGGCCCGCAGCTGGTTGGCGCCGTAGGACCAGCCGGTGACCACCAGCACGGAGACCATGACGGTCAGCGTGGGCTTGCCGGAGTAGGCGGAGAGCACGATCACCAGCGGGAAGGTCGGGATGACCAGCACCACGTTGGTGATGAAGGAGATCACGTCGTCGGCCACGCCGCCGAGGTAGGCCGCGGAGACGCCGACGAACACCGAGATGATGGTCGCCAGTCCGCCGGCCACCACCGCGATGATCAAGGGCTCGCGGGCGCCGTAGACGAACAGCGCCCACACGTCCTGGCCCAGCGAGGTGGTGCCCAGCCAGTGGTCGCCGGACGGCGGCAGCCGGGGCATGAAGCGGGCCGGGGCCGTGGGGTCGTCCACATCGGTGAACAGCGACGGGAACAGCGCCATCACCAGCAGGACGAAGAACAGCACAAAGCCGAAGTTCGCCTTGCGGTTGGACAGGAACGAGCGCCACACGCCGCCGCCGCGCTTCTTGCCGCGGATCGGCGCGGCCGGCGCCTCGGCCGGCTGCGAGAGCAGGGTCGTCATCAGTGCCTCACCCCTTAGCCCGGGTACGCGGGTCGAGCCAGACGGTGAGCAGGTCGCACACCAGGATGGCGCCCAGCACCGCGATCGTGAACAGCAGGAACAGCGCCTGCATCATCGGGTAGTCGATGCTGTTGACCGCGTTGTACAGCTGGTAGCCCAGCCCCGGGTAGTTGAAGATCCGCTCCACCAGGATCGCGCCGGTCAGCACGAACCCGATCGACATCGCGAAGCCGGACAGGTTCGGCAGGAACGCGTTGCGCGCGGCGTAGTTGACCATCACCTTGCGGTCCGACAGGCCCTTGGCCCGGCCCATCCGGATGTAGTCCTCGGCCAGCGTGGTGATCATGTTGTTGCGCATGGTCAGCACCCAGCCGCCGATCGAGGTGATGAGCAGCGTGGCGGCCGGCAGCAGCGCGTGCTGGAGCACGCTGCCGATGAACCCGGGCGACAAGCCCGGCACGATCGTGTTGTCGTAGTTGAACGACCCGGGCAGCCAGGTGTTGTCGATCGTGAAGAACAGGATCAGGAACAGGCCGACCACGAAGTACGGCAGCGCCGAGGTGACGACGAACACCGAGGGCAGCACCGAGTCGACGACGCCGCCGCGGCGCCAGGCCGCGATGGTGCCGACCAGCGAGCCCAGGATGAAGGCCAGCACCGTGGTGATGCCGACCAGGCCCAGGGTCCACGGCAGCGACTGGCCGATCATCTTGGACACCGGGGTGCCCAGCGAGCTGCCGCCGGTGGAGACGCCGAAGTTGCCCGAGAGCATGTTGCCCAGGTAGTCCCAGTACTGGCTGAACACGTTGGCGTCCGGCTTGAAGCCGTAGGAGGCCAGGATCTGCTTGAGCTGGGCGTCCGGCACCTTGCCGCGGGTGGCGGCCCGCAGCGAGTTGATCGGGCTGCCGGGCATGAAGTGCGGGAGGAAGAAGTTCAGCGTGAGGGCGGCCCAGAGGGTGAGAAGGAAGAACCCTAGTCGGCGCAGAAGATATCTCAACCCTCTGTCCTTTCATTGGCTGGCGAACACGGCGCCGCGGCGGGGCCCGCGGACGCGGGCGGCGGGGGCGGCGGGTGGGCGCGGAAGCGCGGTGGCGAGGCGGCGCCCCCGGTACGGTCGGGGCGCCGTCCGGGTCCGCCAGGGGACCAAACCCCTGGCGGACCATGGTCGATCGGGGACCTCAGGTCCGGCGGACTACTGGGCCGGCTTGTAGAACAGGTTGAGCAGCACCTGCTCGTTGTCCGGGTAGTTGTAGGCCGCGGGCTGGGCGTACGGGTTGTCCGAGGTCGGCCAGCCGCCGAAGTCCTTGGTGTTGTACTGGAACCAGTCCACGGAC
This sequence comes from Catenulispora yoronensis, assembly GCF_039531695.1. Lineage (NCBI taxonomy): Bacteria > Bacillati > Actinomycetota > Actinomycetes > Catenulisporales > Catenulisporaceae > Catenulispora > Catenulispora yoronensis. Next base: position 20,071 of record NZ_BAAAQN010000059.1, read on the forward strand.
TCGGTGACCGGGATGATCGGGACGTCCTTGATCATGTAGCCCTCGATCTTCTTGATGATGGCCACCTGGTCGTCGGCGGAGGCGGTGGCGTAGCTGTCGAGCAGCGTGTCCACTTCCTTGTTCTGGTAGCGCTCGAAGTTGCCGGCCGAGGCGGACTGGCCGATCGGCGCGGTGTTCGCCGAGTGCAGCCACTCGCGCAGCTCGTAGTACGGCGTCGGGCCGCCGGCCGGCTGGCCGACGTAGGCCAGGTCGTAGTCGCCCTTGTAGAGCTTGTCGTCGTAGGTCTGCATGGTCAGGGAGCTCTCGGTCAGGTTGATGCCGATGCCCTTGAGCTCGTCCTTGATGACCGCGAGCGAGGCGTCCCAGTCGGTGTAGCCCTGGACCGAGATGACCGTCAGGTTCAACGGGTTCGAGGTCGAGTAGCCGGCGGTCTGCAGCGCCGCCTTGGCCTTGTCCAGGTCCGGCTTGTCGAACCCGGCCGCGCTGATCGCCGCGGCGTCGTTGTACTTGTCGAAGGTCGGCGTGACGATGCCGGACTGGTTGGCCGGCGGCTGCTGGCCGTCCTCACCGATCGCGGAGACCTTCGCCTTGTCGATCGCGTAGGCCAGGGCCTGGCGCACGCCGAGCTGGCTGGTCGCCTTGTGCGAGGGGTCCAGGTTCGGGACCAGCGCGACGTTCAGGACCGGCGGGGACCAGGTGTGGTTGTCCTGCGACTTGTTCAGGTAGAAGGACTTGATGCCGGTGATGAACTGCGAGCCCCACTGCGCCTTGCCGCTGGCCAGGTCCTGGTTGGCCGGCTGGTTGTCCAGGTAGGCCGGGTACTCCACGGTCGTGACGTAGGGCTTGCCGGGCTGCCAGTAGCTCGGGTTGGCCTTGTACTCCATGTTGTTCGGCGTGCACTTGACCGTGTACGGGCCCGAACCGACCGGGTTGGCGTTGGCCCAGGTGTCCGGGTGCGCCGCGGCGTCGCCGGTGGACCAGATGTGCTGCGGCACGATCGTGACCAGGTTGGCGAACTGGTAGAAGTACACCTGCGCGTTCTGCTTGAACGTCAGCGTGACCTGGTTGCCGCTGGCCTTGGCCTCGGTCAGGCCGGCGCCGCTCCACAGCGTGTACAGGTCGGTGGCCGGAGCCTGCTTCATCAGGTTGAAGGTGAAGGCGACGTCGTCGGCCGTCAGCGGCTGGCCGTCGCTCCACTTCACCCCGTCCCGGATGGTGAAGGTGACCGCCGTCTTGTCGGTGTTCCACTGGTAGCTGGACGCCAACATCGGGGTTTCCTTGGCGTTCTGCAGCGTGTTGATGTAGATCAGCGGCTCGTAGATGAACCCGTTGGCCTCGACGTTGTTGGAGGCGTTGAACGGGTTGAACGCGCACGGCCAGGTCTGGCCCTGCTCGTTGGAGATCGTCAGGGTGCCGCCCTGCTTGTACGTCTTGGGGGCGGTGGAGGACGACGACGACGAGCTGCCGGAGGCCGAGCTGGCCGACGTGCCGCCGGTGCTCCCGGAGGTGTCGTTCGTGTGCTTGGTGCTGGAACACGCGCTGGCGGCCAGGCCTATGGAGACGGCCACCGCGAGCAGCGAGGACTTGCCGTGCCTCATGCTGGGTTTCCTTTCCGATTCACGGGATGTGGCACCCGAGGGAAGTGGAGCCGGGATGCGATGCGACTAGCTGGATACTGCGGTGGTGCGAAGTCCCCCGGCCGGCGCCGCCGGCGCGGGGACGGTGGCGTCTACAGGGCTGTCGAGGGTTGCGGACGCACCGCGGCGCGGGCCAGCGTGAGGGCGCCGGCCAGCGGGGCGTCGAACGGGAACGCGGCCTGCACCAGCTCCGGGGGGAACGGCACAGCGGCGTCCAGCGCCCGGCGCAGCGGACCGTGCAGGGCGGCCCAGGAGCGGACCATCCCTCCACCGACCGCGATCCGCGCCGGGTCCAGGGCGATGGCGAGGTTGACCAGATGGAAGGCCAGCTCGTCAGTGAATTCCTTCAGTACCGCGGCCGCGCGCTCGTCGGTGCTCACGGCGGCGAACAGGTCCTTGGCCCCGGTCGCGCCCGGGACCAGCTCCCGAGCCCGGGCCAGCAGCCCGATGCCGCTGACGCCGTCCTCCAGGATCGACCGCTGCCCGGCGGCGGCGCCGACATCGGCGACCGACCGCAGGTTGTACCCGATCTCGCCGGAGGCGCCGTTGCGCCCGGCGACGACTTCGCCGCCGGCCACCAGGGCCACCGCCAGACCGGTCCCGAGGTTGAGGTACAGCCCGGGATCGGCGTCCCTCAGAGCCCCTTCCACGGCCTCCACGCGCGCGGCGGCCTTCACGTCCGTCTCGACCCGGATCTCGGAGTCGGGGAACGCGTCCTGCACTTCCTGGGCCAGGGCCAGCTCGGCCCAGCCGGGGATGTTCGGGGCCAGATCGACCCCGTTCTCGCGGGGGATCCCGATCGTCGAGACCCCGACGGCCAGGGGCTCCCGCCCGGGGGCGACCCGCTCCAGCAAGCCGCGGGCGGCCCGCAACCCCCGTGCCAGGGAGGCCTTGCCCCCCTCAGCAGCGTGCGTGGGGACGGTGGCGGTACCGAGCCGCACAGCCGCGCCGGCCTCGGCGACAGCCATCGCGGTCTTCGTCCCGCCGAAGTCGATCCCCAGCACTACAGGCGTGTCCAAGCGCCCTCCCTAAGCCGGCCTCATTGCTCATTGCTCTGTTGCTCTGTGCTTGGTGCGGTGGTGCGGTGGTGCGTCGTGCGGTGGTGCGTGGTGCGGGAACCGGCGAAGCCGCCATCCGGGAGTGATCCCCGGTTCGGCGGCAGTACGTCGCGAGTTCGTCAGTAAAGTAAACTAAATAATGCTGCCGGGGAAGGGGTTGGTAGCCGCGATCCGATAACGGGTCGGCAACGGCCGCGGCCGGGTCCGGGAACGGTGGGAGACCGACACAAGAAATGGCGCCGCCGGAAACGGGGGCGCCACATTCATCCGTACCGCGCCGTCAAGGGCGCGGGCCTTGTCGGTGCCCCGGACTACGGTGAGGCACCGAGACAGCCACCGGAACAGTCGGCAGCCAGCGCCGCGGACGACAGGAGGGGCCGTGTACCGCCAAGGAGATGTGTTGATCGTGCCGGTCACGGAGACCGCCGTGCCGGAAGGGGTCCGCGCCGAAGGGCCGCGGCGCCGCGCCCCGCGCGAGCCGATGATCCTGGCGCTGGGGGAGAGCACCGGCCACGCCCACGCGGTCCTGGCCGCGCAGGACGACGGCCACTTCTACCCGGCGCCGACCGACAGCGACCCGGCGTTCCTGTTCCTCCCGCGCGGCGGCAAGGTCGTGCACGAGGAGCACGGCACCATCCCGCTCCCCGAGGGCTGGTTCCGGGTGGTCCGCCAGCGCGAGTACGAACCGCGCGCGCTGCGCTCGTTCCGGATGGTGGCCGACTGATGGAGACTCCTGACGTGCCTCGGACGCCCGAGACCCCTGAGATGCCCGAGACCCCTGATACACCTGGCACGCCCGGAACCGCCGGAGCCTCCGAGCCGGCGGCCACCGACGCCCGCTACGAGAAGTGCCTGGAGTTGTCCGCAGCCCACCCCGACCAGCCCGACCTCACCGCGGACGGCGTCGCGGCCATCGCCGCTGCCACCGCCGAGACCTGGCGCGGCATCGCGCTGTCCACCGACTCCGCCGACCGCGAAGCCGCCGAGGCGGCCGTCCGCGCCCTGTACGCCGAGGCCCTGCCGGCGGTCGGCGACGACCTCGAAATCATCTGGTGCGACTCGCCGCTGGCCGCCGCCCGCCTGATCCTCGCCGCCGACGGCCGCTTCGGCGCCCCGGCCCGCGACCGGATCCGGGACCGGGCCTGGTCGCTGGGCCGCGCCGAGCTCTCCGAGCGCTTCGGCCCGCGCGAGTTCGGCCGGGTCTGGCAGGCCGCCTGCGGCGCGCTGGCCCCGCTGCTGTCCGGCCTGATCACCCGGATCTCGGCCGGCGTCGAGGCGCGGGCCGCCGACGACGCCGAGCGCACCGCCCTGCGCATCGTGCTGACGCACGCGGTCCACGGCCAGTTCGACGCCGCCTGGCTGCCGCTCTACGAGGCCGCCGGGATGGCCTGCGATCTGGGCCGGATGGCCCGCTCCGGGGGCTGGTGGTGGCCCTTCGAGAAGGCCGTGGTCCTCACCGAGCGCCCGCTCGCGCTGCGCCTGGACGACCAGGACCGCCTGCACCACGGCGACGGCCCGGCGCTGGCCTACCCGGACGGCTTCGCCCTGCACTACTGGCGCGGCACGGTCCTGGACCCCGAGTTCGGCGCCCGGCTGGCGGCCACCACCCCGGAGCTGATCCGCGCCGAGGAGAACGCCGAGCAGCGCCGGATGATGGTCGAGCACTACACGCCCGAGCGCTTCCTCCAGGAGTCCGGCGCCGAGCCGGTGCAGCAGGACGAGGCCGGGAAGCTGTGGCGGATCGAGATGCCGGGCGACGAGTCGATCGTCCTGGTCGAGGTGGTGAACTCCTCCCCCGAGCCGGACGGCACCTTCAACGTCTACTTCCTGCGCGTCCCGCCGCACACCCGCACCGCCAAGGAAGGCGTGGCCTGGACCTTCGGCCTCACCGAGGACGAGTACCGGCCGCTGGCGCAGACCTGATCGTCAGCAGGACGGGGCCCTCGGCGGCCCGAGGGACGTCGGCGGGGATCCGGGACAGCACCCCGCCGGCGAAGGTCTCGTAGAGTCCCAGCTCCGGCATGTGCACGTAGCCGATGTGGCAGTCGCACTCTGTCAGGGGGCAGAGTCGCGGCCGCAGCGCCGCGCGGTAGGAGCCGTCGTAGAGATTGCCGAGGCGCTCGCTCGGATCCGTACGCGAAACGAAATGGCAGCGGTACACCTCGCCGTCGCCGTTGACCGAGACCACCGTCTCCCCCGCGCGGCAGGCGTGGCCGCGGGACGGATGCGCGAACCGCGAGACCGGGAACAGCGGGTCGATCTCGGTCCAGGGAGCGGCTTCACGATCGCTGTAGGTGTGCCCCTCGGCCGCGTTGACCCAGAGGTAGACGTCCGCCGGTAGCTCGGCCCGCAGGCGTCGCGCCGCGTCCAGATGCTCGGCGAGCCCGACGATCCCCACGCTGAACCGGACGCCGCGTTCCCTCAGCTCGGTGCACCGCTCCACGAACCGCTCGTACGGGACCTGATCCGGATGGTAGGTGCACCACAACGCCAACGAGCCGAGGTCGGCCTCGGCCGTCCACGCCGTCCGCGAGCTCAGGTTCGTCTGAATCGCCACTTCGCCGACGTGGTCCAGTCGGCTGAGCTCGACCATCGCCGTGCGGTACCAGGATCGCGTCAGCCCTTCGCCCCAAGGAGTGAACAGAACATTGATCCGGTCTTCGGCCTGCGCACCCACCCACCCGACAAAGCGCTCCAGCGCCTCGCGGTCGGCGCGCAGGGTCTCCGGGGAGTCGCGACGCTTGGCGAAAGGGCAATAGCCGCAGTCGTAGTCACAGCTCGCCAGCGGGCCGCGATAGAGGATCGACAGTTCCATTCGGCGCCTACTTCAGGTCGTAGGCACGCATCGCTGCGCGCACCGGCTCGGAGAAGAACATCGGTCCTATCGAGTCGGACCAGGCCAAGCCTTCGTCCGAGAGCCGAAGCGGGAGCGAGATCTGTTCGTGGGTAAGAGAATCGCCGTCCAAGAAACCGCGCTTCCGCAGCAGCTCCAGTTCCACGTGAAACCGGTCGGCGACCTCCCCGTGCTCCAAACCCTCGGCCTGGAGCAACGACTGAATCAGGAACCTTCGAGCCTGCTCATCGGCATCGAGCCGGTAGCCGACCTCGGCGCGGCCGAAGTCCTCGGTGGCGACGTAGTCGTCGATGATCCCCCGCACCTCCGACGCCGACACCGCGTAGTCGAAGGAGTAGTGCAGTGACGACGTATAGGAGCGCGCGCCGCAGCCCAAGCCGATCATGCCGTCCGTCTGGCACGCGTAGTCCTCGCCGCCCTCGATGACCGGCGCGTCCCGGCGGCGGAACATGCGCATGGAGACCTGCTCGTAGCCGTTCTCCAGCAGGTAGTCGCGGCCGGCGCGATACAGATCCAGCCGCTGCGCGTCCCAGGCCGCGTCGCGGTCCAGGTTCAGCCGCCCCAGTCCCGTCAACGGCCGCACATACAACGGATACAGATAGATCTCCTCCGGGGACCACCGCAACGCGGTCGCCAGCGACGACCGCCAGGAGTCCCTCGTCTGACCGTCGATCCCGTAGATCAGGTCGATGTTCAGAATCGGGATCCCGGCCGCGCGGATCGCGTCCAGCGCCGCGAACACCTCGGACGCCTTCTGGGGACGTACTGCCGACCGGGCCTCGACGTCGTCAAAGCTCTGCACACCCAGGCTCAGCCTGGTCGTGCCCCGTTCTGCAAGGAGGGCCAGCCGATCGGGAGTAGCCGTGGCGGGCGACGCCTCCACCGACAGCGGAACCGATCCAAAGCCGACGCCCATCACCTTCGCCGCGATGTCGAACAGCCGCGCCAGCTCATCAGCACTCAGATAAGTAGGAGTTCCGCCGCCGAACGCCGCGTTCGCGAACCGGGGTTCCGGTCCGGACTCGTCCAACGCCGTGCGCACCGCGACCGCCTGCCGCTCCAGCGCGTCGAGATACGCAGCGGTCAGTGTCTCCGGAGCCCCAGTACGCGTGAACAGGTTGCAGAACCCGCACCGCACCTCGCAGAACGGGATGTGCGCATAGAAGGACAAGGCGTCGCGCGACTCGCCCCGCCACACATCGGCCAGCAGCGGCTTCGGATCGAGCGGCCGGTACGCGGTTTTGTGCGGATACGCGTACACGTACGACTCATAGGGACGCTCCAGCATCAGGCCTCGTATCCCTTCGACAGCACGAAATCCGCGTACGGCACGGTCCACACGACTTCGTGACCGATGCGATGCCCGACGTGGCCGTCGTCGCCATAGGCGGTGCCGTGGTCGGAGCAGACGATGACGAAGCAAGGTCGGCGTGCCGCTGCCAGCTCGAACAGCCGCCCGATGTGGCTGTCGACGTAGCGCAGCGCCGCCGCGTGCGACTCCCGCGAGTCACCGGCTTCCCTGGTAGCACCGTCGAGATAGAACCAGTTCGGCTGATGCAGGGCCGGAACGTTCACGAACAGGAACAGCCGCTGGTCCTCGGGCAGGTTCGCCACCACGCTCTCGGCCACCTGGACCTGATGCTCGAACGAGTCCGGGTCGGTCACCCCGGTCGCCGCCGACCAGTGCGCCTCGTCGAACATCCCCGGCAGCACCTGCCCGAGACGGCTCTCCGGGTTGAAGAACCCCACTCCCCCGACGCACACCGTCCGATACCCGGCGGACCGCAGCCCGGCGATCAGGTCGGGCTCGTCGAAGACCCACGTGTCCGACGCCGTGGTCTCACTGCCGCCGAACCGGGCGGCGAACAGCCGGGTGTGCCGGCCCGGCGCGACCGGCGTCGGTAGGAAGCCCGCGAAGAACGCCGAATGCGCCGCGAACGTGAACGACCCCGGCGTGTGCCGCCGTTCCCAACCGTCCGGCAGCACCCGCGCCAGGTTCGGCAGCCGGCCGGCGGCCAACTCCTCGACCGCGACGTCATGACGCAGCGTGTCGAGGGTGACGAACAGGAGGTCGTGCGTGCCGACGACGTCGTTCATATTGGTGGTGCTCATAGCGGCCGCGCTCGCAGCCACGTTCACAGTCCCGGTCATGCGAAGCGGCCTATCAGTGCTCGTACCTGTGCGCCGTAGGTGTCGACGCCCTCCCCGACGGTGCCCGGAAGTCCCATCAGATTCGGCAGCAGGTCGCCGTAGGCGTTGACCTCGCCGATGTAGTCATGGCCGTCGGCGCCGGGCAGGACATCGATCCCCAGGCTGTGCACGGTCGGGAAACAGGCCGCGGTGGTCTGGGCGTAGTCCAGGATCTTGTGCCAGCGCGGTTCACCGACCAGCGCGCGGAACCGGGCCAGATCGCCGCGCTGACCGCCGAGGTGCAGATTGGTCATCGGATGCGCGCTGGTCCGCAGGACCGCGTGGGTGGCGCGACCGCCGACGGTGACGATGCGCAGATCGCAGTCCCGGCCGTCCTGCTGCACCTTGGCGATCCATTGCTCGGCGTGCAGGCCGTCCGGCGCCAGCGCGGCCAGCAGATCGTCGATGTCGGAGTCGCGCAGATAGGTGCGGACGCGCAGCGAGTTGTAGAGCTCGATCCCACGCTCGGTCCGCACCAGTTCGGCCGAGGTGACGGCGCGCCGACGCGAGCCACGCACCGTCAGCGCGACGACGCCGGACGCCGAGGAGCCGTGGCGGATCTTGATGAAGGCGCTCTCCGAACCGTCGCTTTCCGCCTCGTCGGGGACCGGAAGGCCGACGTCCAGCAGCAAGGCGTGGCAGGCCTGTTTGTCGAAGGCCACGGCCACTTCGCGCTGTCGGAACAGAGCGAACGCACCGGCTCCCTCGATGGCCGCCTGAAGCTTCTCCAGCGCCGTAGTGAAGCCGACGTACCAATCGCGCGAGCCCTCGACCCGATACATGTCGACCGGCTCCGCGGAGCCGCGCAGCAATCGCGCCACCTCGGCGTCCTCGCCCGGTGAGTCCACCCGGACCACCTCGCCGGGTTCGAAGGCATGGTCACCGCGCAGCACATCGAGCCAGGGCACCGTTCGCGGCTCGGGCAGACCGGCGGCGCGGACGGCGTCGGCGAACAGCGTCACGCGCCGGTTCTCGGGGTTGCCGACGATCGCGAAGCGCAAGGGAACAGCGGGTTTCACTCGTGATGTCATCGGTGCGGCCGTCGCCTCATTCGCCGACCGCGATGTAGCGGCCCCATTCCGGATCCTGGTGGTCGGACAGGTCGACCTCCACGGTCGGCCAGGCCTGCCGCAGCCGTTCCCGCATCCCTTCGGACAGGTAGTGGTGGCTGAGGTCCAGCCTCCGCAGGTGGTCGAGCGGCTGGCCGGCCAGCAGCGCCGCCGCGCCCTCGTCACCGAGGGTGCCGAGCGAGAGGTCCAGGGTCTCCAGCCGGGCCACGACCGGCGCCTGCGCGACCGCGGCGGCGATCTCGTCCTGGAACTCGGCGTCTTTGAGGCCGAGGTGCCGGAGCTTCGGGAAGCGGCTGCCGTCCAGGAACGACGCGAGATCCTCCAGGGTCCCGTCCCCGCCGTACTCGGGGGAGCCGAGGTAGATCTCCAGATGCGTCAGCTCCGGGAAGTCGCACGTCGCGATCGCGCGGATGACGCCCGCGGGCAGGCCGCCCGACTGCATCACCAGCTTGCGCAGCGCGGCGTGCTTCGTCTCCGGCTCGACCAGCGAATCGTCGTATCCGGCCATCCGCTCGGACTCGCTGATGGCCGCGCCGTCCGCCGTGCCGCGCAGCCAGAGCTCCTCCAGCTGAGGAAAGGCCGCCAGCACCGGCGTCACAGGTTTCTGAAACAGCCACGACAGCTGCATCTGGTCTTCCACCAGCTCGCTGATGAACAGCGACCGCAGCGCCGGCAGCCGGTCCGCGACGGCGGCCAGGTCGCGCGCCACCCGGTCGTTCTCGATGTCGACCGCGTACGTCCACAGGCCGGTGACGAGCGCCCGCACCCGCGCACCGTCGACGTGGTCCAGGAACGCGTCGAGGAGTTCGGCGAAGTCGCGGTCGTGGTACTCGTCGTCCTCGCCCCGGCAGTCCAGACGCCAGGCCACCGCGCCCGCCCCGCCCTCCGGCACGGGCACCGCGGCCTCGGGGTCGGCCGGGAAGGTGAGCACCGGCAGGCCCGCGAACTCGGTGATGTGGTCTTGGAAACTCATGCGCTGTTCACTCACTCCGCGACCGCGACATAGCGGCCCCATTCGTCGCCGTCGGGTTGGGGTTCGGACAGGTCGATCTCGACACCGGGCCAGGCCTGCCGCAGCCGCTCCTGCATCTGCGCGGACAGGAAGTGGTGGTGCAGGTCCAGCTTGACCAGGTGGCCCAGCGGCTGCCCGGCCAGCAGCGCGGCCGCTCCGCCGTCGCCGAGCGCGCCGAGCGACAGGTCCAGGGTCCTGAGTTGCGCGACCACCGGCGCGTGCGCCACCGCCACGGCCAGGTCGTCCTGCACCATCGAGTCGCGAAGGCCGAGGTGCCGCAGGTTCGGCAGGCGGTCTCCGGGCAGCAGCCACTCCACGTCGGCCACGGTTCCGGTTCCGCCGTGGCGGGGTTCGCCGAAATAGAACTCAAGGTGTTCCAGCGCCGGGAACTCGCACGCGCCGACGGCTCGCATCGTCAACGGATCCAGGCCGCCGGACTGGAACACCAGCGTGCACAAGGTCTCGTGCTTGATCGGGGCCAGCAGGGGCTGTTCCTCCCCGGAGAGCCCGGTGCCGGCGGTGCCGCGGACCCACAGCTGTTCCAGCCCCGGAAACGCCTCCAGCACCGGCGTGACGGGTTCCAGCGCGAGATAGGCGACGTCGCACTCGTCGCTGGTCAGCTCCGCGACGAACAGCGCCCGCAAGGCCGGGAGCCGGTCGGCCCGGGCCGCCAGCGTGGCGCCCACCGGCCCGTCGGAGACGTCGATCAGCTCGAAGCCCCAGCGCCCGACGACCAGCGCCGCGACCCGGGCGGTGTCGACCCGGGCTAGGAAGTCGTCGAGCAGCTCACCGAAGGCCAGTACCGGATCGGCGTCCAGCCCGGAGGCGGCGTCGAGCCGCCAGGCCTGCGGCCCGTCCCGGTCGGCGCCGGCGGGCAGCGGGAGGCCGGGGCCGGCGGGGAAGTCCAGGATCTCCAACCCGGCGAACTCGGTGAGGTGCGTGGCGAAGCCGGAACCCATGACCGCGCTACTCGCTCACCGCGACATACCGCCACACCTCGTCGCCGTCCATGTCCTCCTCCTGCGGATCCGACAGGTCCAGCTCCACGCCGGGCAGCGCGTCCCGCAACCGCTCCTGCATCTGCTCGGAGATGAAGTGGTGGTGCAGGTCGAGCTTCTTCAGATGCGTCAGCGGCTGGCCGGCCAGCAGCGCCGCCGCGCCCTCGTCGCCGAGGGTGCCGAGCGAGAGGTCCAGGATCTCCAGGCGGGCCACGATCGGCGCGTGCGCGACGGCCGCGGCCGTCAGGTCGGCGTTCTCGTCGTCGCGCAGGCCCAGATAACGGAGGTTGGGCAGGCCCGCGCCGTCCAGGATCCCGGCCAGGTCTTCGACGTCGGAGCCGCCGAAGTACTCGCTGTCGCCGAGGTAGAGCTCCAGCTCGGCGAGCGCCGGGAAGTCGCAGGCGCCGACCGCGCGCACCACCTCCGGCGGCAGCCCGCCGCTCTGGAACGTCAGCTCCCTGAGCTCCGGGTAGGACCGCGCCTCCCACCTCAGGTTCTCGCTGCCCCGCACGCCGAACTGCGTCAGCTTCGGAAAGGCCCGCAGCAGGGGCGCCAGGTCGCTCTGGTGGATCCACGAGATCTCGTGGTGCTCCTGCGCGATGTCCCCGAGGAACAGCGCGGTCAGGTTCGGGAACCGGTCGGCGACGGCGATCAGCGGCGCGAACATCTCGGCGGCGGTCTTGTCCATGTCCTGGTCGGTGACCCAGTTGCCGAGGATGAGCGCGGTCATCGGCTCGGTGTCGACGGTGCCGATGAAGGCCTCGAACAGCTCCAGGAAGCCCGGGCCCTCCCACCAGGCGCAGTCGATGCGCCAGGCCCAGCCGTCGACGTCGTCCGGGACCTCGACGCGGCCGGGCCAGTCCGCCATGGTCCCGAAGCCCCGCCCCGGGAGCGTGAAGACGGGCAGGCCGCCGAAGAACTCGAGCTCGACGCACTCGCTGTTGATCACGAGTCCCCTCCCAGCGGCCGGTTTCCGATGGGGGTCTTTCTATCAGCCGCCGCCGACGGAATCCGGCGCGCTCCGTGAACGGTCGGCGGAGCGCGCCGGGCGGACCCCTCCGGGCGGCTACTCGAATTCGGCGTCGCGCAGCCGGACCGACAGTTCCGTGCGCCGCCGCAGCACCTGGTCGAGCAGCACGCCGGCGACCGTGAGGCCGAGCACGACGGCGACCACCGGGACCGTCCAGCTCCAGCCGATCGAGCCGGTCGCCAGGACGGAGGAGGCGGTGCCGGCGAGGTCGGAGGCGGCCGAGGCGGCCGAGGCGGCCGAGGCGCCGGACCCGCCGGACGCTCCGGTGGCGGCTCCGCGGTCCAGGGAACCGAGCAGCGGCGACAGGCCGACGCCCATGCCGAGTCCGGCGGCGACGGCGAGCACCGCGACCGGCAGCGGCACCAGCGCCGCCACGATCCGGCCGGCCCCGGCGCGCAGGCCGAACACTTGCAGGAGCAGCGCGCTGTCGCGGCTGACGGTCCGGGTCGCGGTCAGCAGTTGCAGCAGGCAGAGCACGAAGTAGCCGGCGCAGAGGGCTTCGACGAGGTGGAACATGTCGCGGGCGGCCGAGACCCGGCCTTCCTTGAAGGCCGCCGACCGCACGTCCTTCAGTGTGGTCACGGCGTAGTACTTGGTGACGCCGGGCAGCGTCCGCAACGCGTCGGCGGACATCGCTGCGGTGTCGCCGGTGACCCAGGCGACGTTCGGCGGGCCCGGATCCACCCCGGGCACCTGCCCGGCGGCGACCACGATGTAGTCGGTGCCGCCGCGGTCCTCGACCGAGACGGCGAGCGGCACGTCGGCGACCGCGCCGATCACCGCCTGGAACGATCCGGCGGATTCGGACACCGACACCTTGCCCGAATACCGCGCGGCCAGGCTCGGGGAGACCAGCACGGGGACCGTGCCGTCCGAGGCGGCGGGGCCGGGCCAGCCGCCGGCCGGGATCTCGCCGCCGCGCGCGCCGCTGTCGGCGACGGACGCGGCGGCGGCCCGCCGGAACACCTCGGGATCCACGGTGACGACGGCGATCGGCCGCGGCTGCACGCCTTCGGCGGCGAGCGGGGCGACACCGCCGGGCTCCACCCGCGCGGTGAGCACCCCGCGCACGCCCGGCAGGTTCGCGGCCGCGGCGGCGAAGCCATCAGCAAGCTGATAGGCGGTCGGGTCCTTGGCCGGCTGGTCGGCCACCGACACCGTGAGGTCCGGCGCGGCGTCGATCCGCGCGGCCGCGCCGACCTGCCGGAGCGTGTCGTCGCGTACCTTCTGGGCCGCCGCGGCGTCGTATCCGGCGGCGAACATCCCGGCGGCGACCACCACGACCAGCCCGGCCAGCGGCGCGGCCACCACCCGGACGCGGCGTCCGGACAGAGCGGCGGCGACGAAGCCGACGACGCCGCGCCGGCGGCCGAGCAGCCGCACGGCAGGCCCGAACAGCGCGGGGACCAGCCGCACCACGGCGATCCCGGCGGCGAAGGCCAGCAGCGCGGGAGCGGCGACCGCGATCCAGTCGATCGAGCCGTCGGGATTCGCAGAGCCCTGGCTCCGGTAGACGGCCAGGGCGCCGCCGGCCGCGAGCAGCAGACCGGCGTCGCGGACGATCCGCCGGACCCGGGCGGTCTCCCCCACCGCTTCGTGGCGTACCGACACCACGCGGTCGCCCTGGCGCAGGACCGCGAGGCCGATGACGCCGAACGTCAGCAGGGTCACCAGCACCACTCCGGACCAGGCGGCCGGATCGCGGAGCGTCCCGTGCCCGGTACGCACCGCCAGCAGGGCCCCGGCGACGCCGGCGAGCGCGACGACCGTCGAGATCTGCGTCGCGATCCGCAAGGCCAGCCGCACCGGGGAGGCGCCGCGGGCCTTGCACAGGGCGACTTCCCGCGCGCGCCGCAGGACCATCAGCCGCAGCATCAGGAACAGCGCGCAGAGCGCACCGGCCGACAGCGCGCCGAGCACCACGGCCGACAGCAGGTGGCTGTCGGACTGGGTGCCGCGGATCTTCGCGGCCAGGTCCTTCAGCCCGGTGGTGAAGGTGACGTCGCCCTTGAACTGGGTGACGCCGAGCGCCGCCTGGTCCAGGGCCGGGCCGACGGCCGACAGCGCGCTGTCGGTGAGGCGCGCGGGGTCGACGACGTAGTCGTAGACGGTCGTGAAGGCGCCGACCCGGATCAGGCCGGACACGGTCGCGATGACCTCGGGGTGGTTCACGAAGACGTCGGCCTGCCACACGGTCTCCGTGCTGTTGCACTGGTCGTCCACGCACACCGGCACGCGGGCCGGGTCGGGCTTGTCGGCGACGTGCCACATCGGGTCGTCGCCGGTGACCCCGGGCGCGGGCACGTAGATCCCGGCGACCTGCGCCGACAGGGTGAAGTCGACGTTCGACGTGGATCCGGTCCCGCCGCCGGTGGTGAGTTTCACGGTGCTGCCGACGGTCAGCCCGAGCCGCTCCGCGGTCGCCTTCGAGACGGCGATCGGGAGGTTGATGCTGATGGCACGGGTATAGCCCTCGGGGGTTTTCTGGGTGACTTCGCCGGTTTCCACGCCGGGCGCCGCTCCGGCGACGTAACGCACCTTGGCGTCCAGCTTCGGCGCCCAGTCCAGCCGCAGCCACGCCGGGGCGTCGAGCTTGGCCGGCGGGTCCGCGACCGGCAGCAGATGGCTGTACTGCCGGGTGACGGCGGTCTCCGACACCAGCCGCTGCAAGGCGTCCGGCAGCGCGGCCAGGTTCGCGGTCGCGACCTCGCCGATGTCGGAGGCGTCCTTCGGGTAGGTGTTGGGATTGCTGGAGACCGGCCGTCCGGCGACCACGAGGTCCCGCTGGCCGTAAGGGGCCTGCGACAGGACGGAGCCGGCGGTCCAGGCGTCGGACTTCCTGGTGTCGGCCGGGACCGCGACGGCGGTGGCGGCCGTCCCGGCGGCCAGCAGCGCGAGGGCGGCCAGGACCAGGCGGGCGGTACCGAGTTCGGCGAGCCAGCGCGGGGGTCGCAGGAGCTTCCTTGGCGGGTTCTTCGGTTGGTTCGTCGGCTGGTTCGTGGGCGGGTTCGTGGGCGGGTTCGTGGGCTGGTCGTTCGGCTGGTCGTTCGGCTGGTTCGTCAGCGGGGCGCTCACCGGCCGTCCTCCCCCAGGCGCAGGGTGCTGCCGAGGGTCTGCTCGCGCCGGGTCAGCGAGACCACGGCGACCAGTCCGAGCAGCAGCACGGCGGCCGCCGCGCCGACCCCGGCCAGGGCCGGCAGATCGACCACCGTCACCGGTTTGGGGATCGGCACCTGTCCGGAATCGGTGAGGATCAGCAAGGGCAGTTCCGATCTGATCGTGAGCACCGCCAGCGCGCCGCCGCCGACCATGCCGAGCACGACCAGCAGCAGGTTCTCGGCCAGCAGCATCGCGGCGGTGCGACGGCGGGACAGGCCCAGCGCGTTCAGCAGCGCCAGTTCGGTGGTGCGCTCGCGCAGCGCGATGACGGCGTGCAGCGCGAAGCCGATGAGGATGAACAGCAGCGCCGCGCCGGCCGCGATGACCAGCGTCAGCTTCATGCCGCCGCGGATCGGGTCGTCGCGGATGGCGGCGGCCTGGCCGGCGCGGTCGGTCACCGAGCCGGCGCCCAGGCCGGCCACGCGCAGGGCCCGGAACCGGTCCGCGAGCTGCGCCGAGCCGGTGCCGGACGCGGTACGGGCCCACCACTCGGTCTCCTCCCCGACCGAACCGGCGACCAGGTCGGCCCGGGCGATCAGGCCGATCGGCACCATCAGCGCATCGTCCTCGGCCGGGGCGTCGGCGGCGCGCTGGCCGAGGCGACGCGGGGCCGGCATCGCGCGGACCTCACCGACGAAGTGCAGACGCACCGACGGGCCGAACGCCTTGGTGGTGAAGGCGTCGCCGACCTTCAGGCCGAGGGTGGTCAACAGGTGCGAGGACGCCAGGACCGGGACGTCGGTGACGGCGGAGGCGGCGCGGGAGAGGGCGATGGCGTGGGTGACGAGTGGTGCGTTGCCCGGGCTCCAGCCGGAGAACTCGGTGAAGTGCAGCAGGCTGGTGGTGTCGGGGGCGGTGGGGGCGGCGGTGCCGTCGGTGGCGGCGGTGCCGTCGGTGGCGGCCGGGGCGGCGGTGGCGGCGACCTGGTAGCCGGAGCGGCCGCCGTCGCCGGAACCGTCCCCGGGCTCGGCGAACGGATACGGCTTGACCTCGGGCGGCAGCGTCGCGGGCTGCCCGTCGGCGGTCAGGTTGCCGAGATCGACGTTCACCTGCTCACCGTTGCCCCGGCCGCCGCCGTTGGCGTCGCAGCGCGGGTCCTGGCTGCCGTCGGGGAGGTAGTAACGGCATTGCGGGGCGTGATAGCTGACCGACAGAGCTGTGATCGTCAACGGGTAGGCGATGATCCCGCCTTCCGCGTTGAGCTGCGCGGTGAGGGTGTGGGGCCGGCCGTCGGCGGTGGGAAGGCCGCCGAAGTCCACGAGGGTGTCGACGCCGTAGGCGTCGACGACGACGGCGCGGACGTCGAGGGCGCCGAGTTCGCTGGGTGCGGGGGCGGTGGGCGCAGTAGGTGTGGCGGGCGCGGCGGGTGTGGCGGGCGCGGCGGCGTTGGTGCTGTCGCCTTGATACGTCACGTCGAGGCTGAGCGTTGTGGGCTTGCCCGGCAGCGGCACGCCGCCGGACAGGCCGTGCTGGTCCCAGCCCTGCGCGGCCATCGCGGCGGTGAGCGCGGGCCAGCTCTTGGCGGCCAGGTCCGAGCGCAGCTCGACGACGCCGTTCGAACGGGCCGGATCGATGCCCAGGACGTTGACCGGCAGCTGCTGACGTCCGTCGCCGAAGAAGGCGCCCTCGCGGGCGGCGGCGAACCCGGGCCCGCTGCCGGGCAGCGCGGCGAACGCCCCGGCCAGGCCGAGGTGCCCGCCGGGCAGCCCGGCCGCCCGGACATCGGTGCCGACCAGGTGCACGCCCTGGTCCTCGGCCGAGCGGTCGACCGACGCGAGGAAGACAGTGGCCTGAGTCCCGACCGCGACAGCCATGATCAGCAGGGCCATCGGCGCGGCGTAGGTGCGTGCCATCCGGCCGACCCGCCACCCGGCCAGCGCCAGCACCGCGGCCCGGCGGCGCGCGGCCAGGTGCTCCAGCGGGCCGACGATCAGCGGCAGCACGCGCAGCAGCACCAGCGAACCGGCCAGCAGCAACACCGAGGGGGCGACGACCTGCGGCAGGCTCAGCGCGCCGCTGCGTTCCGGGTCGTCGCCGAAGCGGGTCAGCTCCCACAGCGCCCCGGCGCCGAGCAGCACCACGATCACGTCCGCGCCGGTGCGCTGCACGGCGGTGCGGATCTGCGAGCGGCTGCGCTCGCGCTTGACGCCGACGAAGCTGGCGGAGGAGGTGACCGGCACCATCGCCAGCAGCAGCAAGGTGGTCAGCGCGCCGACCGCCACCACGACCCACAGGTCCGAGGAGATCGGGGCGGTGTTGTCGCGGGCGGAGGCCCAATGGCTGGTGTTGAGGCCGCGTTCGAGCTGGCGCGCCAGGAAGGGGGCGACGGCCGCCGTGGGCACGGTCAGCAGGAGACCCTCGGCGAGGCCGATGCGGAGCAGGCCGCGGACCGAGGCGCCGCGGGCGCGCAGCAGACCGTCGGACTCGCGGCGGTGCTCGCTGAGCAGTCGGGTGGTGAGGACCAGCGCGGTGAGGGCGAGCAGCGACAGTTCGACGACCGGGAGCAGGTTCAGGCGGCTGCTGATGCGCAGGTCGGCGTCGATGCCCTGGGTGCGCGGGGCGAGTCGGTCGCCGACGGTGGCGTGGATGTCGGGGTCGACGCCGGCGGCGGCCTGCGGCAGCCAGGCGTCGAGAGGGGCGAGGCGGTCTTGGAGGGTCGCTGCCGCCTTGGTCTGGATGGTGGTGAAGTCCGGGGAGGCGATCATGCTCTCCTGCCGGATCTCCAGCTTCGCGCCGGCGGTGACGGACGGGTCGACGAGGAGCGGGCCGAAGGTCGGCTGGTCTTCCTGGCCCTTGCCGGCACCTTTGTAGGACTCGGCTTGCCAGAACGCGTCGGTTTTATCGGTCGGGCGGTAGATGCCGGTGATTTTTACGCGTTCTTTGACGCCGTCCATGCGTGCCGACAGGGGGATCTCGGTGCCGATGGTCCAGTTGTTGGCTTTTGCGGCGGCTTCGGGGATGGCGGCTTCGAATTCGGTGCCGGGGGTGGTTCGGGTGCCGGGTTGGGCTGTGGAGGGGAGAGCGGTGGGCCAAGCGCCGGCCAGGAGTTGGGCGTGGGTGGGACTGACGACGGAGCCGAGGAAGTAGACCGAGTAGGCGGGCTTGGTGCCGTCGACGCCGTAGGGGGCGCTGGCGGATTCGTGCAGGATCGCGGTGTCGACGCCGTCGAAGGCTTGGCGCATGTGCTGCTCGACGTCGGCGAGGAAGGCGGCGCGCGAGGTCGGGTCGCTGGGGAAGCGGGAGCCGATGTTGTAGACGGCGGTCACTGAGCGGGCGCTGTCGGGCAGGGTGCTCAGCGCTTTGCGGACGCCGTCGCGCTCGGCGGTGGTGCCGTGCAGGCGGATGAGGGCGACCAGGACCAACGCCGGGAGCAGTACTGCCAGGGCGGCGGCCAGGAGCATGCGTTGGGCGACCGCTCTTTTGCGGACCAATCCCAGCACGCGACCTCCTGAGGACATGGGGACACCGCTCATACGGGTAGGGACGGGGTCGCGTGGGTGGTTCGTTGCGTGTGTGTGGCGGGCGTTATGAATCGGTGATGAATTCGGTGGTGGATGGGGTGGTGGACGGGGTGGTGAATGCGGTGATGAATATAAAGGTCGGCCGCTGCTTCTGGGGTGAGCAGCGGCCGACGGTGTTGGGGGTGGGGGGGCGGAGGTCGTGTCACCCGGTGGCCGAGTCGGTGGGGAAGAGGTCGCTGGGGATCGAGATCGACGGCAGGTTGCTGAAGAAATCGCTCGGCATGTTCGTCGGGAACAGGTTGGTGGGAATGCTGCCGCTCGGGAACAGGTCCGTCGGGATGTCGGTCGGCATGTCCGCCGGCATCCCGAGCACCCAGCGGCCGTTCTCCTTGACCCAGGGCGTGTCGCCGACATCGAGCTGGATGGTCTGGTTGCCGACCTTGACCGAGCCGGACTTCATAGTGACGGCCGAGGCGGGGACCACCGCGGTGTTGCCGTGGATGATCACCTTGGAGGGGTCGACCGTCGCCAGGCGCGCCGCGTTGCGTTGGTCCTGGATGGAGCCGCCGATGGAGTTGAGGAAGCCGTTGGCACTGGCCATGAGGGTGGTGCAGCCGGCTTTGCCACCGTAGATCTTGAGCATGGCGGAGCCCATGTCGTTGCAGATGTAGGCGCCGTCACCCTGGCCGAAGTGGTGGAGGGCGGTCTGCATGGCGTTGGCGACCTCGACCTGCGGAGAGGAGGAGTCGCTGGCGGCGACGACCGCGTAGGTGGTGCCGGCGCCGACGACCGTCACGGTGGCGACGGTGGCGACGAGGGCTTTGCCGTGGAGGAGTTTGGTGCCTCGGCGGGACCATTTCGCGGCGCGGCGGGTGTGGTCGAGGGCTTGGTGGGGTTGGGTGAGGCTGTGGGTGAGGCCTTGGTGGGCGGTGTGGGCGGCTTGGGTTGCGTGGGCGGCGCCGTCGGGGATGAATTGGCCGGCGGAGTGGGCGGCGTGGGCGGCGGCTTGGGAGGCTGCGGTGGTGGAGTGGGACGCTGCTTGGGCAGCCGCTTGGGTGGCGGAGTGGGAGGCGGCTTGGGTGGCTGAGTGGGTCGCGGCTTGGGTGGCCGAGTGGGAGGCGGCTTGGCCGAGACCGCTGGTGGCGCCTGTGCTGGCGGCGCCGGTTCCGGCGCTGGATGCGCCTGCGGCGCCGACCCCGGCGCCGACCCCGGCGGCGCCGGTGCCTGCCGTCCCGGCTGCGCCGGCTGCCCCGGCTGCGCCGGCGGCGCCCATGCTGGCGGCGCCCGTGCCGGCTGTCGCCGCCAACGCGAGCAGCGGCATCGCCGCGATCATGCCTGCGGCGACATACCCCAGATCACGCGCTGCGCGCTCCTGCCAGCCGGGGCCGTACCCGGCCACGGCCGAGGCCTCGACGTCGGCAAGGAACGTCCGCACGTCGCCATAGCGCTGCTCCGGATACTTCGCGAGGCCGCGCTCCAACAGCGCGCGCACCGGCGGCGGAACCTGGTCCAGCGGAGGCGCCGCAGTCTCGTGCAGGGTTCGCAGTTCGGCGAGCGTGTCCGAGCGGAATGGCCGGACACCGGTCAGGCACTCGTAGAAAACGACTGCGGCGGAGTACATGTCGGAGGAAGGAGCCGGCGGGTATCCGTTCCACTGCTCCGGCGCCATATAAGGAGGCGTTCCCTCGATCGCGGCACTGCCGTCCCACATGGAGGTGGCGATACCGAAGTCGGTGAGCTTGCTCTGGCCTCGGGTGTCGATGAGGACGTTGTCCGGCTTGTAGTCGCGGTGCACCACGCCCTTGTCATGGGCGGCGGCCAGACCCAGCAGCGAACCTCGCAGCACCGCGAGGGCGGCTTCCGGCGTGCCATGGCCTTGACCGAGCAGAGCACGGAGCGTCGGACCCTCGACCGCCTCCATGACCAGGGCCACGCCCCGGCCCGCGGGGTCGATGGCGAGGTCGTAGACCTCCACCACGTTCGGGTCCCGGACCAACGCCATCAGCCTGGCCTCACGCTGGAAACGCTCGGCGAAGCCGGCACTGCCGACGAGGTTCGGTGCGAGGTACTTCAGAGCGACGAGTCGGCCGCTCGCGTCATGTCGGGCCAGTACCACTCGGCCACTGGCTCCCGCGCCCAGGCGGCGGATTTCTGAGTAACCAGGCGCTGCCCAATCCCCTGATTCGACCACGGTTCCACGCTGTCATGGGTTGGGGGGTTCTACCAGTGCTTTGGGGGAAGCGGGGTGGGTGTAATCCTTTAGTGGGAGTTGAAAAAGAGCAAGATCAAGATCAAAGGCAAGATCAAAGGCAAGATCAAGAGCCGTGAAAGTCATAAAGCAGGCGCCTCCAGCGGGGACCTCTGATCCCTCGGAGAACTGGCGCTAGTCCATAGGGTGGTCTGGTCAGTCCCTGCGCTGGCGGTTGGTGGGGGTGGGGGTTTGTTCCCCTCGCTCACGTCGGCAGCCCTACGGGTACAGCACCGCCGCCCGGGTGTAAAGTCCACGCGCTCACTTTTGAGGTGTTGGCGGCGGTTGCGTACAGCGTGAACTTGACACCCGGTCGGCGGCACTGTAGGCAGAGCCCTGCCGACGTGACCGAGGAGAACAAACCCAAAACCCGGGCAGGGGACTGAAGGTCTCGGGAGGCGCGGTGGGGCTGTGGCGATTTCGGCTGGCGGTGTCAGCTGACTGGTTGTGGTGTGTGGAGGGTGGTTTGGGCGTGGTCCAGGCCGCTGGTGAGGAGGGTCTCCAAGGAGGCTGCGCAGCGGGTCAGTAGGTCAGGGAGTTGTTGTTGCTCGGCTTCGCTGAATCTTCCGAGGACGAAGCTGCCGAGTTTTTGGCCTTTTGGGGGTCGGCCTACGCCGATGCGCATGCGGAGGTAGTCGCGGCTGGCGATGGCCTCGGTTACTGAGCGGATGCCGTTGTGGCCGCCTGGGCCGCCGCCGCGTTTGAGGCGGATGGTTCCGAAGGGGAAGTCGAGGTCGTCCTGGATGACGACCAGGTGGGTGGCGGCGATTCGCTGGGTGCGGAGGAGGGCGGCTATTGGGGGGCCGGACTGGTTGATCGTCCACAGGGGTTTGGCCAGGAGGGTGGGGTGGGCGGCCAGGTCGATCTCGGTGGTGCGGTGGCGGGGGCCGGTGAGGTGGAAGCGGGTGCCGGCGTGGTGGGCGAGGTGTTCGACTACTGCGAAGCCGGCGTTGTGGCGGGTTCCGGCGAACCAGGGTCCTGGGTTGCCCAGGCCGGCGATGAGCCAGCGGTCGGTGGCGGTCACCGGAGCACAGTACTTGGTCGCTCAGGACAGGAGTCGTTGCTCTTTTGCCACGGCTACGGCGCCGGCGCGGGTGTCGACGCCGAGCTTGTCGTAGATGCGGCCGAGGTGGGTCTTCACCGTTGCTTCGCTGATGAAGAGTTCCTTGGCGATCTCTCGGTTTCCGAGGCCTTGGGCCAGCTGGGCCAGGATGTCCTTCTCGCGTTCTGTCAGGGTTGGGCGGGGGGAGCGCATCTGGGCCAGCATGCGGGTGGCTACTGGTGGGGAGAGGGCGGTGCGGCCGGCGGCGGCGGCGCGGATGGCGGCGTAGAGCTCGTCGGCGGGTTCGGCTTTGAGCAGGTAGCCGGTGGCGCCGGCTTCGACGGCGCGGGTGATGTCGGCGTCGGTGTCGTAGGTGGTCAGGACCAGGATGCGGGGGGTGTCGGCGGTGGAGTGGGGGGTGCGGATGCGGCGGGTGGCCTCGACGCCGTCGATGCCGGGGCCGAGTTGGAGGTCCATCAGGACCACGTCGGGGTGCAGGGCGGCGGCGGTGGCGACGGCTTCCTCGCCGCCGGCGGCCTCGCCGACGACGTGCAGGTCGTCGGCGCCGGACAGGAGGGCGCGCAGGCCCGCGCGGACCACGGCGTGGTCGTCGCAGATGAGGACCCTGATCATGGGTGCGGCTCCAGGGGGACGGCTACGGAGATCACGGTGCCCTGGCCGGGGGCCGATTCCACGGTGAGGGTGGCGCCGAGTTGGGCGGCCCGGGCCTGGATCGCGGGCAGGCCGTGGCCGCGGCCGGTGGGGCTGCGGGGTCGGGCGGGGTCGAAGCCGCGGCCGTCGTCGGCGATGTCGAGCACCACTTGGTCGTCGAGGTAGGTCAGGGTGAGGACGGCCCGGTGGGCGGCGGCGTGTTCGGCGGTGTTGGCCAAGGCTCCTTGGGCGATGCGGACCAGGGTGGACTGGACACGGTCGGGCAGGGGGCGCGGGGTGCCGTCGACGGTGAAGGTGGTCGGCGGGGCGGGTTGGCGGTCGGCGACGGCCCGGAGGGCCTGCTCCAGCGTCGCGTCGGCCAGGTCGGAGGGGGCCAGGTCCTGGACCAGGCGCCGGGCCTCGGCGAGGTTGCGGGCGCCGATGCGGGAGGCGGTGCGGAGGTGGTCGCGGGCCGCGTCCGGGTCGGTGTCCCAGCTCCGTTCGGCGGCCTGGAGCAGCATCGTCTGGCTGGACAGTCCCTGCGCGAGGGCGTCGTGGATCTCCATGGAGAGCCGCTGGCGCTCGTCCAGCATCCCGGCCCGCCGTTCGGATTCGCGCAGTCGCACGGCTTGGCGGCGCATATGGGTGATCACGCCGGCGGTCACCGCCGCGACGGCGACCGGGACGATGGTCAGGTTCGGGTCGAAGCCGTCGGCCAGGCGGTTCTGCGACACCACGACCAGCACGGTCACGCCGGTCACCAGGGCCAGTGCGGGGACGGTGGGCAGGGTGCGCAGGCCGGTCACGAACAACGGGATCGCGCACCAGGCGAAGCTCGGCGCCAGCAGGACCAGGACGGCCCAGAGCGCCGTCACGCCGGTCAGCCACACCAGGTGCGCCCGCGTGGGTCGGGCCACGTCCGGCCGGCCGGTGATGCCGAGGACCAGGCCGGCGCCGTAGCAGACGGCGAGCGCCGCGGACAGGGCGATCACCCACGGGGCCCGCGGTTCGCCGCGGTGGTGTTGGAGGAAGCGCGCGGCGGAGGCGACGAGGAGTAGGAAGAACGCCGAGTGCATGACGGCGGCGAGCCAGCGAGCGTCCGGGTCGGGGCCGGTCTCGGGGCGGCCGGTCTCGGGGCCGGTCTCGGGGCCGGTCTCGGGGCCGGTCTCGGGGCCGGTCTGGGTGCCGGTCTGGGTGCCGGTCTGGGTGCCGGTCTCGGGATTCCTGCTCATGCTGTTCCACCTCCGCTCTCGCTGCTCGTGCACTGGTTCTTTCTCCCCATCGTGACCTGCGCCGATGCTCTTGGCATCAACCGATCGGTCGATGGTCCGTCGGCCGTTCGGCGCGTCGGGTCGATCCGTCGCGTCGATCCCGGGCGGCGGGGCCGGCGGCAGGCTGGAAGCCGAACCCGGTGGATCGCGCCGGGCGGTCCTTCGCAAGGAGCGGAAGTATGAGCAAGTTCAGCCCTCGGGCCCGTGTCGTCACCGGTGTCGCCGGTCTGGCCGTGGTCGGTGCCGCCACGTTCGGCGCGTTGTCGGCCAATGCCGCCGCGAAGCCGGGCGGGCCGGCCGCGGTGAGTCCGGCCAAGGGCTTGATCACCACGCAGCATCTGTCGATCGACGCCGCGAGCAAGGCGGCGCAGGCCGCGCTGGACGCGGGTGAGAAAGCCGGTCAGCACATCTCGGTGGCGGTGGTGGACCGGAACGGCACCGTGATCGTGCAGCTGCGCGGGGACGGCGCGGGTCCGCAGTCGTTCGAGTCGGCGGAGCGGAAGGCGTTCACCGCCGTGTCGTGGAACAACAAGACGTCGGTGCTGGTGAACAACCTGCAGCAGAACCCGACGCTGAAGGACATCCCGGGCACGCTGTTCCTGGCCGGCGGGGTGCCGGTGGACAGTGCCGACGCGCCGATCGCCGGTATCGGTGTGGCGGGTGCGCCGAGCGGGGCGATGGACGAGGCGTACGCTCAGGCCGGGGCCGAAGCGATCTTGAAGTAGCGGGCAGCAGGCAGCGAGCACAGCGAGCAAGAGGAGACGAGAAACCCATGGCCACCCCCACCACCACCGTCTTCACCGGGATCCGCCCTTGGGGCGGGGAGCCCGTCGACCTGGTCGTCGCCGACGGCGTCATCACCCAGCACGCGCCGTCGGGCACCGCGGCCGCCGCCGCTCCGGGAGCGGAGGTGGTGGACGGCTCCGGCCGGATCGCGCTGCCGACGATGGTCGACGCGCACATCCACCCGGACAAGACGGCGTGGGGTGAGCCGTGGGTCTCGCGCAAGCGCGCGCTCGGCATCGCCGAGCTGGGGCAGGCCGACGCCGAGTTGTTCCGGACCCTGCCGACGCCGGTCGGGGAGCGGGCGTATCGGCTGATGGCGCACGCGGCCGCGCAGGGGACGCGGGCCATGCGGGCCCATGCGGACGTCGCCCCGGCCTTCGGCCTGGCCGGGTTGCAGGGCGTGGCCGAGGCGCGGGAGCGGCTGGCCGGGATCGTGGACGTGCAGACGGTCGCCTTCCCCCAGCACGGCGTGAACGTCGCGCCAGGGACCGCGGAGCTCATGGAGGAGGCGGTCCGCGGCGGGCTGGCCGACTTCGTCGGCGGGATCGACCCGATCGCCTTCGACCGGGACCTGACCGGCCAGCTCGACCTGCTGTTCGGCCTGGCCGACCGGTTCGGCGTGGGGGTGGACCTGCACCTGCACGACCGCGGTCCGGAGGGCCTGGACGTGTTCGACGCGGTGGTGGAGCGCACGCGGGCGCTGTCCCTCGGCGGCCGGGTCACGGTCAGCCACTCGTTCGCGCTGGTCGGCCTGCCGGACGCGGAACTGGACCGGCGGGCCGCGGAGCTGGCCGAGACCGGGATCAGCCTGACCACGGTGGCGCCGGCCGGGTCGACGCTGCCGGTGCGCCGGCTGCGGGAGCTCGGGGTGCGGGTCGGGCTGGGCTCGGACGGGGTGCGCGACTCGTGGTCGCCGTTCGGCAACGCCGACATGCTGCACCGGGCGCACCTGATGGCGCGGTCGCTGCGGGCGCGCGTCGACGAGGACCTGGAGCTCGGGTTCCACACCGCCGCGGCCCACGGCGCCGAGCTGGTCGGGCTGCCGGTCAGCGATCTGGCGGTCGGCGCGCCGGCGGACTTCTTCCTGGTGTCCGGGGAGTGCCTGGCCCAGGTCGTGGTGGACGTGCCGGCGCGGGAGCTGGTGGTCCGCGGCGGGACCGTGGTGGCGCGGGACGGCCGGCTCGTCAGCGGGTCATCCGCCGGGTGAGGTGGCTGCGCAGCCGGCTGCCGACGGCGGTGACGCCGCCGGCGAGGAAGGCGAAGGTGTAGACGATCTGCACCAGCACGAAGGCCCGGGCGGCCTGGCCGCTGGGGTAGATGTCGCCGTAGCCGACGGTGGCCATGGTGACGCCGGTGAAGTAGAGCGCGTCCAGCCGGGTCTTCAGACTGCCGCCGAACTGGCCGTGGCCGATGGCCAGGGACCAGTAGCTGGCGGCGAAGGTGAGGATCGAGGCCCAGGACAGCAGCAGGATCCACAGGCCGGGGTAGCCGGGCTGGTCGGTGATCGCCCGGATGGTGGTGGCCAGCATGCCCAGGGCGAGCAGGACCAGCAGACCGCCGAGCAGGAGCCAGGCCAGGACGTGGTCACCGGTGCTGAGCAGGCCGAACGGCAGGGTGAAGTAGGCGGTGGTGAGCGCCGCCGGGCCGAGCACGGCCGCGGTGAGGCGCACCGGGCGCGGCAGGCGGAGCAGCCGCCGGCCGCGCCGGTCCGCGCGTTCCGGCCCGCCGCTGTCGTCCATCAAGGACCGTATTCCCCAGGCCGGGGCCGGACGACGCCGTCCGGCCCCGCGGCGTCACCCGTCCAGCCGCTCGACGACCTGCTCGCAGAGCTCGTGGGTGGCCAGGGCGTCCTGGAGCGGCGGGAACTCGGTCTGACCGCGGACCGCAGCGAGGAAGTGCTCGCAGATCTGCTCCACGCCGCGCACCCGGGCCACCGGGGCCCAGCCGGAGGCGCCGACGGCCAGGTCGACGAGGTCGGCGATCTCCAGGGCGTGGCCGTCGCCGAGGACCTGGAGCCGCTCGCCCTTGCGGCCGGCGCGCCGGTTCATGGCGCCGAAGGCGGTGAAGCCGGGGCCGGACAGGGTCAGGGCGACGTGCTCCAGCAGGCCGTCCTCGACGCGCCCGGACACCGCCACGTCCTCGATCGGCCCCGGCGCCAGGAAGCGCAGCGTGTCCGCCACATGGATGAAGTCGTCGAACACGAGATCGCGGACGCCGCCGGGGGCGTCGGCCTCGTTCTTCTGGAGGATCACCGTCTCGCGCGGGGCGCGGGCGGCGGCGACGTAGGAGGGGGCGTGGCGGCGGTTGAAGCCGACCATCAGCGGGGTGCCGGTGCGCTCGGAGTGGGCGGCCAGGGCGCGGGCGTCGGCGAGGTTGTCGACCAGCGGCTTGTCGACGTAGGTGGGGACGCCGGCGTCCAGCAGGGTCGTGACGACGTCGAGGTGGGCGACCGTCGCGACGTGGACGAACGCCGCGGCGGGCGGTCCCTCGCCGGCGTCCCCGTCGAGCACGGCGGCCAGCTCGGTGAACCGCGCCGACTCGGGCACGCGGTAGGCGGCGCCGAGTTCCGCCAGGCGGTCCCGGTTCCGGGTCATCAGCCGGAGCCGGAGATCGGCCCGGGTGCCGAGCACCGGCAGGTAGGCCTTGCGCGCGATGTCGCCGAGCCCGATCACCGCGACCGGGAGCTGTTCGATCTCCATGCCGCCATCCTGGCCTACTCGGGCGAACCCAGCCCGTCCTGCCGGTGGCCGCCGCCGCCCTTCTCGAGCGGCGGGGCCACGGCTGCCGCCGGCAGGACGGACCGGATCAGCCGGTGTAGTTGAACGTCGCCGGGTCCGGCCCGATCCGGCCGCCGTCGCTGCCCAGGGCGGTGATCTGGTCGACCTCCTCCGGCGTCAACTCGAAGTCGAAGACCTCGAAGTTCTCGCGGATCCGGGAAGGGGTGACCGACTTCGGGATCACCACGTTGCCGAGCTGGAGGTGCCAGCGCAGCACGACCTGCGCCGGGGACTTGCCGTAGCGGTCGCCGAGGGTGGTCAGCAGCGGCTCCTTGAGCAGGTCGCCGCCCTGGCCGAGCGGGCTCCAGGCCTCGGTGGCGATGCCGTGCTTGCGGTTGTACTCGCGCATCGCGGCCTGCGGGAAGTAGGGGTGCAGCTCGATCTGGTTGATCGCCGGGGTCCTGGTGCCCTCCTTGAGCAGCCGGTCGAGCGTCTCGGCGGTGAAGTTGGAGACGCCGACGGCGCGGGCCCGGCCGTCCGAGGCGATCTTCTCCAGAGCGCGCCAGCTCTCGATATACAAATCCTGTTCCGGGACCGGCCAGTGAATCAAATACAGGTCCACGTACTCGGTGCCGAGCAGTTCCAGGCTGCGGTCGAAGGCGCGCAGCGTCGCGTCGTAGCCCTGGTTGGCGTTCCACAGCTTGGTGGTGAGGAACACCTCTTCCCGGACCAGACCGGATTCGGCGACCGCGCGGCCGACGCCGGCCTCGTTCTCGTAGGCGGCGGCGGTGTCGATGTGCCGGTAGCCGATCTCCAGGGCGGCCGCGACCGACTCGTGGGCCTGGGCGTCGGGAACCTGCCAGACGCCGTAGCCGAGCTGCGGAATCCGGACTCCGTCATTCAAAGTGATGTATTGCATTACTCAGACCTTCCAGGCTTGGACGGCGGAAAAAATCGGGACCGACCCGGACACCAGTTCGAGCGTCTGCCGACTCGCGGTGCCCTGCTCGATCAGCTCCGCGAGGACGTCGGCCACATCGGCGCGCGGGACGGTGCCGCGGCCGGTGTGCGCGGCGAGATGGACCAGGCCCAGACCGGGAGTGTTCAGCAGGCCGCCGGGACGGACGATGGTCCAGTCCAGGTCGCGGCGCCGCAGATCGTCCTCGGCCTTGGTCTTGGCGTCCAGGTACGCCACCCACACCGGGTCGGAGTCGTCGGCGGCCGGCGCTCCGGCACCCATGGAGGACACCTGCACGAAGCGCGGCACCCCGGCCAGCTCGGCGGCATCGGCCAGCAGCACCGAACCGCCGAGGTCCACGGCGTATTTGCGCTCGGCGCTGCTGCCCGGGCCGGCCCCGGCGGCGAACACCACGGCGTCGGCGCCGCGGATCACCTCGGCCAGCTCCTGCGCGCTCGCCCGCTCCAGGTCGAGCACGACCGGTTCGGCACCGGCCGCCACCAGGTCGTCGGCCCCGTCGGGACGGCGCAGCAGCCCTTGCACGGTGTGTCCGTCCGCGCTCAGCCGGGCGGCCAGCAACAGGGCGATCTGCCCGTGGCCGCCCGCGATCACGATTCGCGTCATAGGTCCTCCCTACCCCGGCCCGCCGGACCTCGACGGGTCAGGGGCGACCGTTCGGACGCCCCTTCTCAGCTCTCCGGCAGCCGCACCAGCATCTTCCCGGTGTTGGCGCCGCTCATCACGCCGAAGAACGCGTCCAGCGCCTGCTCTATGCCGTCCACCACGGTCTCGTCAGCGTGCAGCGACCCGTCGGCCAGCCAGCCCGCGGCCTTGCCGATGTACTCCGGCGCGGTCTTCATGTGGTGCCCGATGGTGAAGCCGCGCAGGTTCAGGCTCTTGCCGATGGCCAGCGGCAGGTTCGAGGGTCCCGGCGGCAGCTCGGTCTCGTTGTAGACGGCGATGGCCCCGCACAGCGCGATCCGGCCGAACGTGTTCATCGTGGCCAGCGCCGCGTCCAGGTGGTCGCCGCCGACGTTGTCGAAGTACACGTCGATGCCTTCCGGCGCCTCCCGCTTCAGCTGCGCGACGAGCTCCCCGGCGCGGTAGTCGATACCGGCGTCGAAGCCGTAGTCGTCCTTGAGCCGCTTCACCTTCTGCGGCCCGCCGGCCGAGCCGATCACCTTGGCGGCGCCCAGCTTCTTCGCGATCTGCCCGGCGACCGACCCCACCGCCCCGGCCGCGCCCGAGATGAAGACGACGTCCCCTTCCTTCACCGGCGCGATCTCGGTCAGCCCGACATAGGCGGTCAGGCCGGTGATGCCGAGCACGCCTAGGTAGGCCTGGGCCGGCACCCGGGAGGTGTCGAGCACCTGGACCCGCGCGCCGTCGAGCAGCGCGTACTCGCGCCAGGCCTCGAAGTGCGACACCGTGGCGCCCACCGGCACCGGCGACCCCGGCCCGGCCGCGACCACCACGCCGACCGCGCCGCCGGTCATCGGCTCGTTGAGCTGAAAGGGTGGGATGTAGGAGGGGACGTCATCCATTCGGCCCCGCATATAGGGGTCGACGGACAGCCAGGTGTTCCGGACCAGGATCTGCCCCGGCCCAGGATCGGCCACCTCGGCCCGCAGCAGACGGAAGTCAGTGGGCTTCGGCTCGCCGACCGGGCGCGCCGTCAGCTGCCATTCACGGCTGGGAACGGACATGGACTGCTCCAGGAGAGTGAAGGAGGGGATGGTCAAACCCTGTCACCGCCGGCGGCCGGGCGCCGCCGACGGTGGTTCCGGTTTCGGCCATCGGAGTGACGGCCGGCCCGGCGGACCCGCAGGTCGGGAGCGGCTCAGCCGAGCCGGTTCACCAGTTCGGCGGACAGCGGCGCGGAGGACATCGGGTTCTGGCCGGTGATCAGGTTCCGGTCCACGACGACGTGCGGCGTCCAGGGCTCGGCGACCTCGACGAGCACGCCGTCGGCCGTCAGCCGGTCCTGGAGCAGCCAGGGCGCCTGGTCCGCGAGCCCGGCCTGCGTCTCCTCGGCGTTGGTGAACGCCGCGACGCGGTAGCCGGCGAACGGCGAGGCGCCGTCCTCGGTGCGCGCCGCGAGCAGCGCGGCCGGGCCGTGGCAGACCACGGCGAGCGGCTTGCCGGAGGCCAGGGCGGCGGTCAGCAGGCGGCCGGAGTCGGCGTCGACCGCCAGGTCCTCCATCGGACCGTGGCCGCCGGGGTAGAGGACGGCGTCGTAGTCGTCGATCGACACCTCCGAAAGGGTCAGGGGGGTGCGGAGCTCGGCGATCGCGTCCACGGCTTCGCGCCAGGTCGCGGGGGCGTGGTCGGTGCCGTCGCCCACAAGCTCCGCGGGGACCTCGCCGGCGAGGCTGCCGGCGTCCGCCGTCGGCACCACGCCGCCGGGCGTCGCGACCGCCACCTCGTGGCCGGCCGCCTTGAGCGCCCGGTAGGGCACCACGGCCTCCTCCGCCCAGAAGCCCGTCGGGTGCTTGGTGCCGTCCTTCAGCGTCCAGACGTCCGTACCGGTCAGAACCATCAGAATCTTCGCCATGCCCTCGAAGCTAAACCTCATGAAGCTATCGGCGCCAATGGGAGCTCCGATGGCAGCCATCGGGATGCCGATGCCTCGGCTACCCTGGCCCGATGGCCGAACCCCTGGACCTGAACCAGCTCCGCACCTTCCTGGCGGTGCACCGCGCGGGCTCCTTCACCGCGGCCGCGCACCTGCTCGGCGTGTCGCAGTCGACCGTCACCGCGCAGATCCGGGCGCTGGAGACGGGGCTGGGCCGCGAGCTGTTCGAACGGCGGGCCCGCGGCGTGGCGCCGCTCCCCTACGCCGACGGCCTGGCCGCGCAGATCGCCGCGCCGCTGGACCGGCTCTCCGACGTCGCCGACGCCGGCCGGACGCCGAGCGCCGAGCCGGTGCACCTGGCCGGGCCCGCGGAGTTCCTCGGCGCGGTCGGCATGCGGATGCTGGCGCCGCTGATCGCCGACGGCGTGCAGCTGCGCGTGGCCACCGGCCTGACCGAGCAGCTGCTGGCGGAGCTGCGGGCCGGACGCCACGACCTGGTGGTGGCGACCCGGCGGCCGACCGACCGGGCCCTGGTCGCCGAGCCGTTCACCGACGAGGAGTTCGTCCTGGTGGCGGCGCCGGTGTGGGCCGACCGGCTGCGGGGCGCGCCGCTGCCGGCCGCCCTGGCCGAGGTCCCGGCCGTCGCCTACGACATCGACCTGCCGATCATCCGCCGCTACTGGCGCTACGTCTTCAACGCCCGGGTCCCGGTCCCGGACCGGCTGACCACGGTCCCGGATCTGCGCGCGGTCCGGGCGGCGGTGGCGGCCGGCGCCGGGTGGACCGTGCTGCCGAAGTATCTTTGCCGGGCCGAGTTGGACAGCAGTACCCTGATGGTGCTGCACCAGCCGGACGAGGCTCCGCTGAACACAGCGTTCCTCGTCCACCGGCCCGGCGGCTCGGCCAATCCGCACGCCGCGCTGGTCCGCCGACAGCTGCTCGCCGCCGCGAAGGCGTGGTGGGCCGACGACGAGTGCTGATCGAGGAGAGACATCCCATGTTGTGGAAGTTCCGGCGCCCCGAACGCCCCAAGCGCCGCGCGGCCCTCGCGCTGTCGGCCGCCGTCGTCCTGTCCGCCGTCGGCACCGCCACCGCGCTGGCCACCACCGCCGCGCACCCCAAGCCCACGCCGATGCTGCTCAGCAGTCCGGACTTCAAGGACGGCGGCAAGCTGCCGTCCTGGACGGTGTGGGGTCAGGACCCCGCGTGTCCGGGCAAGAACCAGGCTCCGGCGCTGAAGTGGGTCAATCCGCCGGCCGGCACCAAGGGCTTCGCCGTCACCGTCACCGACGTCGACACCCCGATGAGCCCGGGCTTCACGCACTGGATCGTCTACAACATCCCCGGCGGTGTCAGCAGCCTGGCAGGCCACGGTCAGAACCCTTACAGCGAGGGCGTCACCGACTACGACGGCGTCACCACCGGCTACGCCGGGCCCTGCCCGCCGGCCACCGGCCAGCCGCACCACTACGTCTTCCGAGTGTGGGCACTGGACACCGACCACGTCGACGGCTCCAACCTGAACTACGCGTCGCTGATCAGCGAGATCACCCCGCACATGCTGTGGTCGGCGAGTCTGATCGGCACCGTCCAGTTCCCGGGCCGCGACGACTGAACCGGCTTGCCCAGGCGTCGCCTTACCGCCGCGCCCCTGTTGACACCACCGGTGCCCGGACAATACTGAGCGGACAATCACCGGCCGGTTGACAGCAAGGGTGCCGCCATTGACCACCCAGCACGACCTCGAGAACCGTATCGACGAATTCCTCGCCGCCCACGATCCCAGCACCACCGACGCCGCCGCGTTCCTGCGGGCCCGCTTCGACGCGGGCCTGGCCTGGCTGCACTATCCCCCGGGCCTCGGCGGCCAGTCCCTGCCCCGCGACCTGCAACCGGTCGTGGACCGGGCGTTCGGCGAGGCCGGCGCCCCGGACAACGATCCGCGCCGGATCGGCATCGGCCTGGGCATGGCCGCGCCGACCATCCTCGCCTTCGGGAGCCAGGAGCAGCAGCAGCGCTGGCTGCGGCCGCTCTGGTGCGGCGAGGAGGTGTGGTGCCAGCTGTTCTCCGAGCCCGGCGCCGGCTCGGACCTGGCCGCCCTGGCCACCCGTGCGGTCCGGGACGGCGAGGACTGGATCGTCAATGGCCAGAAGGTCTGGACCTCGATGGCGCACGAGGCCCGGTGGGCGATCCTGGTCGCCCGCACCGATCCGGACGTCCCCAAGCACCAGGGGCTGACCTACTTCGTGCTGGACATGACCGCCCCCGGCGTCGAGGTCCGGCCGCTGCGGCAGCTGACCGGCGAGGCCGAGTTCAACGAGGTCTTCCTGACCGGCGTCCGGGTCCCCGACGCCCAGCGCCTCGGCGCGGTCGGCGACGGCTGGCGGGTCGCGCAGACCACGCTGATGAACGAGCGGGTGGCCATCGGCGGCGGCGCCGCCCAGCGCGAGTCCGGCATGATCGGCGTGCTCGCCGACACCTGGCGCCGCCGGCCGGAGGTCCGCGAGCCGGGGCTGCACGACCGGCTCATGACGCTGTGGGTGGCCGCCGAGGCCGCCCGCCTGACGGCCGCGCGGCTGTCCGCCCAGCTCGCCGCCGGGCAGCCGGGACCGGAGGGCTCGGCCGCCAAGTACGCCTTCGCCACCCTGAACCAGCAGCTCTCAGGACTCGAACTCGAACTGCTCGGCGAGGAGGCGCTCCGGTACGACGACTGGACGATGCGCCGCCCGGACACCGTCGACTTCATCGGCCGCTCCCCCGGCTACCGCTACCTGCGGGCCAAGGGCAACTCGATCGAGGGCGGCACCTCGGAGATCCTGCTGAACATCATCGCCGAACGCGTCCTCGGCCTCCCCGGCGAGATCCGCGTCGACAAGGACCTCGCCTGGAAGGACCTGCCCCGGTGAGCGCCGAGCTGCTCTACTCAGAGCCCGAAGACGAGCTGCGCGCGGCGGTCGCCGACCTGCTGGCCGCCCGGGCCCCGTGGTCGGCGGTCCTGGAACGCACCGAATCGTCAGAGCCCTACGACGCCGATCTCTGGAAGGCCCTGGGCACCGGCATCGGCGCGGCCGGATTGCTGGTTCCGGAGGAGCTCGGCGGCGCCGGGGCTTCGCTGCGCGAGGCGGCGGTGGTCGCGGAGGAGATCGGCAAGACGGTGGCGCCGGTGCCGTTCCTCGGCAGCCTGGCGGCGACCGCCGTGCTGCTGGCGTTGCCGGGGTGCGACGAGCTCTTGCGGCGTATCGCGTCCGGCGAGCAGACGGCGGTGCTGGCGGTGCCGTTCTCGACGCTGCCGGGCAACGGACGGCGGAACACGGTGTCGGTGACGCCGTGGCCGCCGAAGGAGGGCTCCGACGATGCCCGGCTCACCGGTCGGGTGACCGGGGTGGCGGACGCGTTGTGCGCGGACGTGCTCATCGTGCCGGCGGACGGGTCGCTGTATGCGGTGTCGGCGGCGGACGTCAGCCGGACGGCGGTGACGTCGCTGGACATGACGCGGGTGCTGTGCGACATCGACTTGGCGGACGCCCCGGGCGTGCTGCTCGCGATCGGTTACTCAGCCCTCGATGACGCTCTTACATCGGCGGCGGCGGTGCTGGCCGCGGAACAGCTCGGGTTGGCGGAGCGCTGCCTGGAGCTCACGGTCGAGTATGTGAAGACGCGGCACCAGTTCGGGCGTGCGGTCGGTTCGTATCAGGGGTTGAAGCACCGGCTGGCGCAGCTGTGGGTGCAGATCGCCCAGGCGCGGGCGGTCTCGCGGCACGCGGCCTCGGCGACCGGGGATGAGCGGCTGATCGCCGTTGCAGTGGCGCAGGCGCACTGCTCGACGGTCGCGGTGCTGGCGGCCGAGGAGTGCGTACAGATGCACGGCGGGATCGGGTTCACGTGGGAGCACCCGGCGCACTTGTATTTGAAGCGGGCCAAGAGCACGTCGCTGGCTTTCGGGACGGCTGCGCGGCATCGGGGGCGGCTGGGGGAACTGGTGGGGCTGCCGCCCAACTGAGCTGGCCCGGGCTCACAGATCTGGGATTCGGGATCTGGGCTTAAGGATCGGGGATCTGGGTCGACGCGCTATAGCCCCAGCGCGTTGATCCAGATCCGGTTCAGCGTCAGGACCAGTTGCTCGAACGGCATCGGCGTCTTCTGCACGAACGCCACATACGCCATCCTGGACACCATCCCCGACAGCGCGTGCGCGGTCAGCACCGGGTCCAGTTCCGCATCGGCCAGGCCCTGTTCCTGCAAGCCGCGGATCATCTTCGCGTTGCGCTGCACGAAGGCGTCGGCCCGCTCGATGCGGACCTTCCGGAAGTTCTCGTCGATCTGCGAGACCTGCTCGAACAAGCCCATCAGCTTGGCGTTCTTCTTGTAGGAGCGCAGGTACTCGCGGTTCGCCAGGTCGATCAGCTCGCGGGGGTCGGTCACGCCGGTCCGGGCCCGCAGGTGCGGGTGCACCATCTCCTCGGTGACCTGCTCGGCGACCGCCTGGAAGATCTCCTCTTTGCCCTCGAAGTAGGTGTAGAGCGAGCCGGAGGCCACGCCGGCCTCGGCGGAGATGTCGCTCAACCGGGCGTCCAGATAACCGTCGCGCTCGAAGACCACGCGGGCGGCCGCGACCAGCGCGCTCCGCGTACGGATCCCGCGTGCGCTGCGCGGTGTGACGCGAACCTCAGTCTTTGCC
This sequence comes from Catenulispora yoronensis, assembly GCF_039531695.1. Lineage (NCBI taxonomy): Bacteria > Bacillati > Actinomycetota > Actinomycetes > Catenulisporales > Catenulisporaceae > Catenulispora > Catenulispora yoronensis. The sequence goes on from NZ_BAAAQN010000059.1 coordinate 55,466, forward strand.
ATGGCGAAACGCCGTCCTCCTGCTTGAACTTGACGCCAACCTCAACTATACCGGAAGCATGTTCAGCGTCTCCGACCGCGCCCAGCGCTACCAGGACGACCTGCTCGCCTTCATGGACGAGCACGTCTACCCCGCCGAATCGGTCTACGAGGAGCAGATGCGCGCCTCCGGGGACCCGCACCACCAGCCGCCCGTCATCGAGGAGCTGAAGACCGAGGCGCGCAAGCGCGGCCTGTGGAACCTCTTCCACCCGCACCCCGAATGGGGCCCCGGCCTGACCAACCTCGAATACGCGCCGCTGGCCGAGATCATGGGCCGCAGCCATATCGCCTCCGAGGCCACCAACTGCGCCGCCCCCGACACCGGCAACATGGAGGTGCTGACCCTCTTCGGCACCGACGCGCACAAGAAGAAGTGGCTCAAGCCGCTCCTGGACGGCGAGATCCGCTCCGGCTTCGCGATGACCGAGCCGGCCGTCGCCAGCTCCGACGCGACGAACATCGAGATGCTCATGGTGCGCGACGAGGCGCGCGGCGGCTACGTGCTGAACGGGCGCAAGTGGTTCACGTCCAACGCGATGCACCAGAACTGCCGGGTGCTGATCGTCATGGGCAAGACCGATCCGGACGCCGCACCGCACCGTCAGCAGTCGATGCTGGTCGTGCCGCTGGACGCGCCCGGGGTGACGATCGTGCGCTCGCTCCCGGTCTTCGGGTATCAGGACCGCGAGGGCCACGCCGAGATCACGTTCGAGGACGTCTTCGTGCCCTTCGAAGACCTGCTGAAGGGCGAGGGCGAGGGCTTCGCCATCAGCCAGGCCCGCCTCGGACCGGGCCGGATCCACCACTGCATGCGCACGATCGGCATGGCCGAGCGCGCGCTGGAGCTGATGTGCCGCCGGGCCGTGGACCGGGTGACCTTCGGACGGCCGCTCGCGGACCGGGCCAACATCCAGGACTGGATCGCGGAGGCGCGGATCGACATCGAGCAGACGCGCCTGCTGACGCTGAAGGCCGCGTGGATGATGGACACCGTCGGCAACAAGGCCGCGCGGACCGAGATCGCCGCCATCAAGGTCGCGGCGCCGGAGATGGCGCTGCGCATCATCGACCGGGCCATCCAGGTGCACGGCGGCGCCGGGGTCACAGACGACTTCCCGCTGGCGTCGGCGTGGGCGCACCTGCGCACGCTGCGGCTGGCCGACGGGCCGGACGAGGTCCACAAGCGGTCGATCGCGAAGATCGAGCTCGCGAAGTACCGGTGACTTGCGAGGTCGATCTTGGCTTGCTAAGTGCCGGTGACTTGCGAAGTACCCGTGGCTTGCGAAATGCCGGCGACTTGCGAAGTACCGGTGAAATGACGTCCCCTCGAACGAACCAGGAGCCATCGCCCCTCATGACCGCACCGCTCATCCCCTCGCTGTCCGGCCGCACGGCCATCGTCACCGGCGCCTCCCGCGGCATCGGCCTGGCCATCGCGCAGACGCTGGCCGCCGGCGGCGCGAACGTCGTGCTGACCTCGCGCACGCAGGAGCACGCCGACGAGGCCGCCAAGCAGGTCGAAGGCCCCGGCACGGCGATCGGCCGCCAGGCCCACGCGACCGACGAGGACGCGGCGCGGGCGTGCGTCGCCTTCACGATCGAGCGCTTCGGCAGCCTGGACATCCTGATCAACAACGCCGGCACCAACCCGGCCTACGGACCGCTGATCGACATCGAGAAAAGCCGGTTCGCCAAGACCCTGGACACCAACCTGTGGGGCCCGATCCTGTGGACCTCGCTGGCGGTGAAGGCCTGGATGGGCGAGCACGGCGGCGCCGTGGTCAACACCGCCTCCATCGGCGGCATCCACGTCGCGCCCAACCTCGGCGTCTACAACGCGAGCAAGGCGGCGCTGATCCACGTCACCAAGCAGCTGGCGCTGGAGCTGGCACCGAAGGTGCGGGTCAACGCGGTGGCGCCGGCGGTGGTGCGGACCAAGCTGGCCGAGAGCCTGTTCGCGGACAACGAGGACGCGGTCGCCGGCGCCTACCCGCTGGGGCGGATCGGCGAGCCGGTGGATGTGTCGTCGGCGGTGGCGTTCCTGGCCTCGGACGCGGCGGCGTGGATCACCGGGGAGACGCTGACCATCGACGGTGGCGCGCTGCTGGGGCAGGCCGGTGTCTGACGCCGACGCCACCTCTGGCTCTAGTTCGGGTTCGGGTTCGGGCGGGGGGTCGGGCTCTGAACTGAAGCGGCTGGCCGGGATCGTCGCCGGGTGGCTGACCGAATCAGGGATCGAGCACGAAGGCCCGCTGACCCTGACCCGGGTCGGCGTCGGGCAGTCGAACCTGACCTACGCGGTCGCGGACGGCACCGGCCGTCCGGACCGGCGCTGGGTCCTGCGCCGTCCCCCGCTGGGGCACCTGCTGGCGTCGGCCCACGACGTGGCGCGGGAGGCGCGGATCATGACCGCGCTGCGGGACTCCGAAGTCCCGGTGCCGCAGGTGATCGGCGTGTGGACGGTCGACGAGGTGCCGATGGTCCTGATGGAGTTCGTCGACGGGCTGGTGCTCGATCGGCTGGAGGTCGTCGAGGGCGTGGCCGAGCCGACGCGGCACGCGGTCGGGCTCGCGGTCGCGCGGGCGCTGTCGCTGGTCCACACGGTGGATCTGGAGGCGACCGGGCTGATCGATCTGGCCAGCCACAAGCCTTATGCGGAGCGTCAGCTCAAGCGCTGGAGCACGCAATGGCAGCACTCGAAGACGCGGGAGTCGGCCGATCTGGAGACGCTGACGGCCCGGCTGGCCGCGGCGGTGCCGGAACAGCGGGAGCTCACGCTGGTGCACGGCGACTTCCACCTGCGCAACGTGATCGTGCGGCCGGAGGACGGGTCGGTGGCCACGGTGCTGGACTGGGAGCTGTGCACGCTCGGCGATCCGCTGGCGGATCTCGGGACGCTGCTGGCGTACTGGCCCGAGGCGGGCGAGCCGGGGGCCGGGCTGCTGAGCTTCTCGACGCTGCCGGGTTTCCCGGACCGGGAGGAGATGGCCGCCGCGTATTTGGAGGCCAGCGGGCGGGACGGCTCGGCGCTGGGCTTTTGGCACGCGCTCGGCCTATGGAAAATCGCCATCATCGCGGAAGGCGTGCTACGCCGGATTCAGGACGAACCGCGGAACCGTGCGGCGGCGTATGCGCCAACTGTTGATCAGGTCGACGCGATGATCGCGAAGGCGTTGGAGACGTTGGGCAGGCCGAGCACGCCTGCCGTATCGAGCACGCCTGCCGTATCGAGCACGACTGCGGTACCGAGCACGTCTGCGGCACCGACGACACAGACGACACCGAAGGCATAGAGGACACAGAGGACTTCGTGATGACTGAGAACACTTCCCCTGCGCGCGTCGCCATCGTGACCGGCGGCGCCCGGGGCATCGGCGCGGCCGTCGCGCAGCGGCTGGCGAGCGACGGGCACGCGGTGGCCGTCGTCGACCTGGACGAGGCGGCGTGCGCGGACACCGTCGACGCCATCACCGCGAAGGGCGGCAGCGCGCTGGCCGTCGGCTGCGACGTCTCCGACGAGGCGGCGGTGGCGGCGGCCGTGGAGCGGATCGTTGCCGAGCTGGGGGCGCCGACGGTGCTGGTCAACAACGCCGGGATCCTTCGCGACAACCTGCTGTTCAAGATGAGCGTCGACGACTGGGACGCGGTGATGAACGTCCACCTGCGAGGGGCGTTCCTGATGTCGCGGGCAGTGCAGTCGCACATGGTCGAGGCCCGGTTCGGGCGGATCGTGAACCTGTCGAGCACGTCGGCGCTGGGCAACCGAGGGCAGGCGAACTACGCGGCGGCGAAGGCCGGGATGCAGGGGTTCACGAAGACGCTGGCGATCGAGCTGGGCAAGTTCGGCGTCACGGCGAACGCGATCGCGCCGGGGTTCATCGAGACCGCGATGACGCGGGCGACGGCCGAGCGGGTGGGGGTCGACTTCGAGGCGTTCCGGGCGGCGGCGATCAGTCAGATCCCGGTGGGGCGGGCCGGGCAGCCGGAGGACATCGCGGCGGTGGCTGCGTTTTTGGTGCGGGAGGATGCGGGGTTCGTGTCGGGGCAGGTGATTTATGCGGCTGGTGGGCCGAAGGATTGAGGGTTTGGGTGGGGATGATTTTTATTGAGGCTGCTGATTTGGTGGAGGCTGGTGGCCTTCAGTTGAGGCTGCTGGCCTTTGTTCGAGGCAATTGATTTGTGCGAGGCCATTGCTTTGCTTGAAGGTGGCTTTGTATGAGGCTGTTGCTTTGCTTGAGGCTGTTGCTCTGGTTGAGGCTGTTCCTTTGGTTGAGGCTGTTGCCTTGGTTGAGGCTGTTGCCTGGTTGAGGCTGTTGCCTTGGTTGAGGCTGTTGCTTTGTGAGGCCACGCGGCGCGACCGCGCTGCTCGTTCCAAGTCGATGAGGAGGTCGCTGTGACACAAAACCCTGATCTGGTCCTGGCCGAGCGGCACGGCGCCGTGCTGCTGCTCACGCTCAACCGCCCGGACCGGCTGAACGCCTGGAACCTCGACCTGGAGGAGCGGTACTTCGCGCTGCTCGACGAGGCCGAGGCCGATGAGGAGGTGCGAGCCGTGGTCGTGACCGGCGCGGGCCGAGGCTTCTGCGCCGGCGCCGATATGGAGGACCTGGCGCAGGTGGGGAACCCCGACCCGGAGATGATCGCGCGGATGCGAAGGCGTCCGCGCGAGCGTCCACTGGCGTTCCGCAAGCCCCTGATCGCGGCGATCAACGGCCCGGTCGCCGGATTGGGGTTGGTGCAGGCGCTGTATTGCGACCTGCGGTTCACCACCCCGGTGGCGAAGTTCACGACGGCGTTCGTGCGGCGGGGGCTGGTGGGGGAGTACGGGATCGCTTGGCTGCTGCCGAGGCTGGTGGGGCAGAGTCGGGCCCTGGATCTGCTGCTGTCGGGGCGGGTGGTGCTGGGGGCGGAGGCGCTGGCGGTGGGGTTGGCGGATCGGGTGCTGCCGGGCGAGGAGTTGGTGCCGGCGGCGCTGGAGTACGCGGCTGACCTGGCTGAGAATTGCTCGCCGAGGTCCATGGCTGTCGTGAAGCAGCAGGTGTTCCAGGCGATGGATTCGGATTTGCCGACGGCGATCGCGGTGGCGAACAAGTTGATGGATGAGTCGTTTCGGCATGGGGATGCGGTGGAGGGTGTGGAGAGCTATTTGGAGCGGCGGGTGCCGCGGTTTGCGCCTTTGGGGGCGGGGTGAGTAGCGCCGAGAGCAAAAGTGCGGTGAGCGGTGCTGAGAGCAGGAGTGCGGTGAGCGGCGCTGAAAGCAGGAGTGCGGTGAGCGGCGCTGAAAGCAAGGTGATGAAAGCGGTCCTCACAGATTTTGGGGGTGTGCTGACATCGAATGTCTTCGAGGCGTTCGAGGTCTACTCGGCGTCGGTGTCCGGCGATCCGCAGATGTTCGCCAAGTTGTTCCGGACCGATGCGGCGGCCGGGGCGTTGCTGGTCGAGCATGAGTGCGGCCGCATCGACCAGGCGGCGTTCGAGAGGGGGATCGCGGAGCTGTTGGCGCCTCGGGGTGTGGTGCTGGAGGCGCCGGGGTTCGTGGACTCGTTCCAGGCGTTGCTGCGGCCGGATGAGGTGATGATCGCGGCGATCAAGCGGTTGCGCGCAGCGGGGGTGCCGGTGGCGATCGTCTCGAACTCGCTGGGTGATGACTGTTATCGCGGCTATGACTTGGCGGAGCTCGCTGATGTGGCGGTGATCTCGGGCGAGGTGGGGATGCGGAAGCCGTCGCGTGGGATCTACGAGCTGGCGTGCGCTCGGTTGGGGGTGGCGCCGGTTGAGTGCGTCATGATCGATGATCTGGAGCACAATCTGAGGGGCGCGGAGCGGCTCGGTATCAGGGGGCTACACCACGTCGAGGCGGGACGGACTGTCACCGAATTGGGTGAGTGGTTCTCGATACCTGTTTGATCAAGGGGCGGGGTGGCTCTACGGTCTTCGCATGCAGTCTGAACCCCTTGCATCTGAACCCCTTGCTGAGGCTGGGCTTCTTCGAGAGCGGCTTCGTGCTGCGTTGCGGGTGGCGTTGAAGGACCGTGATCGGGTGGGTGCGTCGACGTTGCGTACGACGCTTGCGGCTATTGATAACGCCGAGGCTGTGGAGGTCGGGGAGCTGGCGGGGGCAGGAGCGGGGGCGATCGAGGCCAGCCCGGTCGGGGCGGGGGCGGCGGAGGTTGCGCGGCGGGAGCTGAGCGAGGCGGATGTTGTTGGGGTGGTGCGGGGTGAGATCGATGAGTTGCGACGGGCGGCGGGGGTGTTCGAGAAGTCGGGGCGGGACGATCGGGGGGCTGAGTTGCGGGCTGCGGCTGGGATGCTGGCGGGGTTTTTGGAGTAGTGGGCCGAGGCGCCACAATGTGATCACGTCATCATGATCCTGGGATCCTGGGGGAGGATTTTCGTCAATGAAGAGTGTCGTGACGACCGTCAACGCGGGGCTGGCGTTCGCGTTGGAGATGGGGATGCTCGCAGCGCTTTGCTGGTGGGGGATTCGGACGGGGCGGGGAGCGGTGTCGAAGACGCTGCTGGCTGGGGGGTCGGTGGCGGCGGGGATAACGGTGTGGGCGGTGTTTTTGGCTGCTGGGGGGCATGCGGTGGAGTTGCCGAAGGTGGTGGAGGCTGGGGTGAAGTTGGGGGTGTTCTTTGTGGCGGCGGTGGTGTTGGGGGTTTGTGGGCATCGGTGGTGGGGGGTGGGGTTTGGGGTTTTGGCGGTGGTTTCGGTGGTTGTTGAGTATGGGGTGGGGACGTGAGGGGGTCGGCGATGCGTGGGGATGGGTTTTGGGACTCGACGGTGACAGGACTGCGGAAGCACTGAAACCTTTTGTTCGAGGGATTCCGCTAGCGTCGGGGCGTGACCAAGCGTGGAGCGGGGGAGCCGTTGGTGCCGGAGGGCCCTGATTTAGGTGGGGGTGGGGCGGTGGCTGGCAAAGCGGTTGGTGGGGCGGCTGGCAAGGTGGCCGGTAAAGCTGCTGGTGGGGCGGCCGGCAAGGCGGCTGGTAAAGCTGCTGGTGGTGCGGCTGGCAAAGCGGCTGGCAAGGGTGCCGGTAAGACGGCTGGTCGGGCGGGTGGAAAGGGCGCCGGTAAGGCGGCTGGTGAGGCGGCCAGCAAGGTGGCTGGCAAGGTGGCTGTCGGCGCGGTTGGAAAGGGCACCGGTAAAGCGGCTGGTAAGGCGGCCAACAAGGTGGCTGGCAAGGCGGCTGGCCGGGCGGACAGAAAGGGCGCCGGCAAGGCGGTCGACAAGGTGGCTGGCAAAGCGGCCGCCAAAGCGGCCGCGAAGGCTGGCGGTGCGGTTGCGGAACCTGCAAGCACGGTCGCGGAGGTCAACGAGCCGCCAAAGCGAAGGCGAAGGCTGCGGCGGTTCGCTGCGGTGAGTGGGAGCGTGTTGGTCCTGGGTAGTGGCGCCACGGTCGCGGTGTTGGCCGTCAACGGGTCGGGGGCGCCGCAGAAGCCTGATGTCTCGCATGTCGCGCTGGAGTATCGCAACTTCGCGGCGGCACTGCCGTGGCCCACGGATGGCGAGTCGGCGCTGTGGGCGGAGGGGATCGGCGGGCTGGGGATGTGCGGGAAGCAGACGCAGGTGCCGATAGCCAGTGTCGCGAAGGTTATGACTGCGTATGTGGTGCTGCGTGATCATCCGCTGGTGGGGTCGGATGAGGGGCCGGAGATCACGGTTGATGAGCAGGCTGGGTTCGAGGCGTATTCGAAGGATGAGAGTTCGGCGCCGGTGCGAGCTGGGCAGCGCATCAGTGAGCGGAGGATGCTGGAGTTGATGCTGGTTCCGTCGGCGAACAATGTCGCGCGGTTGTTGGCGCGGTGGGATGCCGGGGATGAGCAGGCGTTTGTGGGGAAGATGAATGCTGTGGCGGCGGGGTTGGGGATGAAGCAGACTGTTTATACGGATCCGGCTGGGTTTGATGCGGCGACGCGGAGTACGGCTGCGGATCAGTTGAAGTTGGCGGAGGTGGCTTTTGGTGGGGGTGGGAGTGTGAGTGGTGGGAGTGGGAGTGTTGTTGAAGGTGAAGCCGAAGCTGAAGCCGACACGCTGTTGGAGCTGACGGCGCAGCGGGATACACAGGTGCCGGATGATTCGCTTGTGTTGCCGAACACGAATTCGCTGTTGGGGATGGATGGGATTGTTGGAGGGAAGACCGGGTCCAGTACGCCGGCGGGTGGTGCGCTGATGTGGGCGGCGCAGCGGAACGTTGGGGGGCAGGAGCGGTTGGTGTTGGGGGTGGTGCTGCATCAGAATGCGGGTACTACGCCGGAGCAGGGGTTGGCTCGGGCTTTGACGGTGAGTCAGAGGTTGGCGGGGGCTTTGGGATAGGGTGCGGTTTTTGGGGTGGTTTTAAAGGCTTTTTTACGACCTTCGGCCATGGTGCTGACTGGTCGGTGGCGGTCGTTGGGTGGGAGGTGCTGTCGATCTCCGAGAGCTGTTGCGGGGGTGGGGAAACCCAAGGTCAAAGGCCAGATCAAAGGCCAGTCAAAGTCAACTGCGCCTCCGGCGGCCCCTCCGGGGAGGGCCTCGCTCTGGAAAGAGTGGGCCAGGCGGGCTGGCGCGGCTTTGCGCTGTGGTTCCGGTTTCGGTCCCGGCCTTTCCGTCGCATCGTCGCCTAAAGGAATCACACCGCCCAGGCGGTATCAAGGCGACCCTTCAGGCTTGTGCCCCGGCTGATGCGAGCCTTGACACCGCCTGGGCGGCGCGATTGGCTACGCCCGCCGAAGCGACGGAAAGACCGGAACCGAAGACCTAACTTTGGCAAAAAGCGGGGCACCCGGTCGCGATGACCACCGGTTTTGCTGGCCGCTGCCGGTTGTAATGGTGGCGTGGCGATCGGTTGTGATGGTGTCCGGTCCTGCTGGCCGCCGCCGGATTGTGATGGCGGTTGGGCGACCGGTCGCGATGCCGATCAGTCTTGATGGCCGCCGCCGGCTATGACCTTGGTTTGGTGGGGCGATCGGTTGCGATGCTGGCCAGCTGGTCTCCACACCATCGCACCCATCACCCGCATCGCTCGCCACCGGCGCATCCTCCCCGAAGTCGCTCCCCCTTCTCGTGCAACAGCTGCGCAATCGAAGTGCAATCGGTGCTGGCTAGGGTTGAGGAGGCCTCTCCGCCGTCCGCCGTCCCCCACAGGTGGATGCGTGATCGAAGCCGGGACCGGCCGCTGGACTTCCCCCCACCGGCGCCGGTCCCCTCCTTTTTGTGGGTCAGGGTGCTGGGGCGCGGGTGAGGAAGCTGTGCAGGTTGCTGAGAGTCCACTCGGGGCGGGTCGGCACCTGGGTGGCGAGGTCGGGTGCGGCTTCGACTGCGGGAAGGCCTCCGACCGCTCGTCGATAAGGCGTAGCAGGTCGGTGTGTTCCAGAGTCGTGGATACGCGGACTGTCAGACACCCGGGGTGTGGGTCGGGCGAAGGTTTTGGGAGCGGCCGCCGGCTTTGGGGTCGGCGGCCGCTGGTGGATCAGGCCTCGACTTCGGGGCGGGTTGGTTCGGCCCACAGGGTGTGGAAGGTTCCCTCGTGGTCGGTGCGCAGGTAGGTGTGTGCGCCGAAGTAGTCGCGTTGGCCTTGGATCAGGGCGGCGGGTAGGCGGTCGGCGCGGAGGGTGTCGTAGTAGGCCAGGGCGGCGGAGAAGGCGGGGACTGGGATGGCGCGGCGGTTGGCGGCGGCGATGACTTCGCGCCAGGGGACCTGGGCTTGGGTGATCTCGGCGGCGAAGGCGGGTTCGGCCAGGAGGCTGGGGAGGTGGGGGTCGGCGCGGTAGGCGGCGCGGATGCGGTCCAGGAAGGCGGCGCGGATGATGCAGCCGCCGCGCCAGATCGCGGCGATGTCGGCGAGGTCGATGTTCCAGCCGTATTCCTCGGCGGCGTCGCGGATCATGGTCCAGCCCTGGTCGTAGGCGATGACCTTGGAGGCGTAGAGGGCGTGCTCGACGGTGGCGACGAAACGGTCGGCCTCGTGCGGGCGTAGCGGGTGCTCGGTGCCGCCGGGGAGGGCGCGGTAGGCCTCGCGCAGGGTGGAGCGGCTGGAGGCTACGCGGGCGAAGGTGGCCTGTGCGATGGCGGTGGTCGGGGTGCCGAGGTCCAGGGCGGTCTGCACGGTCCAGCGGCCGGTGCCCTTCTGCTCGGCGGCGTCGCGGACGATGTCGACGAAGGCCTTGCCGGTCCGGGCGTCGGTGTGGGCCAGGATCTCGGCGGTGATCTCGATCAGGTAGGAGTCCAGGCGGCCCTTGTTCCACTCGCGGAAGACCTCGGCGATCTGCGGCGGCGCGTAGCCGGCGACGTTGCGCAGCAGGTCGTAGGCCTCGGCGATGAGCTGCATGTCGGCGTACTCGATGCCGTTGTGGACCATCTTCACGAAGTGGCCGGCGCCGTCGGTGCCGATGTGGGTGCAGCAGGGCTCGCCCTCGGCCTCGGCGCTGATGGCCTCGAACATGGGGCCGAGGACGGCGTAGGACTCCTCGGAGCCGCCGGGCATGATCGAGGGGCCGTGCAGGGCGCCCTCCTCGCCGCCGGACACGCCCGAGCCGACGAAGTGGATGCCGCGCTCGCGCAGCGCGGCCTCGCGGCGGCGGGTGTCGAGGAAGTGCGCGTTGCCGCCGTCGATGATCATGTCGCCGGGTTCGAGCAGCGGGGCGAACTCGTCGATCACGGCGTCGGTGGCCGCGCCGGCCTTCACCATGATCATCAGCCGCCGGGGCCGCTCCAGGGCGGCGACGAAGTCCTCGGCGGTCTCGGTCGGGACGAACGCGCCCTCGTCCCCGAACTCCTCCACGAGGGCTCGGGTGCGGGCCGCGGTGCGGTTGTGGAGCGCGACTGTGTAGCCGTGCCGGGCGAAGTTGCGCGCCAGGTTGCGGCCCATGACGGCCAGTCCGGTGACGCCGATCTGCGCGGATGCCTGCATGCGTCGCACCGTAACACCTCAGACATTTGATGGCATGGCAAGCCCGAGGGGTATAGGGGTCGGGTCCCGTGGTCAGCCCCAGCGGCGCGCGTCCTCGGCGAGCCGCTGCATCTCCTCTTCCAGCCGGTCGGCCGCGGAGTCGGCGCCGCCGGCCGACTTCGAGGCCTTCAATCGGACGATGATGCTTTGGAACTCGGCGATCCGGCCCTCCAGGTTCTGCTTCGCCTGGAGCAGGTTCGCCTCCTCCTTGGTGCCCGGCTGCGCCAGCAGCAGCCGGTGCTCCAGGTCGCCGAGCAGCTCCAGCTGCCTGCGCCGGGCCAGCTCGAACTGCTCCAGCGGGTCCTCGAACCGGCTCAGCAGCCGGTCCGCGCTCTTGCGCAGCTTCCCGGCCCATCCACCGACGCCCATCGGGCGCTCCCTTCCCCTTGTTTCAGTCCAGCTCGGCCCGGCTCGGCTCCGCCCCTAGTGTCCCGCGTCCGGCCCCGCCAGCCACGCGCAGGCCGCCGTGATCAGCAGTCCCACGCCGACCTCCAGCGTCGGGTCGATCGCCGGCGCGAACTTCGGCGAGTGGTTGCCCGGCAGCGTGGCCGGCACGCCGTCCTCCAACAGCGACAGGATGTCGGCCTCGGTGAAGCTCTCCAGTTCCAGTCCGCCGAAATGCCAGAACACCGACGGAACGCCGAGCGCCTCGCCAAAGGTTCCGAAGTCCTCGCTGCCGGAGAGCGTGCTCGGCAGGACGAACACCCGGTCGGCGCCCAGCCGGGTCCGGAACGCGTCGAGCACCACCTCGGTCGCGGCCTGGTCGTTGACCAGCAGCGGCAGCCGGTCCTCCGGGGCGATCCGGGGCATCCGCTCGGCGCCGGAGGCGGCGGCCTCGGCGTTGACGATCCGCTCGATCGCGGCAAGCACCTTCTCCCGCACCGCCGGCGTGGTGGTGCGGACGGTGACGGCCAGCTCGGCCTCGTCCGGGATGACGTTGGCGCGGGTGCCGGCATGGATCGAGCCCACGGTGACCACCGCCGACCGGCTGGCCGCGATCTCCCGGGAGACCACGGTCTGCAACCGCATCACGATCGCGGCGGCGATCACCACCGGGTCGATGGTCGCCTCCGGCATGGAGCCGTGGCCGCCGCGGCCGAAGATCGTGATCCGCAGCGTGTCGCAGGCGCTCATCACCGGGCCGGGGCGGGTGCCGACCAGGCCCGCCGGGGCCGGGCCGACGTGCTGGCCCAGGCACACGTCCGGGCGCGGGAAGCGGTCGGCGAATCCGTCTTCGAGCATCCTCGGCGCGCCGCCGACCTCCTCGCCGGGCTGGAACACGGCCAGCACGGTGCCGCTCCACGCGCCGCGCTCGGCGGCCAGCAGTTCGGCCGCCCCGAGCAGGCAGGCCACGTGCACGTCGTGCCCGCAGGCGTGCATCACCGGGACCTCGGTGCCGTCGGCCTCGACGCCGGTGGCGGTGGAGGCGTAGGGCAGGCCGGTCTCCTCGCGGACCGGCAGCGCGTCCATGTCGGCGCGCAGCAGGACCACGGGGCCGGCAGGGCTGGCGGGGCTGGCAGCGTCGGCGGGGCCGGCAGAGCCGGAGCCGCCACCACGCGCCGAACCGCCCCGCAGGACGCCGACCACGCCGGTGCCGCCGACGCCCTCGGTGACCTCCCAGCCGGCGGCCCGCAGCCGGGCGGCCGCGACGCCGGCCGTGCGCACCTCCTGGAACGACAGCTCGGGATGCCGGTGCAGGTCCTGGTAGAGCTCCCGCAACCCGGGCAGCACCCCTTCGAGTCCGGACAACAGATCGGCGGGCGACGCGCCGGGCTGGGACATGCTGACTCCGATCAGCCTGAGATGTTCTCGAACGCCACCACCTTGGTCATCCGCACCCGGACAAGCAACTCCCCCGGCACCGCGTTGCGCCGCCCGAACTCCGCGCCGCGCTCGGGGCCCATGTAGCGGGTGCCGAGGCGGGTGGCCCAGGTGAGCATCTCGTCCCGGTCCTCCGACAGCTCGGCCTGGCCCTCGACCATCACGAACGAGTAGGGCGGCTCGGGCAGGTCGACGCACAGGCAGACCCGCGGGTCGCGCCGCAGGATCCGGCCCTTCATCGACTCCGTGCCGGTGTTGAAGACGAAGTCCGGGCCGTCCAGCAGGAACCAGATCGGCGTCACGTGCGGCGCGCCGTCCTTCCGGGTGACGGCGAGCTTGCCGGTCCGGGTGCCCTCAGAGAGGAAGGCGCGCCATTGTTCCTCGGTCATCTCATGCATGAAGGCATCTTCGCGAACGAAGACGCCCGGCGGCCGCCACCCCCGCGCCGCGACACGCCGACGCCGCCAGGACCGGACCTTTCCCCGACAACCCACTGAATATCCTCGCAGTCAGGACCACGGGACCCCGGTCCCCGCATGTCGCACGGAGGAAGGACTTCACTGATGGCTCCGGCCTCCGTCCTGGCGGTGGACCCTGCCGCCCCGCCGGCCCCCGACCCCGATCTGCTGCTCACCGCCTCGGTGCTGCTCGCCGAGGCGGCGACCACCTGCCGCCGCGCCGGCCACGAGCTGACCGCGGCCGCCACCAGCCGCCGCTTCGCCGCCGACCTGGCGCTCCGGCCGCTGGCCGCGCTGCGCACGGCGTGGTCGGCCGGCCGGGCCCTGACCAACGGCGACGGGCTGGGCTTCGCGGCCTGCGGCGGCGCGGTCGGCGAGGCGGCCCGGTACATGGGGGTGGCCACGCTGCGCCGCCCGGCGGCGACCGCGATGGCGGTGGACGCGTTCCTGGCCCGGATCCAGGCCGCGATCCCGGAGCACCCGAACCTGGCCACGCCGGAGGTGACGCGGATCGTCGAGGCGTTCGCCGCGGCCCGGCCGGTGGAGGCGCTGCTGGCACTGAAGGCGATCTTCCAGCACATGGGCGTCACCCGGGCCCTGACCTCGCTGAGCCCGATCAGCATCGAGCTGTGCGCGCTGGCCGGGCTGATGGACGTGAACCCGTTCAACGACGGCTACGCCTGGGTCACGCTGCTGGGCGGCTACCCGACCTCGGACCCGTTCCTGGGGATCCCGGCGGCCGCGCTCAAGGCGCTGAACCCGGGGCCGGGCCGGGCCGCGCCGGTGCCCCCGGACCGGATCCTGGCCAAGGTGCTGGCCGCCGCGGGGGCGGACATCAGCGGCCTGGTCGACGTCATCAGCGCCCTGGGCAACCACGGCCTGGTGCACCTGCGCCGGGTGGCCGCGGCCGACGGGCAGGACCGGTACCTCCTGCTGCTGCCCGGCACCGGCTTCGGCAAGCTGAGCAACTCCACGCCGCAGGACCTGATCGGCGCCTTCGACGCGATGTGCGACATCGACACCACCTACACCCGGTCGGTCCGCAAGGTGCTGGAGTTCGCGCGGGTCCCGGCGGGCGCCGAGCTGATGATCGTCGGCCACAGCCTGGGCGGCATGACCGCGATGAACCTGGCCTGCGACCCGGACTTCGTCGGCACCTGGCGGCTCACGCACGTGGTCACCGTCGGCTCCCCGATCGACAACAAGCGCCCGGCGGACCCGTTCACCACCGTGGTCAGCCTGGTCAACGAGCACGACGTGATCCCGACCCTGGACGGCCGCGGGCCCACGTCCCCGGCCGACATCCCCTCCACCTGGCGCGAACTGGCCTGGAACGACGAGACCTACGACTACCCGCTCTCCCATGCGCCGCAGTCCTACTCCGACGCGCTGCGCTCGGCCACCGCCGGCCACCACCGGGAGACGGTGAACAGCTTGATCGGGGCCTACGCGGGCACGGTGGTGCTCGACCAGCCCTACCTGGTGCGCGATCGGTGAGGTGGCAAGCGTGAGGATCGAGGACACGGGACTCAGTGCCCTGTTGGCGGCCGGCCGGCTCCCGGGGGTGCGGGCCGCCACCCGGGTGCCGGGCCTGGGGCTGCTGGGGCAGCAGGCGCTGACCGAGCAGTTCGTGGCCCTGCTGGGCCTGGCCCGCGCCGGCCGCCCGGCCCGGATGAGCACGCTGTTCGGCACCTTCCTGCTGCCGGCCACCGGCGCGGATCTGCGGGGCCTGCTGGACGCCGCGATCGCCGCCGAGGCGCTCGGCGACGCCGACGAGGTCGACGCCGCCGGGCGGCGCCACCGCCTGCCGGAGTGCGCACCGCTGCCCGAAGTGCCCAGGGAGTTCGCCGACCTGATCATGATCGGCGCCGAGGACGTGGCGGTCGGCGTGCGTGGCGAGATCACGCTCCAGTGGCCGGCCGCGGCCCGGCGGCTGGCCCGGCACCTGGTTCTGAACGCCTCCGACGACACGCTGCTGGACCGGCTGGCGGTCGAGGCGGAGTCGGCGCGCGCCGACGAGCGCCGCGAGCAGCGCCGGGCCGCACTGGATCGCAGAATCCTGCTGCACCTGGACGCGGTGAAGCCGGACTGCTTCGCGGGCCTGACCGGCGCGACGCCGGAGAGTCCGATCGCGGTCGACGGGCTGGCGCATCTGCTGACGGCAATGATCGTCACCGCGGAGACGGTCGGCCCGCGCGCGCTGGCGCTGCTGGCCGCCGACGGCCACACCGACCGGGCGCATGTGGAGGCCGCCGTCCACAAGGCGGCGGTGCTGTGGCCGGAGGTCTTCGCGGTCGCGCAGCGGGTGGCGCGGCCGTTCGAGTGGAACGACCTGGAGATCGAGGCGGGCACTGAGATCTTGGTGCTCAGTTCGGTGCTGGCCCGGGGCGGCGCCCATCAGGCTCCTGTCACCGCGACGGCACTCGACCAGCCCTGGCAGCTCTCCAACCTCTGCGCCGCGCCCCGCCGCTGCACCACGCGGGAGCTGGCGCTGGCCGCGACCACCGAACTGCTCGTCGCGGTGCTGGCCAACGGCGTGCCGCAGCTGCTCGCGCCGCACCTGAATCCCGCGCGGCCGCCGGTACGGCTCGATCCGCGCCGGGTGCGCGTGGAGCTGACGGGGCCCGGGGCCGGGCCGCGGCTGAGGGGTCTGGAGGCGACGGCCGCGGAGCTGGACGCGCACTGCGCCGCGCTCCTGGACCTGGCCTCGGACCAGTGCTGGGACCACGCGGACGGGATCCGCACTCGCGGTGTCCTGCTGGCGCACGCCCGCCGCTGCGCGGTGGCGGCGCACGACGTCCGGCGCACTGCGAGGCCGGTCCCGTGAGCCTGGAGCAGCGATTACGCGACCTGGGCCTGTCCTCGCTCCTGCCGTCCTCGGACGGCGGCGACTGGCCCGGGTGGATCCCCCGACAGCAGCAGGGTGAGCCTGATCAGGCTTCTGCTTCGGGCATCAGGGAACTGATCGGCGCAGGCTTCGTGGGCTTCGCGGACAGCGCGGCCCGGGCCCTGCGGGGCGAGTCCGTCACGGACGTCACCGATCCGGCGATCATGGACCTGCTGCGGTTCCTGTTCGACTCCTACTTCCGCGTCGACTGCACCGGCCGCGAGAACCTTCCGGCCGAGGGGCCGGCGCTGGTGATCGGCAACCATTCGGCGGGCATGTTCCCCTGGGACAGCCTGATGGCCATCATCGCCGTCAACCGGGACCATCCGCACGGCGACCGCTGTCTGCACAGCCTGGCCGCCGATCTGATGTTCCGGGTCCCGCTGCTGGGCGAGTGGACGCGGCGCAACCTCGGCGCCGAGGCCACGCCGACGAACCTGCGCGGGCTGCTGGAGGCCGGCGAGATCGTCGGCCTCTATCCCGAGGGCTTCCACGGCAGCGGCAAGACCTTCGAGCACCGCTACCAGCTGCGCCGCTTCGGCAACGGCGGCTTCGCCCGCGCCGCGCTGAGCGCCGGCGCCCCGATCGTGCCGATGGCGATCGTCGGCGCCGAGGAGTCGTGCCCGATCCTGGCCGATCTGACGCCGGTGGCCGAGCACGTCGGGCTGCCGTACTTCCCGGTGACGCCGACGTTCCCGTGGCTCGGCCCGCTCGGCGCGCTGCCGTTGCCGACCAAGTGGAGCATCGCGTTCGGCGCGCCGATCCCGGCCGACGGGCCGCCGAGGCCGCAGCGCGTCCGCGAGCTGTCCGAGCAGGTTCGCAGCACGGTGCAGGCGATGCTGGACGAGGCGCTGGCCCGGCGGACGTCGATCTTCTGATGCGGTGGCGGCTCACCCCTTGGTGAGCACCACCGCGACGTTGTGGCCGCCGAAGCCGAAGGCCTGCACCAGCGCGGTGTCCACGACCGCCGGCCGCGGCGCCCCGGCCACGACGTCGAGCTTGATCGCCGGGTCCTGACACTCCAGGTTCACGGTCGCCGGGATGACGCTGTCGCGCATCGTCAGCAGCGCGAACGCCGCCGCCAGCGGACCGGATCCGCCGAGGAGGTGCCCGGTGGCGCCCTTCACCGAGGTCACCGCCGGGTGCAGCCCGACGGCCTCGGCGATCGCGTCGGCCTCCACCTGGTCACCGACCGGCGTCCCGGTGGCGTGGGCGCTCACGTGGGCGATGTCCGTCCCGCTCAATCCGGCCGCGTGCAGGGCCGCCCGCGCCGCGCGGATCTGGCCCCTGACATCGGGCGTGGTGACGTGGTGCGCGTCGCTGGTGACCCCGTGGCCCGCCACGACGCCGAGCACCTCGGCGCCGCGCGCCCGGGCGTGGTCGGCCCGTTCCAGCACCAGGTTCGGCGCGCCCTCGGCCATCACGAAACCGGCGCGGTCCGCCGCGAACGGGCGCGCCGCGCCGGCCAGGTCGCCGCCGCGGCGCGACAGGCCGCCCAGCCGGTCGAGGGCGGCGACGGTCACCGGCGCCAGCGGCGCCTCGGCACCGCCGACCACGGCCACGTCGGCCTGCCCGGCGGCGATCAGCATGGCGCCAAGCACGATGGCCTCGGCCCCGGACGCGCAGGCCCCGGCGGGCGCGAGCGTCGCGGCGCGCGCGGTCACCTCCAGCGCCACCGCCGAGGCCGGACCGTTGGGCAGCAACATCGGCATCGCATAGGGGGACATCATCCGCAGGCCCCTGACCTTGCGGATCTCGTCCTGGGCCAGCAGCGTGGACACGCCGCCGACGCCGGTGCCGACGACGGCCGCCAGCCGTTCCGGCTCCACCGCCGGCGCCCCGGCCCACCGCCACGCCTCGCGCGCCGCGACCACGGCGGCCTGCTGGATCCGGTCGATCCGGCGGCAGCGGTTGGCGCCCAGCTCCTCGACCGGCTCGGTCGCGAGCAGGCCGGCGATCCGGACGTCGACCTCGCCGGCCCACGGATGGGGCAGCTCCCGCACCCCGGACTCCCCGGCGAGCAGCCGGGCCCAGGAGGAGGGCACGTCGCCGCCGAGCGGCGTCGTGGCCCCGATGCCGGTCACCACGACACCGGGGGCGGCCCCGGCAGCCCCGGCGGTCCCGGCGGTCACCGGCCCCGCCGCGCCGGACGCGGGCCCATCAGACGCCGGCGAGGGCGGCCAGGCGCTCGGCGGCCTCGGACAGCGGAAGCCCGAACAAGTCCGCCACCGCGTCGCCGTCGGCGTCGAACTCCTCGCCGGCCAGCACCACGAACTCCTCCAGCGCCAGCGAGTCGAGGTCGAGGTCCTGGAGGGTCACCTCGGGACCGACCAGGTCCTCGGGAATCTCCAGGCGCTGGGTGAGGATGACGACAAGACGGTCGAAGGGGTCGATCATGCTCGCATGCTAGGCCGCCGCCCGCGTGGCACCGGCATCCCGCTACTCCATTAGAGACCGCGCGGTCCAGCGGCGGGGGTTGCGGGCTTACACCGACAGCCCGCAAAGCAGGCAAGAAACCTGTCAAGAGCTGCAAGAAATCGAGCAGATCAAGAAGCATGGCGATTGGATTGCGAAATTGTTGCGCAGACCTCTTGTCTCCAGGAGTCCGGGGCCCTACCGTCCCCTCATGCCCACACCCCTGAAAGGAACGCTGAAGGGTACGACCGCGGCAGTGGCCGCGGCCGTCAGCTTCAGCACTCTGACCGCCGCCACGGCGGCCGGCGCGGCCCCCCACTCGGCGCCGGCCCGGGTGACGCGCGCCGCCCTGGACCCGTCCCTGGTCTCCGGCCGCGGCGCCGACCTCGGGTTCTCCGAGCAGGAGGCGGAGAACGCGGTGACGAACGGCACCGTCATCGGCCCCGGCACCGACGCCTACACCCTGCCCGCCGAGGCCTCCGGCCGTTCGGCGGTGTCGTTGAAGCCCGGCCAGTACGTGGAGTTCACCCTCCCGGCCGACGCCAACGCGATCACCGTCCGCTACAGCATCCCGGACGCGCCGACCGGCGGCGGGATCACCGCGCCGCTGGACGTCGCGGTGAACGGCCGGGATCACAGGAACATGACGCTGACGTCACAGTACGCGTGGCTCTACAACGAGTACCCGTTCAGCAACGACCCGGCGGCCGGCCCGCTGCACCCGGACTGGTGGACCACCGAGTGCGCCTGCGTCCCGAACGCCACCACCCCGGCGCCGACCTTCGCCACGCCGTTCCGCCCCAACCACTCCTTCGACGAACAGCGCCTCCTGCTCGGCCGCACCTACCACGCCGGCGACGTGGTCCGCCTCACCGCGCCGGCCGGCTCCACGGCCGCCACCACCACCATCGACCTGCTGGACTCCCAGCAGGTCGCGGCCCCGAAGGTGGACCTGCGCGCGGCGAACGTCCTGCTGTTCGGCGCCGACCCGTTCGGCTACCGCGACAGCGCCGACGCCATCGACAAGGCCATCGCGTTCGCCCGCAAGGCGCACGTCCCGGTCTACATCCCGCCGGGCGTCTACCAGGTGAACCGGCACATCATCGTCGACAACGTGACGATCGAGGGCGCCGGCAGCTGGTACACGGTCATCAAGGGCCACCAGGTGACCCTGTCCACGCCCGCCCCCGACGGCTCGGTCCACACCGGCGTCGGCTTCTACGGCAAGGACGCCTCCGCCGGCGGCTCGCACAACGTCCACCTGTCCGGCTTCGCCATCGAGGGCGATGTGCGCGAGCGCATCGACACCGACCAGGTGAACGGCATCGGCGGCGCGCTGAGCGACTCCACCATCGACGGGCTCTACATCCACCACACCAAGGTCGGTATCTGGCTCGACGGCCCGATGACCAACCTGAACATCACCAACAACCAGATCGCCGACCAGATCGCCGACGGGATCAACTTCCACACCGGCGTCACCAACTCCGCGGTGCGGAACAACTTCATCCGCAACACCGGTGACGACGGCCTGGCGATGTGGTCGGAGAAGACCGCCGACGCCA
The DNA here is from genome assembly GCF_039531695.1 of Catenulispora yoronensis. Taxonomy (NCBI): domain Bacteria; kingdom Bacillati; phylum Actinomycetota; class Actinomycetes; order Catenulisporales; family Catenulisporaceae; genus Catenulispora; species Catenulispora yoronensis. The sequence goes on from NZ_BAAAQN010000059.1 coordinate 75,584, forward strand.
ACGACGTCTTCGACCACAACACGGTCCAGACCCCGGTCCTGGCCAACGGCATCGCCCTGTACGGCGGCACCGACCTGACCGTGTCGAACAACCTGGTGGCGGACCCGATCCGCGAGGGCTCGGCGCTCCAGATCGGCACCCGCTTCGGCGCCGTGCCGTTCAGCGGCACCATCAAGGTCGCGAACAACACCACCGTCCGCGCCGGCACCTTCGAGCTGAACTGGAAGATCGGCCTGGGCGCGATCTGGATCTACGCGCTCGAGCACAGCATCGACGCCGACATCGAGGTGACCGGCGACAACTTCCTGGCCAACACCTACAACGCCATCATGATGGTGTCGGACTTCTCGGTGAAGGACCTGTACTCCATCACCAACGTCCACTTCTCCGACATCAAGGTGGACGGCACCGGCACCTCCGTGGTCTCGGCCCGCGCCGCCGGCAACGCGACGTTCCAGAACGTCCAGGCCCGCAACGTCGGCGCCGTCGGCGTCAACAACTGCGGCTCGTTCCACTTCACCCCGGCCGGCTCCGAGTTCACCCTGACCGACCTCGGCGGCAACACCGGCAGCGGCACCACAGGACCCTGGTTCGCCTCCTGGGAGCTGCCGAACACCATCACCTGCGACGACCGTCCCCCGGTGGTGGCCCCCCCGGCCCCGTCCCCCTGGTCGTAACCTCGCCAGACCGCAGGACCCGCTGACCATCGGCGGCGGCACCCAGCCGCCGCCGATCGCCGTTCCCGCCCGTCAACACCCCGCCCGGCCCGCACCGGATCAGGGTTCTCATATATGAGCACGGATACTCTTCCGCTCGACGGATCCGCCTGGAATGATCTCGAACGAGGGACTCGAACGAGGAAACCGGCGGCTTCGCGGTCGTTGCGGCGGCCGGCGACGGGTGATGCGGGGGTACGCGGTGCCTGCGGGAACGCGAATGGATGTGCCCACACTGCTGGGACTGGGCCTCGACGAGCCACTGGCCGAGGTCTGGATGGCCATGGCCGCCGCCCCGGGCGTGGACGTCCCCGACCTCGCCGAAATGGTCGGCATCAGCGAAGCCCACGTCCGCGAAGTCCTCACCGACCTGGCCGACCGCGCCCTGATCCGCACCTCCCACCAACTCCCCGGCGTCCTGCTCCCCATAGAACCCGAAGCAGCCCGCACCGAACTGATCCGCCGCCAACAACTGGAACTGGCCGAACAACAACAACGCTTCGCCGAACAACGCGAACACATCACCCGCGTAGTAACCGACCGCGTCAACGCCCACCACCCCCCACAAAACCCCGACGACCGCATAGAACACATCGTCGGCCCCCACGCAATCCTCTCCCGCTTCACCCGCCTACTCCGAACCACCACCACCTCAGCCGAATACCTGATCCCCATAGTCGGCGTCCCATCAACAGTCCTGACCGAACTCTGGCCCCTCGACGCCGACCTCCTCCGCCGAGGCGTCCGAATCCGATCCCTCTACGTAGAAGGCATCCGCACAGACCCCCCCATGGCCGCCTACGCCCGCGACCTCCAAACCGGCGGCGCCCAAGTCCGCACCAGCCCCGCCCTCCCCCAACGCCTCTTCATAGCCGACCGCCGCACAGCACTGGTACCACTAACCCCAGCCGGCTGCGGCATAGCAGTAGTCCACACACCAGCCCTAATAAGCTCCCTCCTCGAACTCTTCGACGCGGTATGGCACAACGCCACCCCCCTCGACATCGGCGACCGCCTAGACGACGCCGACAGCGGCCTCTCCCGAACAGAACGCACCCTGCTCAACCTGCTCGCCGACGGCGCCACGGACGAGACAGCCGCGCGCAGACTCGGAATCTCGCTACGCATGGTCCGCCGAATCATGGCCGACCTGATGCACCGACTGGACGCCAGCTCCCGCTTCGAGGCCGGGATCAAGGCGGCTAAGCGAGGTTGGCTTTAGGGCCGCGAGCAGCCTGCCCACCATCACAACCAGCCGCGCCAGCCAAACCGGCCACCTTCGCGAACGGCCGCCCCGCCAGCATCACACCGGCCGCGCGGTCGCCCTGCCACCATCACAACCGGCGGCGGCCAGTCAAACCGGCAATCATCGCAATCGGGTGCCCCGCTTTTGACTTTTGGTTTGCCCAAAAGTTAGTGCCTGTTGTCTTTCCGAACGGGGTCTTTGAGCTGGGGAAATAGGTGTGCTTGGGGCGTGTGGGGGTTCGTTGTTTGTGGCAGTTTCGGGGTGGGGGGTCGGTCCGATTCTGTGGGAGGCAGTCG
>NZ_BAAAQN010000060.1:0-76104 GCF_039531695.1 Catenulispora yoronensis
CCCACAGAACGACATGGCTACGACCCGACTTGCCGGCGTGCACGCCGCCAGCGCCAACCGGGTCCGACCGGCCGCCGGGCTGCCACCCGGCGCGGCGGCCCTGACCCGGGCCAACGGCGCCGCGCTGGCCGCGCACGCCGGCTGCCGCGATCTGTCCGCGCGCGAGATCGAGGTCCTGCGCCTGGTCGCCGACGGCCGGTCCAACAAGGCCATCGGCCAGGCCATGGGCCTGTCCGCGCTGACCGTGAAAAGCCATCTGGCCCGGATCGCGCGCAAGCTCGGCACCGGCGACCGGGCAGGGATGGTCGCGGTCGCGCTGCGCGGCGGGACCATTCACTGACAGCGGTCGTTACTGTAAGGACGTGACGAGTTCCAGTACGCCGGGCGGACCGGCCAGCCCCGAGCCGACAACGACGGGCGCCGAACCGCCCCGCGCCCTGGTCCCGCTGCTGGATCCGCGCGAGGGTCTGCCGGCCGTCACGAACACCGCCGAGGCGCTGGCCGCCGCGGTGGAGCGGCTGGCGGCCGGCACCGGACCGGTCGCCGTCGACGCCGAGCGCGCCAGCGGCTACAAGTACAGCCAGCGGGCCTACCTGGTGCAGATACGCCGCCAGGGCGCCGGCACGTTCCTCATCGACCCGATCGCCTGCCCGGACCTGTCGGCCCTGGCCGGCGACGGTCCGGTGCTGGCCGGTGCCGAGTGGGTGCTGCACGCCGCCAGCCAGGACCTGGTGTGCCTGGCCGAGGTGGGCATGGTCCCGCCGGCCCGCCGCGCCGACGGCACCGGCGGCCTGTTCGACACCGAGCTCGGCGCCCGCCTCGGCGGCCACGAGCGCGTCGGCCTGGGCCCGCTGGTGGCCGAGGTGCTGGGCCTGGAGCTGGAGAAGGGCCACTCGGCCTCGGACTGGTCCACCCGGCCGCTGCCGGACGCCTGGCTGCGCTACGCCGCGCTCGACGTCGAGGTGCTGGTGGAGGTGCGCGACATCCTGGAGGGCGAGCTGCGCACCGCCGGCAAGCTCGACTGGGCCCGGCAGGAGTTCGACGCCGTGGTCGCCGCGCCGCCGCCGAAGCCCCGCGCCGAGCCCTGGCGCCGCACCTCCGGCCTGCACAAAGTGCGCCGCCCGCGGCAGCTGGCCGTGGTGCGCGCGCTGTGGGAGTCCCGCGACGAGCTGGCCCGCCGCCGCGACATGACGCCGACCCGGGTGCTGCCGGACCAGGCCATCATCGACACCGCCCTGACGCTGCCGACCAGCACCGCGCAGCTGCGCACCATCCCCGGCTTCAGCGGCCGGATGCGCTCCGGCGACGTGCCCCGCTACTTCGACGCGCTGACCAAGGCCCGGCAGCTCAAGGAGAGCGAGCTGCCGCGGCCCGGCGCCGCGCCCAGCGACGGGCCGCCGCCGGTGCGCGCCTGGGCGGACAAGGACCCGGCGGCGGCCGACGGGCTGAGCGCGGCGCGCGAGGCGGTCGCGGGCCTGGCCGAGCACTACGTGCTGCCGGTGGAGAACCTGCTCGCGCCGGACTCGCTGCGGCGGCTGTGCTGGTCACCGCCGGTGCCGGAGCCGGACCCCGCGCAGGTGGCGGTGTTCCTGACGGGGACCGGGGCGCGATCCTGGCAGGTCGAGCTGACGGCGCGCACGATCTCCGAGGCGCTGCACAAGGCGGCGACGAACGCGGCGACGAATGCGGCGCAGGGGGTTGAGAACGGGTAGGGCTGCCGGTGGTCTGCTGCTCGGTGGCCTGCTACCCGGTACCTGCTAGCCGGTGCCTGCTACCCGGCGGCCTGCTACCCGGTCGGGCACTTCATGCCGACCGGGACGGTCACGTGGTGGACCACGGGATCGCCGGCGATGGCGACGTCGAGCGGCAGGCACGCGGTGGTGCGGCGGTCGAGGAGGTTGTAGCCGCCGACGTACCAGCAGTCCCAGGTCTTCTCGGCCTCGATGCGGGGCTTGCCGGTATAGGTCACGGCGGTCGCGCCGAGCGGGCCGATGAAGTCCTCGGTGGCGATGCGGGCGTAGGGGAGAGCCGCGGCGCCGATGCTGATGGTGACGCTTGGCTGGTCGGCGTGGACGGCGATGCCGCCTTTGTAGAAGGTGACGCCGTCGTCGCCGGGCTCCGGATTGGGGCCGTACGCCGCCAGGTCGGGCATGGAGGGCAGCACCACCTTGCCGATGGTGATCTGGTCGGCAGAGGGCGGTACGGGTTCCGAGGTGCGGCAGTGGGCCGTGACGAACGGGGGATCGGCCTTCGCCTCCGGTGTCTTGGAGACGTCGGCCTTATGGGCGCCGGAACGCGTGCATCCGGCGACGGCCGGACACACGACCAGGACCGCTGCCAGTCCCAGGGCGAGCGGCGACGTTTTCGAGGCTCTCATGCCCTCCCTACACCGCTGTCGGCTCGGCGGTTCCCTTCACCGTGGCGGTCTTGAGCTCGTCGGTCTTGAGGTCTTCGGCCTTGAGCTCGTCGGCCTTGAGCTCGCCGGTCTTGAGATCTCCGAGTTCCCCGGCCTGCTCCGCGTCGTACGCCTCGCGGTGGGCGCGCACCTGGTCGGCGTTGTCCGCGACCCAGTTGACCAGCTGCAACACCGGCGTCAGCAGGCCGTGCGCCAGCTCCGTGAGCTCGTACTCGACCCGGGGCGGCACCTCGGCGTAGACGGTCCGCGTCACCAGGCCGTCGCGCTGGAGCTGGCGCAGGTTCAGCGTCAGCATCCGCTGCGAGATCCCACCGACCTCGTGCTGGATCGCGCTGAACCGCAGCGGCCCCAGGTGCAGCGCCCCGATGATCATCAGGCTCCACTTGTCGCCGATCCGGCCCAGCAGATCCCGCACCAGCTCGTTCTCTTCGCCACGCTCCTGGCACACCGACGGCGGCCCCAGCGTCTTCACCTCTGTCACCTGCGCTCCTTCCCGATGTTCCCGATGTCCCCGATGTCGCCGACCTGCCCGGCTGACCTGGACAGGCACATCGATGTGCCTGGCAGCACGTGCGTGTGCCTTTTGTAGACCTTCCTATAGTCATCCATCATGTGGTCACGCACAAATAGTAACCAATCCAAAAGGAGCAATCCGGCCATGGCCACGCTGCTGCACATCGACGCCTCCCTCTTCCCCGACGGCGCCAGCGCCTCCCGCGCCGTCACCACCGCCTTCTCCGACGCCTGGCGCGCCGCCCACCCCGAGGGCACCGTCGTCCACCGCGACCTGGCCGCCGCGCCGCTGCCCCACCTCGACGCCACGACCTTCACCGCGGCCGTCACCGACCCCGCCACCCACACCGAGGCCCAGGCCGCCGCCTATGCGGCCCGCGTGGCCCTGGTCGAGGAGGCGGAGAACGCCGACGTCATCCTGATCGCGGCGCCCATGTACAACTTCGGCGTGGCCTCCTCCCTGAAGGCCTGGCTCGACCACATCATCTTCCCGGGGCGCACCCTGGGCGAGGGCACCCAGAGCCTGGCCGGCAAGCGCGTCGTCGTCGTGGCCTCCCGCGGCGGCTCCTACGAGCCCGGCACCCCCCGCGAGGAGATGGAGTTCGTCAAGAACTACCTCGCCGCGGTCCTCGCCGCCCACCTCGGCATCACCCCCGAATTCATCACCATCGAGCTCACCCTCGCCCCCACGACGCCCGCCATGGCCGACCTGATCCCGCTGGCCGACGCCTCCCGCGCCAGCGCCCTGGCCACCGCCGCCGAGAAGGCGCGCGAGCTGGCCGAGGAGCTCGGCGGCAAGCTGCCGGCGGCGGTCTGACCCGAGGCCCGAAGCGCTGCCCCCGCCGCCGAAGTCGGACCGGAGACCCGGCACCGATATCGGATACCTTCGTAGCAGTGGACGAAGGAGGCGGGGGCAGTGCTGCGACGCGGCGACGTGTGGTGGGCCGACTTCGGCGAACGACGCCCCGTCCTCCTCCTGGGCGAGGCCGCCGACGGCCAGTTCCGCTGCGTCCAGATCGTGGAGCCGGCCGGCGTCGACCTGACCGGCATCGGGCTGGAGGTGCCGCTGGGCGCCGAGGACGGCCTGCCGCTGGAAGGCGTCGTGCGTGTCGCGTACGCCCGCCCCGGGTTGGTTCCGTGCACCTGGCTGGCGACCGTCACGGAAGAAGACGTGCTTGAACACGCCGGCACGGTGTCCCAGGCCAAACTCGACCAGGTCGAGGAAATCTTGCGCCTCGGCGAGCTTCCGCCGCCCCGACCTTCCCGCCCCGACCTCCCCTCTCCGCCCCGTGACCCTCCGTACGCCACCCCGTGACCCCCCTCACGCCGCACCACGCTCGCCGATCCTTGTTACCCGCGAGTAGCATGGTCCCCAGAATCGTTCCGCGTGGAGGAGAGCCAACGTGCCTCAGACCCAGAGGGCCGTGCGACAGGTGGTCTTTGTCGACGGCGTCCGCACCCCCTTCGGCAAGGCCGGCCCGAAGGGCGTCTATGCCGAGACCCGGGCGGATGACCTGGTCATCCGCTGCATCCGCGAGTTGCTGCGCCGCAATCCGGGGCTGCCGGCCGAGCGCGTGGACGACGTGGCGATCGCCGCCACCACCCAGATCGGCGACCAGGGCCTGACCCTGGGCCGGGTCGCGGCGCTGCTGGCCGGCCTGCCCAAGACCGTCCCCGGCTACTCGATCGACCGGATGTGCGCCGGCGCGATGACCGCCGTCACCACCACCGCCGGCGGCATCGCCTTCGGCGCCTACGACGTCGTCGTGGCCGGCGGCGTCGAGCACATGGGCCGCCACCCGATGGGCGAGGGCGTGGACCCCAACCCGCGGATCGTCGCCGAGAAGCTCGTCGACCCCTCGGCGCTGGTCATGGGCTCCACCGCGGAGAACCTCCACGACCGCTACCCCGAGCTCACCAAGGAGCGCTGCGACGCCTTCGCCGCCGCCTCCCAGGAGAAGTACGCCAAGGCCCTGGCCGACGGCAAGTTCCACGACGTCCTGGTCCCCATGTCGGCCCGGCACGCCGAGCAGGGCTACAGCCTGGTCACCGCCGACGAGCCGCCGCGCCCCGGCACCACCGTCGAGGACCTCGCCGCGCTGAAGACCCCGTTCCGGGTCCGCGGCCGCGTCACCGCCGGCAACGCCGCCGGCCTCAACGACGGCGCCACCGCCTGCCTCCTGGCCGCCGAGGACGTCGCCGAGGAGCTCGGCCTGCCGGTCCGCATGCGCCTGGTCTCCTACGCCTACGTCGGCGTCGAGCCCGAGGTCATGGGCATCGGCCCGGTCCCGGCCACCGAGAAGGCCCTGGCCAAGGCCGGCCTCACCATCGACGACATCGGCCTGTTCGAGCTGAACGAGGCCTTCGCCGTCCAGGTCGTCGCCTTCCTGGACCACTTCGGCATCGCCGACGACGACCCCCGCGTGAACCCCTACGGCGGCGCCATCGCGATGGGCCACCCCCTGGCCTCCTCCGGCGTGCGCCTGATGACCCAGCTCGCGCAGCACTTCGAGGAGCATCCCGAGGTCCGCTACGGCATCACCAGCATGTGCGTGGGCATCGGCATGGGCGGCACGGTCATCTGGGAGAACCCCCACTGGAACGGAGAGAACAAGTGACTCAGGACCTCACGGCTCTGGCCGCCGATCTCTTCCCCGACGAGGTCGTCACCAACGCCCCCGTCCAGGTCTTCGATCTGCCCGGCGGTTCCGGCCGCTTCGCGCTGATCACCCTGGACAACGGCTTCGACCACACCAAGCCCAACACCTTCGGCCCCGGCGGCCTGGTCCGCCTCGGCGCGGCCCTGGACCAGGTCGAGGCCGCCGCGGCGAACGGCGAGATCGTCGGCGTCGGCGTCACCGGCAAGCCGTTCATCTTCGCCGTCGGCGCCGACCTCAAGGGCGTCGAGGTGGTCCGGAACCGCGAGCAGGCCCTGGCCATCGCCCGGGCCGGCCACGACACCTTCAAGCGGCTGTCCGCGCTGCCGGTCCCGTCCTTCGCCTTCGTCAACGGCGCGGCCATGGGCGGCGGCGTCGAGGTCGCCCTGGCCTGCACCTACCGCACCATCTCCTCCGGCGTCCCGGCGCTGGCCTTCCCCGAGTGCTTCCTGGGCCTGGTGCCCGGCTGGGGCGGCTGCACCCTGCTGCCCAAGCTGATCGGCCCGGACGCCGCGGTCACCGTCATCATCGAGAACGCGCTGTCCCAGAACCGCATGCTCAAGGGCCCCAAGGCCTACGAGCTCGGCATCGCCGACGCCATGTTCGAGCCCGTCGACTTCCTGGAGCAGTCGATCGCCTGGGCCGAGCAGGTCATCGCCGGCGAGACCGCGGTGGAGCGCAAGACCTACTCCGCCGAGGACTACGCCGCCGCCGTCGCCCGCGGCCGCCAGGTCGCCGACTCCAAGGTGCACGGCGCCGCCCCGGCCCCGTACCGCGCGCTGGACATCATCGAGCGGATGGCCACCGGCTCCGACGACGAGGGCTTCGCCCTGGAGGACGCCGCGCTCGCCGATCTGATCATGACCGACGAGCTGCGGGCCGGCCTGTACGCCTTCAACCTCAACCAGAAGCGGGCCAAGAAGCCGTTCGGAGCGCCGGACAAGGCGCTGGCGCGCCCGGTGACGAAGGTCGGCGTGGTCGGCGCGGGCCTGATGGCCTCGCAGTTCGCCCTGCTGTTCGTGCAGCGCCTCCAGGTGCCGGTCGTGATGACCGACATCGACCAGGCGCGGGTGGACAAGGGCGTCGGCTACGTCCACGAGCAGATCGGCTTGCTCCAGCTCAAGGGCCGGCTCGACCAGGACCAGGCGAACCGCCTCAAGGCCCTGGTCTCCGGCTCGCTGACCAAGGACGCCTTCGCCGACGCCGACCTGGTCATCGAGGCCGTCTTCGAGGAGATGTCGGTCAAGCAGCAGGTGTTCGCCGAGGTCGAGGCCGTGGTCCGGGAGGATTGCGTGCTGGCCACCAACACCTCCTCGCTGTCGGTCACCGAGATGGCGTCCAAGCTGCGCCACCCCGAGCGGGTCGTGGGCTTCCACTTCTTCAACCCGGTCGCGGTGCTGCCGCTGCTGGAGATCGTGCGCGCCGAGCAGACCGACGACGCCTCGCTGGCCACCGCCTTCGCGGTCGGCAAGACGCTGCGCAAGTCCTGCGTGCTGGTCAAGGACGCCCCGGCGTTCGTCGTGAACCGGCTGCTGACCCGCTTCCTGGGCGAGGTCACCGCGGCGGTGGACGAGGGCACCCCGATCGAGGTCGCCGACCGCGCCCTGGAGCCGCTGGGCCTGCCGATGTCGCCGTTCGTGTTGCTGGAGCTGGTCGGCCCGGCGGTGGCGCTGCACGTTGCCGAGACCCTGCACGCCGCGTTCCCGGACCGGTACGCCGTCTCCCCGAACCTGGCCAAGCTGGTCGAGGCCGGCAAGAAGGCCATCTACCGCTGGGACACCGGTGTGCCGGTCATCGACCCGGAGGTCCTGGAGCTGTTCCAGCCCGGCGACGCGCCGTCCAGCGAGGAGCAGGTCCGCGACCGCGCGCTGGCGGCGATGGCGCAGGAGATCGACCTGATGCTGACCGAGGGCGTGGTCGGCGAGGCCCAGGACATCGACCTGTGCATGCTGCTCGGCGCCGGCTGGCCGTTCCACCTCGGCGGCATCACGCCGTACCTGGACCGCACCGGCGTGTCCGAGAAGGTGGCCGGCCACCGCTTCCTCGCGCCGGGGGTGGCTTCCCTCCCTGAGTAAGGGTGCTTATTGTGTAGGTCGCCCCTGTCCCCCGCCGGGCAGGGGCACCTCGCGTTCACCGGACCCCGCCGTGAGGTCGCGTGCGAGGGTCCACGCTCTGATATAACGTTCGTGCTCTGCTATAAGCGGCGCGAACAGCAGCTGTTCGGCGGCGGCGCGCACCCGCTCGGCCATCCGGTCGGCCACCCGCCCGCGCAGCGCGGCCGCGGCCCGGCGCGCGGCCGGCCGGCACAACAGGTCCAGCACCGCTCCGGCCGCGATCGCCGCCAGCGTCACCACCAGCGGGAACGGCACCGCGCCGGTGTCCGGCAGGCTGGTGTCCTTCGCCCCGCCGGCCGCCGCCAGCGCGATCGCCCCGCCCGCCCCGACCAGCGCGGCCGTCAGCAGCATCCAGTGCAGCACCTGCACGGCCGTCCACCAGCGCGGCACCAGTCGCGGCCCGACCTCGGTGCCGGACAGCGTGGCGTCCAGCGTGTCGGCGAGCGTCTGCACGCAGCGGTCGCCGATCCGGCGCATCTCCCGCGCCCAGGGCCGCGGCAGCGTCCCCGCGACGCGCTCCACGGCCGTGGCGACGGCGGCCTCGACGTCGTCGTGCTGCACCGGGGGCGGGGCCGGCTCGGCGGCCACCGGGGCCGTCCAGGGGGCGTAGCGGGACTCCTCGTCGCCGCGGGTGCGGGATATCAGGGTCATGACGGCGTGGCGCAGCGGCCAGCCGGTGACGGCGGAGGCGCGGCGGCGGTAGGTGGCCTCCAGCAGGTCGGAGAGGGCGCGCATGCTGGTGCTGTCGCGGATGGCGGCGAGGGTGGCGTTCTTGGCCTGGTCGGTGAGGCCTGGTTCGAGGGCTGTTGTGGTGGTGGTCGTGATGGTTGCTGCTGCGCTGGGCGTGGCGCTCGTTCCTCCGCTTGCTGCGCTGCTTACCGTGCTATTCGCCGCGCTGCGGGGTGCCAGTTCGGCGGCCACGAGCGCGGCGGCCCGATCCACGTCCGCGGCACTGCGGGTCAGCGCCGCCTGCTTGCGCCACACCCGCTCGGCGATCAGGTCCCTGAGTTCCTGGAGACCTTCCCCGGTCCGCGTCGACGTGACGAGCAGCGGCACATCATCGAGCCCTGACTCGCCCAGCAGCCGGCGCAGATCGCCCGCGACCGCCTGCACGTCGTCGGCTCCCAGCTCGTCGCTCTTGTTGAGCACCACCACCAGGGCCTGCTGATGGTGGTCGAGCTGCTTGAGATACCGCTCGTGCCACGAGGCGTCGGCGTACTTCTGCGGATCGGTGACGAACAGCAGCAGGTCCGCCGCGGCCGCCGCCCGATCGGTCTCCTCCCGGTGCGCCCGCACCGCCGAGTCGTGGTCCGGCAGGTCGATCAGCACCAGCGGCGCCAACTCCGGCTCGGCCCGCCGATGCGCGCCGTCGAGCAGCGAGCCCCGCAGAGTCCTGTTGTGCGGCCCCACCCCGATCCGGTCGAGCAGGGCCCCGGCCCCGTCCGCGCGGTCCGGATCCCACACGCAGGCCAGGCCGGTGGTCGTGGTGGGCCGGATGGCCCCCACCGGGGCCAGGTCGAAGCGGATCAGGGCATTGAAAAGCGACGACTTGCCGCTCCCGGTCGCACCGGCGATGGCGGTGACGACGTGATCGGGCGACAGCGCGATGCGCTCGTGGACGCGCAGGAGGATCCGCCCGACCTCCTCGGCGACGGCGGGAGTCAGGCGGTCCTCGGTGTCCTTCAGGAGGCCCTCCAGGGCCGCCAGGCGGGTGGTGAGGGTGCGGGGGTCGGCCGACGCGGCGGCTTGGGAGCGGGGGGACGCGGCGGCCGGCGGTGCCGGAGCCGGCGGGGGGATCGGTGCTGCCGGTGCTGCCGGTGCCGCGTCGCCCTCAAGGCCCTCAGCTACGCCAACTCCCTCAGCTACCTCAAATCCCTCAAGCCCCTTAACTCCCTCATCGCGTTCATCGCGCTCGTCATGCTTGTCGCGCGCATCACGCTCGTCGCGCGCATCACGCTCATCGGGCTCGTCACGCTCGTCACCCGGCAGGTCGATTGCTCCCGCCGGGATCCGCGTGTCGGCCGCCTGTTCGGTGTTGAGATCCATTCCTAGTTTTCCTTGCTGCGTGCGGTGGCCACGGCCGCCCGTGCGTCGTTCAGCGCCTGCATCTCGGCCGGGTCGACGGCGTACGCGGCCAACTGCCGCCGATGCACGTCGGCCGCCTGGTCGAGCAGCCGGGCGTTGCCGTCCTTGAGTCCTGACACGGCGGTGGCCAACAGTCGTTCGGCATCCTCGGCCCCGAACATAGTGCGCAACAGGCCCAGAGCGGCACCAGCGGCCGGCTCCCTGAGCTTGCCGGGATTGTCAGCTTCCGCCGCCGCTCCAGTGCTCGAATTCCCCGCACCGCTGGGACTTTCCAAGGCCCTCGTGCCTCCCGCGCCGCCCACGCCCCCCACCGCTCCCGCGCCACCGGCCAGCGCGGCCACTCCCAGCACCAGCGCCGCACTGCGAATACCCGCCCCCGCCGGGCCGATCGTCCGCGTCGTACGGCGCGACCGGGCCTGATCACGAATCGCGCCCGGCAGACTGTCGAGCCACGCGGCCGCGGCGCGCGCCGGATCGGTCGCCTTCCGGGTGGCCTCGTCCGGCGCCGCCGGCTCCGGCGCCCCGGGCGTCAACTCCCACTGATCCGCCGTCTTGCGCGCGGCCCGCTCCAACGCGGCCCGATACGCACGCGCGACCGTCTCCACCAACGCGGCCCGCAACGGCGCGGTCGCGGCATCATGCCCGGCCTGGTTGTGGAACCGAGCACTCCAGTCCCCGCCCTTGCCCGCCTTCCCCGCCGCCGCCTCGGCCCCGAACAGAGCACTGACCCGCCCGGACCCCAACACCTCCTGCCACCGGATCCGCACCTCACCCCCGAACAACTCCCCCCCATCCACCAACCCCCGAAACCTCACCCGTTCAGCGGTATGCACCCTCTCCAAACCCTGATGCAATACCTCAAGAGCCAACCGCTGCCCCTCCCAAGCACCGGCCACCTCCGCACAAAGCCTGTCCACGACATCAAGCCGCCCGGCCACCCCGAGCCGCCCGATGCGTACCCTCCCCGCGGTGTCCGCCCCCGCATCCCTGAGCCACCCCCACAACCCGGCCACCACCCCGCCGGGCAACAACCCCCCACCCCCCGCCGGCCCCCCCGCACGCCCCAGCCCGCCGTCCCCATAACCAACCTCCTCCACCACGAACAAAGGAGCCGCCCCCAACCCATTCACCCGCAACAACTCCGCAAACGCCCCCCCGACCTCCGCCACCACCCCCGGCACCACCCGCCCCAACACCACCGCCACCGGCACCCCCCGCCCCCCAACCCCCCGCAAAACCCGCCACACAGCAGCATCCGCATACCGCTCCGCACTGACCACCGCCACCACCAGATCCGCCGCACCCACCACCCCCGCCGGATCACTGTCCACCGTGTCCAGAATCGCCACACCACGAGGGAGGGAGGGGGAGGGGAGGGGAGAAGAAAGCAGAGGCGCAAGCGCCCCCGGAATCCGATCAGCGAGCGACGCCGCACGGCCGACGCCGGCGAGCGACGCCGTCGGGCTGCCGCTGCCGCCAACGTTGCCGCTGTCGCCAACGCTGCCGCTGTCGCCAACGCTGCCGCTGCCGCTGTCGCCAACGCCAACGCCAACGCTGCCGCCGCTGCTGTCGCCAACGCCAACGCCAACGCCAACGCTGCCGCCGCTGCTGTCGCCAACGCCAACGCCAACGCCAACGCCAACGCTGCCGCCGCTGCTGTCGCCAACGCCAACGCCAACGCCAACGCCAACGCTGCCGCCGCTGCTGTCGCCAACGCCAACGCCAACGCTGTCGCTGTCGCTGTCGTCAACGCCAACGCTTTCGCTGCCGCGCGCCGCCGGAGTCCGATCGGCGAGTGACGCCGCGCTGCCGCCGCCGACGACCGACGCCGTCGGGTTGCTGCCAACGCTGTTGCCGCCGCCAACGCCAAGGCCGCCGCCAACGCCGCCGCCGCTATCGCTATCGCTATCGCTGCTGTCGCTGTCGCCAGCAATGTTGCTGCCGTCGCTCGCCGCCGGAGTCCGACCGGCGAGTGACGCCGCGCTGCCGCCGCCGACGACCGACGCCGTGGGGTTGCCGCCGACGTTGCTGCTGTCGCTATCGCTGGCGAGCGACGCGGCCACGTGACCGGTGCCGGTGCCGACGGCCTGTACGGTCGGCGGCCGGTCGATACTGGCGGCGATATGCGGGCTGGCGCTGCCACTTGAGTCGCTACTGGCCAACGTCGCTGGGCGATCGGCCCCGTCGGCGAGCGACGCCGCCGGGTGGTTGCTGGCGTCAGTGAGCGACGCTGCCGAGTGGCCGGTGCCGGCGAGCGAGGAAGTCGTGTGGTCGGCGTCGGCGTCGGCAGCGTCGTCGGCGGCGTGCAGGCCCGCGTTGCCGCTTGGGCCAGCGCTGGCCAACGCCGCTGCACGGTCTGCGCCGGTGGCGAGTGACGCTGCCGAGTAGTCGGCGTCGGCGAGCAGCGCGGTCGGGTTGTCGCTGGTGCTGGCGAGCGATGTTGCCACGTGGTCGGTGCTGTCGGCGAGCGATGCCGTTGCGCGGTCGGTCGCCTCGGGGGTGCGCGGGCTGGCGATGCCACTTGGGCCGGCCGCGGCATGGGTTGCCGCGAGTTCGGTAGCAGTGGCCTGGCTTGGGCCGCTGCGGCTGCTTGCATCGGCGTCTGCGAATGCTGCCATCTGCCCGCTGTCCCCGATGCCGCCGCGCGTGCCGACGAGAGCGGCGACGGAGGCGCCATCGTCCGCCAAGTCCTCCGGGTGGCAGACCAGTACCGGGGTCCGCGTCGTTGGGCGGAGTGGGCCGGTTGCCGACAAGTGGGCGCCTGCCAGGGCGTTGAGCAGCGTTGACTTGCCGACGCCGGTGGGGCCGGCGAGGGCGGCGAGCAGGGGGGCGGTGGGGGTGTGGAGGCGGGGGAGGACGGCGGTGGTGAGGATGTGTTGGATTTCGGTGCGGGCGTGGCGGGCTGGGGGTGCGGTGGGGAGGTCGAGGGGGAGGGTGATGGCGGTTGTTGCGGTGAGGAGGGCTTCCGTTGCTGCTGTGAGGGGGTCTGGGACCACGGGGTCTGGGACGCTCGTGGGAGCGGGGGCGGCAAAGGACGTACCGGCATGAGAGGCCGCGGGAATCGGGGCGCCGGTGTTCGATACGCCAGCATCCGCAGTCCCGGAACCCGCAGCCTCGGCCTCGCCGCTCCACGCATTCGCAGCGCCATCACCGGCGGCGCGACCATCCGCAACGCCGCCGTTCCCACCACCCCCCTCCGCCGTCGTTGCCGCGTCCCCAGAGCCAGAATCCGACGTCGAATATCGAGCGGGCTGCGCAGGGTGGTCGGGTTCGTCTGTCACCTTGTTGTCTGTGGCCGCCACAGCGCGAAGCATGCCGGATGTGGCGTGGCGGGGGAACCGGGTTGGCGAAATCCTGTGTGGGTGGGGGTGATGTCGGGGGCGAGTTGTGATCGTGGGGGGAGGGGTCAGGGGGTTCGGGCCTCGGTCTGGAGGGAGGTGAGGCGCAGTTGGAGGCCGTCGAGGACGGCGGTCAGGCCTACTTCGAAGGCTCGCTCGTCGATCTCGCGTTGGTGCTCGGCCAGGAGGTGGGCCTGGTCGAGGTGGGGGTAGACGCCGGCGTAGACGGAGGCGTCGGCGGGGAAGCTGCCGGCGAAGGAGCCGAGGGCTGAGCCGATCACCAGGGAGCGCATCAGGGCGCCGATGCTGGTGGCTTCGCGGCGGGGCCAGCCGGCGTCGACCAGGCCGCCGAAGACGGCGTCCGCCATGCGGAGTTGGGCCGGGCGGCGGCCGGTGCCTTGGGCCAGGGCCGGGACGACGTTGGGGTGCGCCGCCAGGGCCGCGCGGTAGGAACGTGCCCAGGTGGCGAGGGCTGAGCGCCATGGGGGAGGGGTGGAATCGGATGGTGCCGGCGCCGAACTTAAACCCGCGGAAGTCGCCGAAGGCACCGAAGCCGTGTCCTCGGACGGCGCCGAAGCCAGAGCCGCCCGAGCCGCCGGAGCTGGAGCCGCCGGAGCGGCCGAAGCCGCCCGAGCCGCCGAACCCACTCTCCCCGCAGCCGCCGAACCCAGCTGTTCAAAAGGCGAACCCAACCCCTCAAAAGCCGAGACATCGACATCCGCCACCACACTGTCCACCACAGCGTCGATCAGCTCATCCTTCGTCGCCACGTGGTTGTACAGCGACGGCCCGCTGACCCCCAGTTCCGCCGCCAGCCGCCGCGTCGAGAGCGCGTCCAGTCCCTCAGCGTCGACCAGCGTCAGCGCCGCGCGGACGATGCCGTCCCGGCTGAGCAGCGGCGTACGTGGTCGAGCCATCGGTCACTCCTCTCCCTGTAGTCCTGCGCCCCTGTACTCCTGCGCCCCTGTGGACCTGCGCGCCCTGTACTCCTGCGCCCCCGCACCCGATTCCGAAGAAGGCCAGTAAATCCCGTCCGGGAAACCTTGCGACGCTAGTTTTTCCAGGTTAGCCTCAAGGAAACTCCCGCCGCTAGTTTTAGCCGCGTCCCGCATCCGGCCCCGAACCCTCCCAAAGGTGACCGATGGACCTGTCCCTCACCGACGAGCAGCAGGCGGTTCGCGCCCTCGCCGCCGACTTCGTCGACCGCGACGTCATCCCGTACGCCACCGCCTGGGACCGCGCCGAGTCCGTCGACCGCGCCATCGTCAAGCGGCTCGGCGACCTGGGTTTTCTCGGCATGACGATCCCGGAGGAGTACGGCGGCTCAGCGGGGGACCACGTCGCCTACTGCCTCGTCATGGAGGAGTTGGGCCGCGGCGACACGGCCGTGCGCGGCATCGTCTCGGTGTCGCTCGGCCTGGTGACGAAGCCACTGCTCGCCCACGGCACCGAGGCCCAGAAGCGCGAGTGGATCCCGAAGCTCGTCGCGGGCGAGGCCCTGGGCTGTTTCGGCCTCACCGAGCCCGGCAACGGCTCCGACGCCGGTCACCTGAAGACGAAAGCGGTCCGCGACGGCGACGACTGGCTCATCTCCGGCACCAAGATCTTCATCACCAACGGCACGTGGGCCGACCTCGCCCTCGTCTTCGCCCGCACCGGCACGAACGAAGCTGCTCAGGGGAGTAGCGACGGCCCCCGAGGCATCACCGCCTTCCTCGTCCCCACCACCGCCCCCGGCTTCCAAGCCCGCGAGATCAAGGGCAAGCTCGGCCTCCGCGGCCAAGCCACCGCCGAACTCGTCCTCGACAACGTGCGCGTTCCCGCCTCCAGCGTTCTCGGCGACGTCGGCCAAGGCTTCAAAATCGCCATGTCCACGCTCGACAAGGGCCGCATGTCCGTCGCCGCCGGCTGCGTCGGCCTGATGCAGGCCTGCCTGGACGCCTCCGTCACCTACGCCCGACAACGCGACCAGTTCGGCAAGTCCATCGCGCACTACCAACTCGTCCAGGAGATGCTCGCCGACATCTCCGTCGACCTGGACGCCGCCCGCATGCTCGTCTGGCGCGTCGCAGACCTCGTAGAGCGCGGCCAGCCCTACGCTACCGCCGCCTCCACCGCCAAGCTGTTCTGCTCCGAGGCCGCAGTCCGCGCCGCGAACAACGCCATCCAGGTTTTCGGCGGTTACGGCTACGTCGACGAGTACCCGGTCGGCAAATACCTGCGAGACGCCAGGGTCCTGACTCTCTACGAAGGCACCTCCCAGATCCAGAAGCTGCTGATCGGCCGTGCGCTGACCGGCGTCAACGCCTTCTGAGCCGGAGACAGAGCCAGAGCAGAGCCGGAGACAAAGCCAGCGCCGGAGACAGAGCCAGCGCCAGCGCCACGCGACAGAAAGCGAACAACACCCATGGACTTCGGCCTCACCGACGAACAACAAGCCGTCAAAGACACCGCCCGCGCCTTCGTAACCAAAGAACTCCTCCCGCTGGAGCAGGAAGTCCTCCGCCGCGAACGCGCCCACCACCCCGGCCTGGACCCCGCCGAACTCCGCGAACTCCAGCTCAAAGCCAAGAAGTTCGGCTTCTGGGGCCTGTCCACGCCCGAGCAGTACGGCGGCATGGACCTGCCCGCCGTCATGCAGTCCCTGATCTGGCAGGAACTCGGCCGTACCTGGGTCCCGTTCCGTTTCGGCGGCGAGGCCGACAACATCCTCTACTACGCCAACGAGCAGCAGCAGGCCGAGTACCTCCTCCCCACCATCGCCGGCGACCGCGTCAGCTGCTTCGCCATCACCGAACCCGGCGCCGGCTCCGACGCCGCGAACATCAAGTTCTCCGCCCGCCGCGACGACACCACCGGCGACTGGATCCTCAACGGCGAGAAGACGTTCATCACCAACGGCAACGACGCCGACTTCGTGATCGTCGTCGCCGTCACCGACAAGGAGAAGGGCGTCCGCGGCGGCGGCACCACCGCCTTCCTCGTCGACCGCGCCATGGGCTGGAAATCCGAGTTCATCCAGACCATGGGCGAAGGCGGCCCGGCCGCCCTGGTCTTCGAGGACGTCCGCGTCCCGGCCCGCAACATCCTCGGCGAGATCGGCCAGGGCTTCGAACTGGGCATGAAGTGGATCGGCAAAGGCCGCTACATCATCCCCTCCAACGCCATCGGCATCGCCGAGCGCGCGCTGGAGATGGGTATCGAGTACGCCAACACCCGCCACACCTTCGGCCAGCCCATCGGCGCCAACCAGGCCATCCAATGGATGATCGCCGACTCCGAGGTCGAGCTGGAAGCCGCCCGCCTGCTCGTGCTGCGCGCCGCGTGGGCGATCGATCAGGGCCTGGACCCCCGCCACAGCTCGTCGATGGCGAAGCTGTACGGCGCGGACATGGTGAACCGCGTCGTCGACCGCGTCCTGCAGATTCACGGCGGCATGGGCTACACCCGCGAACTGCCGATCGAGCGCTGGTACCGTGCGGTGCGGTTGTACCGGATCTTCGAGGGGACCGATGAGATGCAGAGGCTGATCATCTCGCGCGACCTCCTCAAGGGCTATACGAAGGTCGGCAAGCTTTAGACGAGGTCGGCAAGCTCTCGACGCAGCGCCGCCCCATCACCCCGGCCCCCATCAGGAAGCGAGCAGCAATGACCACCCTCTCGCTGGCGAGCGTCCTCGCCGAGCCGGCCTGGCGCTGGCCCGCCAAGACCGCCTTGGTCGAAGGCGAGCAGCGCCTCACCTTCGCCGAGCTCTGGCACCAGGTGCGCCGGCAAGCCGCCGCCCTCGTCGACCTCGGCGTCAGACCGGGCGACCCGGTGGCGCTGATGTGCCCCAACACCACCGAGTTTCCTCGCGCGTACTACGCGATCCTCGCCGCCGGCGGAGTTGTCGTCCCGGTCCACCTTCTGCTCACCGCCGACGAAGTCGCGACCGTGCTGAAGGACAGCGGCGCTCGCCTCGTCATCGCCCACGCGATGTGCGCCCCGACCGCCACCGCTGCCGCCGAGCAGGCCAGCGCCGAGCAGCCCACCACCGACCTCCCAGTCGTCACCGTCGGCCCCGGCGGCCGCCTCGAAGAACTCACCGAGCGCGCCGCCCCGCTTCCGACATTCATCACCCGCAAGCCCGAGGACCCGGCGGTCATCTTCTACACCTCCGGGACCACCGGCACGCCCAAAGGCGCCGTCCTGTCCCACCTCAACCTCGTGCTGAACGCCACCGTCGACGCCTACGACGCCCGCGACGAGGTCCGCCGCGACGACGTCGTCCTGGCCTCGCTCCCGCTGTTCCACACCTTCGGCCAGACCGTCAGCATGAACGCCACCTGGCGGCTCGGCGCGACCGTCGTCCTGCTCCCGCGCTTCGACGCCGACGCCGCCATCGCGCTGATGGCCAAGGAGAACGTCACCACCTTCCACGGCGTCCCCACGATGTACCTGACGCTGGTCGAGGCCGCGGCGCGCGCCGAGCGCCTGCCGCGCCTGCGCCGCTGCGTCTCCGGCGGCGCCTCGCTTCCGGTGCCGGTCCTCGAACGCTTCGAGGCGGCGTTCGGGGCGAGGGTGCTGGAGGGCTACGGCCTGTCCGAGACCTCGCCGGTGGCCAGCGTGAACCAGCTCGCCATCGGCACGAAGCCGGGCACCGTCGGCCATCCGTTGTGGGGCGTCGACGTCGAGATCGCCGATCCGGAGGTCGTCGACAGCGTCAAGCTGCTGCCAGCCGGCGAGCTCGGCGAGATCGTGATCCGCGGCCACAACGTCTTCACCGGTTACCTGAACCAGCCGGAGGCCACGGCCGCCGCGGTCGTCGACGGCTGGTTCCGTACCGGTGACCTGGGCCGCAAGGACGACGAGGGCTTCATCTCGATCGTCGACCGGACCAAGGACCTGATCATTCGGGGCGGCTTCAACGTGTATCCGCGCGAGGTGGAGGACGTGCTGGTGCGGATGCCGGGGGTCGGTGCGGTGGCGGTGATCGGGGTGCCGGACGAGCGGCACGGCGAGGAGATCGTCGCGGTGGTGGTGCGCGGCGAGGGGGTGCCGTCGGCGGCGGAGATCCTCGACTACGGCAAGGAGCATCTGGGACGGCACAAGTATCCGCGGCGGGTGGAGTTCGTCGACGCGCTGCCGTTGGGGCCGAGCCACAAGGTGCTCAAGCGTGAGCTGCGGGACCGATTCGGAGGTGCGGAATGAAGGTCGTGACGTTCGAGGAGCTGGCCGGCGCGGTCGGCGAGGAGTTCGCCGGCGAGGAGTGGCTGGAGATCACGCAGGAGCAGATCGACCAGTTCGCCGCCGCCACGGGCGACCACCAGTGGATCCATGTGGACCAGGAGCGGGCGAAGGAGGGTCCTTATGGGCGCACGATCGCGCACGGGTTCCTGACACTGGCGCTGATGGTGCCGTTGAGTAACCAGGTGGTGCAGGTCACCGGGACGCGGATGGGCGTGAACTACGGTCTGGACCGGGTGCGGTTCATCACGCCGGTGCCGGTCGGCTCGCGGGTGCGGGCCAAGGTGAGGTTCACCGAGCTGCGGGAGGTCGAGGGGGGATGGCAGCTGAGCCGGACCGTCACGATCGAGTTGGAGGGGGCTGAGAAGCCCGCTTGCGTCGCGGAGAGTTTGGTGCGGCTTTATCCGTGAGCAGCTAGGTCACAGTGTCGCCGGCGCCTTGCCGCCGATCGCGATCATGGTCATGGTCATGGTCGCAATCACGGTCACGGTCGCGATCACGGTCGCTCACGGGCTGACGGCCAGCACCAGATAGCTGAAACACACCGCGAGGTGCACGCCGCCCTGCACCAGCGTCGCCCGGCCGCGGACGAACGTCAGCGAACCGGCGGCCACGGTCAGGGCGAGCAGCACCATGTGGCTGGCGTCGAGGCCGAGGATCAGCGGCGAGGACAGCCAGATGGTGGCCACGGCGATGGTCGGGATGGTCAGCCCGATGCTGGCCATCGCCGAGCCCAGGGCCAGGTTCAGGCTGGTCTGGAGCTCGTCGCGGTGCGCGGCGCGGACGGCGGCGATCGACTCCGGCAGCAGAACCAGCAGCGCGATCGCCACGCCGACCACCGAGTGGGGCAGCCCGGCGCGGTCGACGCCGCGTTCGAGCGTCGGGGAGACGCCCTTGCCCAGGCCGACGACCGTGATCAGGGCGAGCACGAGGAGGACGAGGCTGGTGAGGGCCTGGCGCGAGGTGGGGCGGTCGCCCTCGTAGCCGTGTTCGTCGTAGCCGGGAGCTGGATTCTTGGCAGAACCGGCGGCCGGGCCCGTCTCGCGCGGGTCTTCGTAGTCCGCGTCGTCGTAGTCGGCGGCCGGATGCGCCGCGTCGACCGGGAGGAAGTCCGGCCGGTGCCGCACGGTCATCGCCACGATGAAGAGGCCATAGAGCACGATCGAGTCCAGCGCGGCGTTGGTCAGCTGCGTGGTGTTGAACTCCGGGCCCGGCTGCGAAGTGGTGAACGTCGGTAGGACCAGCGTCAACCCGGCGAGTGTGATGATCGCACCGAAGACCGTGGCCGCGCCGTCGGCATTGAATCGCGCCAACCCCCGCTTCAACGCCACCAGCAACAAACACAGCCCCGCGATCCCATTGCAGGTGATCATCACCGCCGCGAACACCGTGTCCCGCGCCAACGTGGCCGACTTCTCCCCATTGGACGACATCATCGTGACGATCAGCGCGACCTCGATCACCGTGACCGCGACCGCCAACACCAACGACCCGAACGGCTCCCCGACCCGATGCGCCACCACCTCCGCATGATGCACAGCGGCCAGCACCGAACCGGCCAGGAACAACGCGACCCCGGACACCACCCACCCCGGCAGATCACGCCCCCAGGTGAAGCCCAGCAGCACGGCCGCGAGGATCGGGACGAGGGTGGACCAGGAGGCCCACGGGGGCACGCGGCGGCTGGACTCAGTGCTCATCGGTGGACACCATCACGCAGCCGGGGGGCGGGGGGCCAGCCGGTTCGGCTGAATGGGTTAGGGGACACCGCCGACCGCTGACCAGTGATGCTCGACTCCGACACTCACCGACACTGACACTCACCGACTGCCGACCGCTTGACTGCTCGACCGCTCGACCGCCGACCGACCGCCGACCGCTCGACCGCCGACTGCTCGACCGCCGACCATCGATCACTGACTCCGACCGCCAGCCTGACCTCGATCGCTGATCCTGACCACCGATTACTCGATGCCAATCGCCAGCATCCTGTGCTCGATGCTCGATGCTCGATGCTCGATGCTCGATGCTCGATGCTCGACTGCCGACTGCCGACTGCCGACTGCCGACTGCCGACTGCCGACTTCGGCTGCTGGCTGCTGGCTGCCGACCGCCGGCACCCTCTGCTCGATGCTGGCTGCACCAGCCGACTGTTCACCGCTCACCGCGACCATCGGCACCGATTCGCCGCCCCCGACTCGCGCCGATCGTCGACCGCCAGTTGCCGACTTCCCGCCAACCCCCGTATCGCGTCCCGCTTATCGGACTAATCGCTCTCGAAGCGCGGTTGAGTGTGGCTATGTCAAAGCTGCAACTTGGTATTTCCCTGCAACCGCGCTGGCCCATCGGGGACGGGGCGGCTGTTCTGCGCGCGGCGCGGTGGGCTGAAGATCTTGGGTTCGATCATGTGGCGGTGGGCAATCGGCTTCTGGACAGTGGTGCCGGGTTGGATGCTGATCCGTTTGTGTTGCTCGCTGCTGTGGCTGGGGCTACTACTCGGCTCAGGTTGCTGACCTCGGTGTTGGTTGTGCCCTATGTGCCGGCGGTGGTGTTGGCGAATCAGGCCGCCACGTTGGATGTCGTCTCCGGGGGGCGTTTGATTCTCGGTGTCGGGACTGGGTGGAATCCGGATGAGTTCGCTGCTGTCGGGATTCCCTCGGGGGAGCGTGGTGCCCGCACCGATGACTACCTTGCCGCTGCTCGGGCGCTGTGGACGACCCGGCCCACCGACTTCGAGGGCCGCTACACCCGTCTCCGGGGTGCCAATCTCGGGGTCCCGCCCCTTACTCCCGGTGGGCCGCCGGTCTGGGTCGGTGGCCATAGCGACGCTGCGCTTCGGCGGGCGTTGCGGTTCGGCGACGGGTGGTTCGGTGCCGGTTCCGATGCCTCGGACATCGTCGATGTCCGTCAGCGCTTGCACAAGCTCGCGGAGACGTCAGGTACCGCGGCCGCGCCCGCCAACCTGACCATTGCCTCAGCCGCCTTCCTCACCCCACCCGGCATCCCGGCCGCCGTTGCCTCGCCCGGGCGTCCGCTCGGCGGGGAGTCGGCCACGGCCGAGAGTGTCGCACGCGGCCTCAACGACCTCGCCGAGGCCGGTCTGGAGGTCTGCACGCTCTGGCTCCCCATCGCCGCCGAACACCTGGAGCCGGCCATGGACTGGATCGCCGACCAGGTCGTCCCGCGCTTGGCCTGACCGCCCGACCCGACCGCCCGACCGCCCGACCCCGCCCACGCCCCGAGAGCGCGAAAAAAGGACCGGGGAGGCTCCAAAGCGCCTCCCCGGTCCCGCCCCCATATAGGGCCGACCCCATAGCCACCTACGAAGCCCGCACCCCATGCAACGACGCATAAACCCCGCCCCGAGCCACCAGCTCGTCATGCGTCCCGCTCTCCACGACCCGCCCGCCGTCCATCACGACGATCCGGTCCGCGTTCCGCACCGTCGACAGCCGGTGCGCCACCACGAACGTGGTGCGCCCCGCCACCAGCCGGCCAAGCGCCTCCTGGATCAGCCGCTCGGACTGCGTGTCGAGTGCCGAGGTGGCCTCGTCCAGGATCAGCACCCGCGGATCGCGGACCAGCGCCCGGGCGATCGCCAGCCGTTGCTTCTGGCCGCCGGACAGGCGGGCGCCCTTCTCGCCGACGCGGGTGTCGAGGCCGTCGGGCAGCCGTTCGACGAACTCCAGCGCGTTCGCGTCGCGCAGGGCCGCGCGCAGTTCGTCGTCGCCGACGTCGGTGAGGCCGTACAGCACGTTGTCGCGGATCGTGCCGTCGAACAGGGTCGTCTCCTGCGGCACGATCGACAGGTGCTTGCGGTAGGTGCGCAGGTCCAGCCCGGCCATGTCGCGGCCGTCGAGCAGGATGCGGCCGCCGGTCGGGCGGATGAAGCCGATCACCAGGTTCAGGATCGTCGACTTGCCGGCTCCCGAGGCGCCGACGAACGCCACCGTCTCCCCGGGCCGCACCGTCAGGTCGACGTCGGCCACCGAGGCGCGGTCGGCGTCCGGGTAGGCGAAGGTCACGCCGTCGAAGGTGAACTCGCCGCGCACCCGCTCGACGGTCTCCCGGCCCTCGTTCTCCTCGATGTCCGGTGCCTGCAGCACCTCGCCGACCGACCGCACCGAGGCCAGGCCCTTGGTGATGACCGGCGTCAGGTTCATCAGGGCCCCGACGGCGCCGATCAGCGTCGTGAAGAACGCGCTGAGCATCACCACGTCGCCGGGCGAGGTGCCCAGGGTGCCGGTGTACGCCGCGTACGCCGCGCCGGTCAGGCACGCCACGCCCATGCAGTTCAGCGCGATCCAGGCCATCGCCCCGAAGGTGCCGTTGATCAGGTCCAGCCGCAGTCCGGCGGCCAGCACCCGGCGCAGCGTGCCGTCGACCCGACGGAAGGCGTCGCGCTCCAGGCCGTGGGCCCGGGTGATGGGAATGAGGTGGGTCATCTCCACCACCCGCGTGGACAGCTGCTCCACCTCGGTGCGGAACGTCTCGTTGTCCTGCTTCATCGGCTTGCGCAGCGCCATCGCCAGCAGCACCGTCATCGGCACCATGACGGCGAACACCGGCAGCCACACCGGATCGCGCACCGCGATGATCGTGGTCGCCCCGACCAGCGTCACCACCGCGGCCAGACCGCTGTCCGCGGTCTGCTGCGCGGCCTGCTCGATGGCCTCCACGTCCCGGATCACCTTGGCCTGCAGCACCCCGGCGCTGACCCGCGCGTGGTAGCCGATGGTCAGGTGCTGCAACCGCCAGACCAGGGCCGAGCGCAGCCGCACCCCCATCCGCCGGATCGAGTGGCTGAAGCAGCGGACGTAGAGCAGGTGCCCCGGCAGGTTGAGCATCAGCAGCGCCATCAACAGGCCCGAATCCAGCCAAAGGCCGGATATCGGGCGGTGCTTCACCACGATGTCGATGACGTCGGCGGTGACCAGCGGCAGCAGGAACGTGGGGCTGTGCTTGACGAAATACGCGAGGACGCCCACGGCCAGCCGGCCCCGGTCCTCGCGGAAGAGATAGGCGAGCGTCCGGATCGGATGCTCTCCCCGATAGTGGTGGTCGAGTGGGTGGGCGGATGGCAAAGCCATGGACGCACTCCGCGAGATCTTGCGGGCGGACGAGAAAACGGATCAAGTTTCCCAGACCTGATCGGGACCTGTCACACGGCTTTCAACAGGCATACCCGTACCCGCGAAGTGACTAGCACCGGCCACCGACAAGTGCCGCGCGCCGATATCGGCGCCAATGACGGCAATCCGGACGGCCCCGGTGCGCACTCATGATCAACCACTGGCGACCGCGGGCCGGGAACCCGGCCCCCACCTGCGCCGCCGTCCCACTTTCGCGGACTTTCTTTTCCCCCTCCCCCGTAAGGGCTATGGTGGTCCGGACGTTTCGGTGAAGCGGAGGCAATAAAAATGGTGACGTCGCCCAAGGAAGCGGCCCATCGCGCGCCCAAGAAGTACGTTCCGGTGTCCCGGACGGCGGTGACGGTGACGCTGGCGACGGCGGCTGCCGGTTCGGTGGCGCTGCTGCCGACGGCCAACGCCGATCCGAACGAGAACGTCAACGATGTCAAGGCGCAGGTGGACAAGCTCCACGAGCAGGCCGAGCAGGCCAGCGAGGCGTACAACGACGCCAGCGCCCGCCTCAACGACCTGCAGCACAAGGTCGATCAGCTCCAGGCCCGGATCACGGCCGAGCAGAACTCGCTCAACGGGGCCCGCAGCTCCCTCGGCGGCCTGGCCGCCGCGCAGTACGAGGGCGGCGGCGTGGACACCACGCTCCAGCTGATGCTGATGCAGTCCCCTGACAGCTACCTGCAGCAGGCCACCATGCTGTCGCGGATCACCGACGACAAGATGGCGACCATGCGCAACGCCGCGGAGTTGCAGCGGCAGCTGAACCAGGACAAGACCACCGCCTCCGACGGCCTGGCCGAACTGGCCAAGACCCGGAACCTGATGGCGCAGCAGAAGGCTGACATCGACGCCAAGGAGAAGGCGGCCAAGGACCTGCTCGGCCGGCTCACCGCCGCCCAGCGCCTGCAGTACAACCGCATGGTGGCCACCACCTCGGTGCCGGCCGCCACGGTCAAGAACCTCCCGGTGCCGACCGACGCCCGCGCCGCGATAGCGGTCGCGTTCGCCAAGGCCCAGCTCGGCAAGCCCTACGTCTGGGGCGCCTCGGGCCCGAACGCCTACGACTGCTCCGGCCTGACCATGGCCGCCTGGGCCAAGGCCGGCGTGAAGATGGAGCACGGCTCCCGCGCCCAGTACGCCGACTTCCCGAAGGTCAGCCGCTCCCAGCTCCAGCCCGGCGACCTCGTCCTGTACTACAGCGACATGCACCACGTCGGCATCTACGTCGGGAACAACACGATCATCCACGCCGCGAACCCCAGCAGCCCGATCGAGTACGCCTCGGTCGACCTGATGCCGATCGCCGGGTACGTCCGCCCGTAGCCCGCTCCTCTCCGGGGACGGGCACGGACGCCGATGGCGACCGAGGACACCGCCCCCGGAACCGGGGACGCCGCCCCGCGGCACCGGACCAGCACGACACCGCCGGTCGCGATCCACCCCTTCCGGGGCGCGGCCGGCGTTTCCTTCGGCGCCGGACGCGCCGACGTTCGCCAACGCCTGGGCGCACCGGCCGCGTCCTACCGCGCCCCCGCCTGGCAGGACCAGCTCTCCGACCACTACCCCGGCCTCGGCCTGGTCATCGGCTACGGCGACGCCGGCACCGTCGACCGGATCGAACTGTCCGCGCCGGCCCGCGCCGAGATCGACGGCGTCGCCCTGCTCGACGCGAGCTCCCGCGCCGTGCTCACAGCACTCGCCGGCGTCGGGCTCGAAGTACGCGCGATCCAAGGGCAATGGGAAGTGCCGTCCTGGGGCGTGGCCCTGTCCGTACAAGGCGATCGCGCCGGCGACCGGCCGTTCAGAACGGTGGCGGCCTTCGCCCACGGCCCGGCCCCGGAACCGGCCTATTTCGGAACGCTCACCGACGAATCGCAGACCTCTTCAACCGGATACCCGACGCCCGTCGAAGTGGATCCCCGCGGCGCCGGACCCGTCCGCCTCGGCCTGCCGCGCCCCCGAATCAGGGCCCTGCTCGGCGAAGGACTGGCCTCCGCCCTCCCCGGCCGCGACACCGTCGACTTCCACTACGACGCCAACATCGCCGTCACCTACGACGCCGCCGAGGCCGCCCGCCGCATCTGCGTCATGACCGCCGACGCCACCATCGCGAACCTCCCCAGCACCATCAGAGTCGGCGCCGGCTACCGCGACTGCGTCACGGCCCTGCGCGAAGCCGACCTGCCGCACGAGGAACACGAAGCCGAGATCCTGCTCACCGACCTCGGAATCCGACTACTGACCTCGCGCGCCGGCGACCGGACACTGCCGATAACCGGCATCGCCGTCCAACGCGCCCCCGCCCTGTGACACAGAACCCTGCGTCAGACCGCTTCGCCCTTGCGCAGGTCGATCCACTCGTCCCGCAGAACGGACCACACCTGCACATCCTGGCGCTCGCCGTTCACCACGTACGCCGACCGCAGCACCCCCTCGACGGTCATCCCCATCCGCTTGGCGACCGCCCAGCTCCGCTCGTTCGCCGGGCTGCAGTGCCACTCCGCCCGGGTCAGACCCCGCGCGATCAGCGCATAGTCCAGCAAGTGCCGCACCGCCGCGCTCACCAGGCCGCGCCCCTGCCCGGCCGGCTCGGTCCACACCCCGATCTCGCAGACCCCGCTCTCCGCGTCGAAGGCCGGGAACATGCACCCGCCGACCAGCGTCCGCCGGTCCCAGATGCCGAACAGCCGCCCGGAGTCCACCGCCTGCTTGTCCGCGTACCGCTGCAACATCGTGTGCGCGGACACCAGGTCCGGGGCCGCCGCCGCGAACCGGATCCACGGGTCCACCAGCTCCCGCGCCCGCTCGATGTGCGCGAAGAACTCGCCCACCTGCCAGGGCTCCAGCGGACGCAGTTCGGCGTCGGCGGTCAGCGATATGGCGAACACGGCGCTCCTCCTGGTGGCTGAAGTCCTTGACCATAAGGACTGTAGACCTCCGGCTCCCCTTACGTCCGCGTCATGACCGCACCTGGCGATCAAGATTTGGTGACGGTCACCACATCACCGGTCTGTGACGACGCGTTCACCGCGATCGTCACGCCGGTCGCCGGGTCGTGGAACGCCTGCCCCGGCTTGTAGGCGCCCCAGTCCACCGGCTGGTCGCAGGCCCTGGTGGTGGGCGTGCCGGGGGAGGAGTTCTGGACCCGGATCGGGCCGTCACCGGTGGCGGTCGCGGAGTCCACTTTGTAGACCACCACGCCGCTCTTGCAGATCGCCTTGTCCACGCCGTACGGCTTGCGCGACTCCGCGACGATCGCCGACGTCGGGCCGGTGCGCACCACCGCGATCTTCGTCCCGCCGAGGGACTCCACCTCGCTGAGCCGCACCGAGAACCGGCCCGGCGCGTTCAGGCACGCCACCTGCCGGTCGGCCAGCCACCCCACCTTCCAGTCCTCCCACCCGAAGTGGTGCGGCGCGTCGCCGATGATGTTCCCCATCAGGTCGAAGCCGCCCACGTAGTTGTGCACGCTGGGGTCGGAGAACGAGTACAGGTCCGGCAGCCCGAAGGTGTGCCCGGTCTCGTGCAGCGCCACCTTCGGGCCCCAGTGGTACATGTCCTGGCCGAAGGTGACGCCCCACTTCACCTCCTTGCCGTGCACCACCAGGTTCGGCTTCGCCGGATCGTAGAGGTAGGCCGGGGAGAAAGTGATCGCGTAGGCGTTCTTCGTCGGGACGATGTACACCATGTCGTACTGCGACAGGTCGGCGTACCGCGCCGCCAGCTCCCCGGCCTGCCGCACGTACAGCGCCTGCTGCGGCCAGCTGATCCCGCGCTCGAACCGGTAGGACGCCGACCGCTGCGGCATCCGCAGCCAGTGCGGCACCGGCGTGATCTTCAGCTGCACGGCCCCGGCCGAGAACTGCGTCATCAGGTCCTGGGCCGGCGCCAGGAAGTCGTAGTAGCCGTCGGTCGGCTCCTTGGCCGGCGCGTCCGGGAAGTCCACGAACAATATCGCCGCCGTCGTCACGCCCTGCGGGCGCTGGAACTGTGCGTAGTCGGTGGTGTGCCCCTCGTCGGTCCAGCCCGACACGTTCGGCAGCTCGCACTCCGCGCTCGGGTCGCGGCGGTCCGCCGCCGCCGGACCGCCGCCCAGCAGCGGCACGGCCGCGGCCGCCAGCGCCGCGGCGATCGCGAGCCCGGCCAGCCGGACGAACCGGCCGGAAAGGGACGGCCGTGGGATGGTGCGCATATCGAAAAAGGCCCTTCGGTGGGGGGAACGGAACCATGAGAAAACGCCATAGCGTGCGGTGGCCAGACGCCACGCCGTCACCGGGTAACAAATCGCCCGGTCGAGTCCACGTCCCACTTGAGAACGTGGCCGTAAGGGGTAACCTGCCCGCATGCTCAACACGCACCGCCTCCGCATCCTGGCCGAGATCCATCGGACGGGCAGCATCGCGGGTGCGGCGCGCGAGCTGAAGCTGTCGCCCTCGGCGGTGTCGCACCAGCTGTCCCAGCTGGAGAAGGAAGCCGGCGTGGGCCTCGTCGAGCGCGGCGCCCAGAGCCTGCGGCTCACCGCCGCCGGACGCCGCCTGTCGTTGCGCGGTCAGGAGATCCTGGCGTTGCTGGACGCCGCCGAGAAGGACCTGCTGGCCCACTCCCGCGCCGACTCCGGCCACCTGTGCATCGGGTTCTTCGCCTCCGCCGGCCACCGGCTGGTCCCGCAGGCCCTGTCGCGGTTCGCGCACCGTTACCCGTCGGTCCAGCTGGAACTGGTCGAGGGCCAGCCCCACGAGCTGGCGCCGGCCGTCCAGCAGGGCGAGATCGACGTCCTGGTGGTCTTCGAGCACGCGCTGGACCCGTGGACGCCCCCGGAGGGCGTGGAGGTCCGCGAGCTGTTCCACGACCCGCAGCTGCTCGTCGTGCCGACCGGGCACCCGGCCGGGCGGCGCGGGCAGGTCCGGCTCGACGAGCTGGCTGGGGAGCAGTGGATCACGTCGTACGGGACCGGGTCGCCGGTGCTGTCGGTCCTGGAACGCGCCTGCGCGCTCGAAGGATTCGTGCCGAACGTCCGCTGCCGTAGCGACCACTACGAGGTCATCATCGGGCTGGTCCGCGCCGGCCTCGGCATAGCCCTGATACCGAGCCTCGGAATCAACGACACCAGCGGGGTGGAGACGACGCGGATCTCCGGCCCGCGCCTGTATCGCAAGATCGGGGTCGCGTCGCGGCCCGCGAACCCGAACCCGGTGCTGCCGTCGTTCCTGGCGTATCTGGCCTCGACGGCGGCGAACCTGCGGGCGTCACACTACTGAGTCGATCACTGAACCACTGGCGCGGGTCCTACTGGCTCAGCACGCGCCCCGGCCGCGCTGCGAGCACCTCCTCGTCACGCACCACCACTGTTCCGCCGACGACCACCAGCCGCACGCCCTCCGGCCCGGCCAGCGGATCGGCGAACGTTGCCCGGTCCGCCACCCGCTCCGGATCGAAGACCACGACATCGGCATATGCTCCGTCGCGCAGCACGCCGCGGCCGGTCAGCCCGAACCGCGCCGCCGTGGCCCCCGTCATCTTCCGCACCGCTTCCGGCAGCCCGAACAACCCCGCCTCGCGCGCATAATGCCCCAGCACCCGGCTGAACGTTCCCGCCCAGCGCGGATGCGGCAGACCAGGCTTCGGAACACCGTCCGATCCGATCATCGAATACGGCGCGGACAACACCCGCCGCACGTCGTCCTCCCGCATGGAGTGGCTGATGATCGACACGTCGCCGTCCTCGGCCACCAGCAGTTCCGCGACCAGATCGAGCGGGTCCGTCCCGAACCCGGCCGCGATCTCGGCGACGGTCCGGCCCTGGTGCTGTGGATGCCGGCGCGCGGACGCCACTGAGATCCGGTCCCAGCCGCCGTTTCCCACAGTGTTTTCCCAGCCTGGCACACCGTCCAGGATCGCCGTCCGCATCAGCTCTCTTTGCGCGGGGTCCCTCAGACGCTCCAGAAGGCGTGCTGGCCCACCGTCATGCGCCCACGGCGGCAGCATCGCGGCGAGCCCTGTGCTGCCAGCCGTATAGGGATAGACGTCGCAGGTGATGTCCATCCCGGAGGCGCGCAGTTCCTCAAACGTCACCAGGGTCGTCTCGGTACGTCCCCAGGCGTACTTACCGGCGGTCTTATGGTGCGACACGTGTAGTGCCGCACCGCTGTCACGGGCAATAGCGACCGCCTCTGTCAAAGCACCTTCCACACCTGACATCTCATCGCGCAGATGCGTCACATATGGCTTCCCATGCTGTGCGGCGACGCGCGCTAATGCAGTGACCTCCGCAGTGCTCGCATATGCGCCAGGCGTATAGATCAGACCCGTGGACAATCCCACAGCTCCGGCCGCGAGCGCTTCGTCGAGAGCCGCGGCCATCTGGGCGAGCTCTACCTCGGTGGCGGCGCGGGCATAATGCCCCACCACCGCGGCGCGCAGCGAACCATGGCCTACCAAGGACACAAGATGGTTGGCCCGCCCGACGGCAGCATGTGCTCGTCCCAGCGCCGCGAGCCCGGAGAAGTCGCCCGGGAAAGCGCTGCTCCCGCAGTTCCCGGCGATCTCGACGGTCACTCCCTGCCGCACCGCCGCGAACGCCTGCTCAGCCTCCAGCTCCCCGGCCGCAGCGGCCAGCGCGGTCGTGTCTGAATGCGTGTGTGCGTCAATGAATCCCGGCGCGACCACCAGCCCCGAGACGTCGACCACCTCGTCCGCCGTGACCGCCGCGTCCCGGTCGACCAGGGCGATCCGGCGTCCGACCACCGCCACATCGCGCGCGGCCAGCGGTGCCCCGGTCCCGTCGGCGACCAGGCCGCCGCGCAACAGGAGCGAGAAGCCCGTCACAGCGTCCCGCTCCGAGCGACCAACTCGTCGAGGGTCTCGGCCCGGCGGAACACGCGGAACGACACCACCTCGGTGTCGGAGCCGTCGGCGCCGTCGGAGCCATCGGCGATCTCGAACCCGAACACCGGCGGCATCGGCAGGCTGTTGTACTGGAACGGCGAGGAGAAGTAGTACGCCCCGGTGTCCGGCACCACCACCACGTCCTCCGTCCCCAGCTTCGGCAGCTTCCGCTCCCGCGCCAGCAGGTCCCCGGCGAAGCAGCACGGCCCGGCCACGTCCTGCACCTCCAACTCCGCGCCGCTCGGCAGTCCGTGCCGGTCGTACGCCAGCACCCGCAGCGGCCACGCGTCCGGGGCGAACACCGTCCGGGCAGCCACTTGCGCCCCGGCATGCGTCAGCGCGATCGCTCGGCCGCCGGTGTACTTGGTGTACTCCACGCGGGAGGCGATGAAACCGTTCTTCGCCAAGATCGAACGCCCGTACTCGGTCACCACGCGGAACGCCCCGGAGAACAGCTCCGGAGCCGCGCGGCGCAGCACCGCCACATGATCGGCGAACGTCGGCGTGTCCTCGTCGCCGGTGAAGTCCACCGGCAGCCCGCCGCCGATGTCGACGCCCTCGACCTGCCCCGGCCGCAGCGCGTTCACCTGCTGCGCGAAGGCCACCGCCTCGGCGACGCCGTCCGCGTTCAGCTCCAGCGGGATGCCCTGTGAGCCGACGTGCACATGGACCCACCGCAGCCACGGCCGCGCGGCGTAGGCCCGCAGCAGCCGGTCGCGGTTCCCCGGGTCGGCCAGCGCGATCCCGAACTTCGTGGTCCGGCCGGCCGTCGACATCGCCTCGATCGACCCGATCCCGACCTGCGGGTTGATCCGCACCCCGAGCCGCCGCGCCGGCAGCCCGTCGGCGATCAGCCGGTCGACCCGCTCCAGCTCCTCGAAGTTGTCGATGTTCAGCGCGATGCCGCTGGTCAGCGCGTCCACCAGCTCCCGCCGCGACTTCGCCGGCGAGTCCAGCACCGTGCGCCCGGCCGGGAAGCCGGCGGCCCGGGCCTGCGCCAGCTCCCCGGGGCTGCTCACCTCGCAGCCCAGGCCGTGCTCCAGGAGCAGCGCCAGGACCGGCACCAGCGGGTTCGCCTTGGCGGCGAAGGAATGCAGCACGTCGAGCTCCGCGGGCCACGCGGCCCGCAGCTCCCGCGCGGTCTCGGCGATCCCGGTGACGTCGACGAACGCCGCCACCGGAGTCTCGTCCGGATCAAGAAGTCCCTGGCTCACCGCGGCGTGGACGGCACGGTCTCGGCGCACTCTGCGGGCATGATGATCGGGCATGGCGGGTTCCTCGCTCGGTCTCGGTCGGACTCCCGGTCGACGCACGTCGACGCACCTTCCGACGACCTAGCCTCCAAGCGCTTGAGGGCGACCGGAGCGAAGCCTCGAAAACCTCGCCGCTGACACTCGACATCATGCGGCGGGGGTTGCCGATCGACGGGCAGCGGCCACGATGACGGCTCAAGCCGTCGTGCCGCCCCGGACCCGCCCGACCCGCCCGACCCGCCCGATCCGCCCGATCCGACCGACCCGACCCAGCCGAGGAGACCCCGTGACAAAGGTCGAACACTCGTACGGCGCCTGGCCGTCGCCCATCACGCCGGAGGCCGCCGCGGCCGTGCCCGGGGCGCCGCAGTGGCCGACGGTGGTGGGCCCGGAGACGTGGTGGTGCGCGCCCGACCCGGCGACGGCGACCGTCGGACTGACGCGGCGGGGCGCCGACGGCCAGACACGTCCGGTGCTGGGTCCGGAGTGGCCGGTCGGGAACAAGGCCATCGGCTACGGCGGGCGGCCGTATCTGGCCACACCGGACGTCGTGGTGTTCTCCTGCTCGCGGGACCAGCGGCTCTACGCGATCGGCGGCGGCGACGGCCCGCTGAGCGCCGCGGACCTGCCCGGCGGCGAGCCGAAGGCGCTCACCCCGGCGGACGCCGAAGGCACCGTCACCAACTACTCCGACCCGATCCTCGACCCCACCGGCACCGAGGTCTGGGTGATCCGGGAGGCCACCCGCCTGGACGCGGCCGGCGCCCTGACCGACCCGGCGCCCCGCACGACGCGGGACATCGTTGCGGTCCCGCTGAGCGGCGCCGCGGCCCAGGACCCCGGCGCGCTGCGCGTCGTCGCCCGGTCGCACCAGTTCCTGTCCACGATCCGGCTGAGCCCGGACGGCACCCGCCTGTCCTGGCTCGGATGGGACCACCCGGTGATGCCGTGGGAGACCACCGACCTGATGGTCGCCACGATCGTCGACGGCGTCGCCACCGCCGCGGGGCGCGTCCTCGGCGGCGACGACGTTGCCGTCTGCCAGGCAGAGTGGGCCGACGACCACAACCTCTACGCCCTGGCCGACCCCGACGGCTGGTGGAACCTTTTCCGCGTCGACCTCGCCGCCGACAAGCCGACCGCGACCTGCGTCCTGCCGACGGAGACCGAGTGCGGACACGCGATCTGGCGGGTCGGATCGACGTCGTTCGCCGTCACCGAACAGGGGGTCGTGCTGCGGCGCAGCCTCGGCGAGGAAGCGCTGATCCTGTGGGACCCGGAGACCGGGACGGTCAGCGACCTCGCGCTGGAATGGAACGAGTTCGCGACCTCCGTCGCCGGCTCCGCCGACGGCCGCACCGTCGCCGTGGTGGCCAGCAGCCCGACGGAATCGTCCACCCCGCTGCGGATCGACCTCGGGCACCGCGCCGCCGTCCGGTGCGTCGAACGGCCGGAGTACGAGCACGAGGCCTGGGTCTCGGTGCCCCAGCGCCGGCACGCGGAGGTCGAGGGTGGATGGCAGGTCCCTTATATCTACTACCCGCCGACCAACCCCGAGTATCAGGGGCCTGCTGGCGAACTGCCGCCGCTGCTGATCGACGTCCACGGCGGCCCCACGAGCAGCACGGTCACATCGCGCTCCCTGGGATTCGCGCTGTTCACCTCGCGCGGCTACGCCGTCGCGTCGGTCGACTACGGCGGTTCCACCGGCTACGGACGCGCCTACCGCGACCGGCTCCGGCACACCTGGGGCGTGACCGAGGTGGACGACTCCGTGGCGGTGGCGCGCGCCCTGGCGGCGGCGGGGCTGGCAGATCCGGCGCGCACCGCGATCCGCGGTGGCTCGGCCGGCGGCTGGGCGACGTTGGCGGCGCTCGCGCACAGCGACTACTTCGCGTGCGGGACGGTGTACTACCCGATCAGCGACCCGGCGACGTGGTACGACGAGCAGACGCACGACTTCGAGAGCCGGTACATCCACTACCTGGTCGGCGACCCGGTGAAGGACGCCGAACGGTTCGCCCGGGTGTCGCCGCTCGCCCACGCCGAGAAGATCACCGCGCCGTTCCTCATGTTGCAGGGGCTGGACGACGTGATCTGTAGGCCGGACCAGGCCCGGCGGATGGTGGAGGCGGTCGAGGCGGTGCGGCCCGGGCTGTGCCGGGGGCATCTGGAGTTCCCGGGGGAGGGACACGGGTTCCGGAAGGACGAAACGATGGCGGTCTGCCTGCAAGCTGAGCTTGACCTCTACGCCAGCGTCTTCGGAGCCTGATATGAGTGATTTTGCTAAGAATGCTGATGGTGCTCGTGCTGTGCCGACCGGTGCGGCTGCGGCTGCGGCTGCTGCCGGGGCCGGGGCCGGGGCTGAGGCCGCGCCTGGCGTCGCCGCGGCGCGTTCCTTGCGGCCGAGCGCGGCGGACGCGGAGAAGCTGGCCGCGGACGCCGTCGCCGCGTGTTCCCGGTTGATCCAGTTCGACACCAGCAACTTCGGGGCCGGCGAGAGCCGCGGCGAGCGGCAGTGCGCCGAGTGGGTGGCCGAGCAGATCTCCGACGCGGGGTTCGATCCGCTGGTCCTGGAGTCGGCGCCGACCCGGGCCAACACCGTCGTCCGGATCCCCGGCACCGATCCGACCGCGCCGGCGCTGCTGGTGCACGGGCATCTGGACGTCGTCCCCGCC
Organism: Catenulispora yoronensis; assembly: GCF_039531695.1. NCBI lineage: Bacteria > Bacillati > Actinomycetota > Actinomycetes > Catenulisporales > Catenulisporaceae > Catenulispora > Catenulispora yoronensis. The sequence goes on from NZ_BAAAQN010000060.1 coordinate 34,310, forward strand.
GAGCCGGCCGACTGGAAGTCCTACCCGTTCTCGGGAGAGGTCCGCGACGGCGCGGTCTGGGGCCGTGGCGCGCTGGACATGAAGGACATGGACTCGATGATGCTCGCGTTCGTGAAGCATCTGGCCCGGACCGGTCAGCGTCCGCCGCGCGATCTGGTGCTGGCGTTCACAGCCGACGAGGAGGACACCGGGGACTTCGGCGCCGGATTCCTGGTGCGTGAGCATCCTGATTTGTTCGAGGGCGTGACGGCCGGGATCAGCGAGTCCGGCGGGCATTCGGTGCACCTGACCGACGGCAGTCGCCTTTATCCGATCGCGGCGGGGGAGCGCGGCAGCGCGTGGATGACGGTCACCGTCCGTGGGACGGCCGGTCACGGCTCACGGCGCAATGACGACAATGCCATTGCCAAGGCCGCCGCGATGATTACACGCTTTGCGGAGTACCAGTGGCCGGTGCGTGTCGTGCCGATCGTGAAGGCGCTGCTCGACGGGCTGTCCGAGCACTTGGGCCGGGAGATCAGCCCCGAGGACTTGAGCGGCCTCGGAGACGCCGCGCCGTTGCTGGCTGACACGCTTCGCTGCTCGGTCAATCCGACAATGCTGCGGGCCGGGTATAAGCACAATGTGATTCCGAGCGAAGCGAACGTCGCTTTGGACGGCCGGTTGTTGCCCGGTACCGAAGCCGAGTTCTTCGCGACGGTCGACGAGCTGCTCGGACCGGACGCGACACGAAGCGGGGATCAGAGCTTTCCGGTGAGCGCGGATTTCACCGCTCCGGACTTCGTCGCCATGGCGGCGGCGATCAAGGCTCACGATCCGGCGGCGTTGGTGCTGCCGTACTGCATGACGGGTGGCACGGACGCCAAGGCCTTTGCGAAGCTGGGCATTCCGGGCTTCGGGTTCGTGCCGGGGCGCACGCCGGTCGGGTTCGATGCCTGGGAGTACGTGCACGGGGTCGACGAGCACGTGCTGGTCGACAGTCTGGCGTTCGGGGTGAGCGTGTTGACGACGTATTTGATGTCCTGACGTCTTGCACCACCCCGGGGTCGGTCCTCATCCGGACCGGCCCCGCGGTGGTGCGACAGTGCGGCACCACCCCACCCGCCACCCCACGCCACCACACCCGTCCCCGCGCCGACCCCAGCGCGGACCCTCGCAGCACCTTGCGTCACCCCTCCCGCCCCCAGCGGCGAGCCTCCGAGCCCCGGCGCCACTGGCGCGCCTGACGGTGTCGTCCTAGATTCGACCTCGGATGGTTAGATCGCCACAGCGGTTGAGCCCTTCCCAACGGAACAGCGTCACACGGCTCTGCCACCTCCCGTCCCTGTTTCGCAGGAAAGGAAAGCTCCGTGACTGCTGCTACTCCGCTGCGCCCTCGTGCGCGCCGAAGCCGTGGCCGCGGTGAGCTGCTCGTGGGTCAGTTCGGTGCGCGGGCCGTGTTGGTGGTCACCGTGTTGGCGATCGTGTCGGCGGCTTGCGGCGCTGTCGCCCTGGCCTCCTCGGCCGTGGCCCCGGGCGGGTCGGTCGCGGTGGATTCCGGGGTGGGGCTGGTGTCGGGGCAGGTGTTCCGCGATCCGCCCGACGCCGAGGTGGAGGACGGGATCGACCGGGCGTTGACCATCACCCTGGACACCGCTGACATGCGCTACGAGCTCGGGCCCGGGAAGTGGGCTTGGGGCCAGGCGTATGACGGTTCTTATACGGTGCCGACCCTGCGGGTGCTGCCGGGGGCGCAGGTGACCGTGCGCTTGGTGAACAACCTCGCGGTGGCCACGAAGGTGCGCTTCCACGGGCTGCGGCTGGCTTCGGCCCCGTCCGACAGCACGCCGATGTGCGTCGCGGCGGGCACGACGATGACGTACCAGATGGCGATTCCGGATGATCATCCGCTGGGCACGTACTGGTACCACACGCATGTGCTGACCACGCCCTGTCCGGCGGCCTCGGGCCAGGACCAGAGCGGCGCGGAGGGCGACAACAAGGTCTACGCCGGACTCTCCGGAGCGCTGATTGTGGGCGATGACCGGACCCTGCTGCCCCCGGCGTACCGCGGGATCGCGGCGCACACGTTCGTGTTGCAGGACCCGGCGGCCGCCACCAGCGGGGCGCCGGCGCCGGAGGACTGCCTGGTCAACGGCGAACTGCGACCGGTGCTGGCGATGCGGCCGAACGAGACGCAGCTGTGGCGGCTGGTCAACGCCACCATGGGTGTCTCCTACCAGCTGCGGCTGGACAACTCCAGCTTCACCGTGGTGGGCGAGGACGGCGCGCCGGTGAAGACCGTCACGACCGCCGACACGCTGCTGCTGCGTCCGGGCAAGCGCTACGACGTGCTGGTGACGGCGGGCGGCTGGCCGGGCGACGCCTGGCTGCGGACCACGGCGCTGGGCAAGGGAGCCGATCCGGACGACGATCAGTACTCGAATACGCTGCTGGTGCGGCTGGCCGTGTTCGGGATGTCGGTCAGACGCCTGCCGCCGCTGGGAAGCCAGTGACTGCTCCGGACCGGACCGCTCCAGACCAGACCGCTGCGGACTGCTCCGGCCTGCTCCGGGCCGGACCGCTCCAGACCGAACTGCTCCGGACCAGGCCGGACTGCGCCGAACTGCTCCGGCCCGCTCGGCTCCAGACCGAACCGCTCCAAGCCGGGCCGCCGGCCGGCGCGGCCGGTCGACGCGGCCGGTCGACGCGGCCAGGTGCGGCTGATCAATCAGCCGTTTCGCACCGCCCCTCCCAGGCGCCGATCGTCTACGCCCGATCCGCGTCGGCGATCAGGTCCCGTCCCAGCCGCGTCACCTGATGCCGCACCGCCTGTCCGTCCCGCATGGTGTCGATCAGCCCCGCGCCCCGCAGCACCGTCGCGTGCCGCGAGGCGGTGGCGGGCGACAGGCCCAGGGAGTCGGCCAGGTCGCCGGTGGTGATGGCGGGCGACCAGGCGATGGTGGTCAGCGTCGCGGCGCGTGAGCTTCCAAGCAGCGCGGTCAGGGCGATGCTGGGGCCGCGCAGGACCAGGTCGGGGGAGTTGAGCGCGTAGGGCGTCGGGTAGCCGATGGTGACCAGGTCCGGGTCGGCGTCGTCGATCAGCAGCACGCCGGTGGCCAGGGTCAGCGGACGCAGGACCAGGGTCCGGCCGGCCAGTTCGCAGTCGTGGTCGGAGACGGTGTCCAGGGTGAGGGTCGAGCCGGCCCAGTGGATCTTCGGATGGACGGCCGACAGCGCGGACCCGATGCCGGTGGCGGCGGCCCGCGCGCCGGCCCGGGCGGCGGTGCGGGCGACGGCGGCCGAGATGCGGCGGCGGTAGGGCTCGATGGCGGTGGTGCGGAAATCGGTCACGGCCGCCTGCAGGCGCTCGTGCGCGGCGTCGTCGCCGTCGGCCAGCGCGCGGTTGAAGCGGGTCAGACCGTTCTGCGGCGCTATGTGCTCCAGGTAGTCGACCACGTCGGTGATCAGCGGTCCGTCCGGGCGGCTCAGCAGGCCGGGCAGGCTGCGGACCGTGTACAGGCCGGTGACGGCGCTCAGCGAATCAGTGGCCTGACGGCGCGCGACGTCGTCGCGCCAGCGGGTCAGGCGCGGGACCGCGGCCCGGTCCCCGTCGGCGGCCAGGGCCCCGCCGCTCATCAGCTCCAGGCCGAAGTCGGGCGTGGAGGCGATGCGGACCCGGGCCACGTCGTCGCTGGACATGCGGATGCGGATCACCGGTGCCCCCTCCCCGTCGCAGCGCATTTGCGCCTGATTGCAAGAGCGTAGCCCGGTGCCGCGCCGATGATCGAGCATTTATGCGTTCGAGCACTGATTTCCGGATTCGTAGTCGCAGCGTTGTCCAGAAGGGGGACCGTGATCCAGACGGACTGCAACGTTTCGTGACCCACTGGTCGTCGGGACCGGGCCGCGGGGCCCGGCAACATCGGACGGTCGGCACCTGTCCCGCCCGGCGGTGCTACCGTTTTCGGTGCGTCCAGCGCGACGCCGCCGATGCCGAGAGGCGCTGCAACGGATCCTCGCGATCCGCCACGCTCGGTCTCGATGTCTTTCCCAAGGGCGCCTCCCTCGCGGAGGCGCCCTTGGTGCTTCCCGGGTTCCATCACCTCATGCGAAGACGGGAAAGCAAGCATGAATCACAGCGTGCAGACTCTGCACACCCCCGATCCCCGCTGGTTCCACGAGACCGACGGCTTGCAGTTCGCGGTCGCCGATCTGGAGCTGGCCGAGTACGGCCGCCGGCAGATCCGCCTGGCCGAGCACGAGATGCCGGGCCTGATGGCCCTGCGCGCCGAGTACGCCGCGGCCCAGCCGCTGCGCGGCGCCCGGGTGGCCGGCTCGCTGCACATGACCGTGCAGACCGCGGTCCTCATCGAGACCCTCGCCGCGCTCGGCGCGGAGGTCCGATGGGTGTCCTGCAACATCTTCTCGACCCAGGACGAGGCCGCCGCGGCCGTGGTCGTCGGGCCGGACGGCACGCCGGCCAAGCCCACCGGCTCCTCGGTGTTCGCCTGGAAGGGCGAGACGCCGGCCGAATACTGGTGGTGCACCCGCCGCCTGTTCGACTTCGGCGACGGTCAGGGTCCTGACCTGCTCGTCGACGACGGCGGCGACGCCACCCTGCTGGTGCACCTCGGGGCCGAGTACGAGACCGCGGGTCGGGTGCCCGAGCCGGAGGCCGGCGACCACGAGGAGCGCCGCCTGATGCTGCGGACGCTGGCCGAGAGCCTGGCCGAGGACGACCGCCGGTTCACCCGGATCGCGGCCGGGATCCGCGGGGTGTCCGAGGAGACGACCGCCGGCGTCGCGCGGCTCTACCGGCTGGCCCGCGAGGGCCGCCTGCTGTTCCCGGCGATCAACGTCAACGACTCGGTCACCAAGTCCAAGTTCGACAACAAGTACGGCATCCGGCACTCGCTGCTGGACGGCCTCAACCGCGCCACGGACGTCATGCTCGGCGGCAAGCTGGCCGTGGTGTGCGGCTACGGCGACGTCGGGAAGGGCGCCGCCGAGGCGCTGCGCGGCCAGGGCGCCCGGGTGGCGGTGACCGAGGTGGACCCGATCAACGCGCTCCAGGCGGCGATGTCCGGCTTCCCGGTTGTCCGGCTGGAGGAGGTGGTCGCGACCGCGGACGTGTTCATCACCGCCACCGGCGGCACCGGCGCCGTGCGGGCCGAGCACCTGGTGCGGATGAAGCACAACGCGATCGTCGGCAACGTCGGCCACTTCGACACCGAGATCGACATGGCCGGTCTGGCGGACGTGGCCGGCGTGGTGAAGACCGAGATCAAGCCGCAGGTGCACGAGTGGGCGTTCCCCGACGGCCACTCGGTGCTGGTGCTCTCCGAGGGCCGGCTGTTCAACCTGGGCAACGCCACCGGGCATCCGAGCTTCGTGATGTCGGCGTCGTTCGCCAACCAGGTGCTGGCCCAGATCGAGCTGTACACGCATCAGGACCGGTACACCGAGGATGTCCACCGGCTTCCGAAGCACCTCGACGAGAAGGTCGCGCGCCTCCATCTCGACGCGCTCGACGTCCACCTGACCGAGTTGTCGGAGGAGCAGGCGGATTATCTCGGGGTACCGATTGAAGGTCCTTACAAGGCGGATCACTACCGGTACTGAGCACAGCCGGTAGGTTCGTTGCGTACCGGGCGTCCGGCGGCCGTTCGTCGGGCGCCCGGTACATGGGTTCAGCGGTTGGTCAGCGGCCCCTCAGCTGCCGGTCAGCGCGTCCACGGTCGGCACCACGACCCCGAACAGGTCCCCGATCGTCGTCAGCGCGGCCGTGTGCAGCGTGGCGGCGGGCACCGCGGTGCCGTCCGGGGCGGTCAGCGAGCGGGTGGCGGTGGCCTCGGCGACGACCGTCGGCCGGTAGCCGAGGTTGAAGGCGCCCTGGGCCGTGAACGTGACGCACATGTGCGTCATGAACCCGGCGAGCACGAGCTCCTCGCCGGCGCCGAGGTCGCGGAGGGTCTTCTCCAGCTCGGTGTGGTGGAACGAGTTCGGGAACTGCTTCACCACCACCGGCTCGCCGTCGATCGGGGCGACCTCCGGGCTGATGGCGCCGATCTCGGCGCGGATGTCGTAGGGCGTGCCCTCGCCGCCGTCGTTGATGACGTGGACGATCCGGGCTCCGGCCGTCCGGGCCGCCGCCAGCAGCCGCGCCCCGGCCGCCAGCGCCTCCTCGGCGCCCTCCAGCGCCATCACGCCGGAGCGGTACGTGTTCTGGTAGTCGATCAGCACGAGCGTGGCGTCGGCGAGCCGGGGCGGGGTGCCGTCGAGGCCGATAACGGTACGAAGTGTCGCGGAAGTAGACACAGTGTCTCCTAAAATGGGTTGGGGGTTGTCGGAACGGACGATCGGACGATCGGACGGCCGGATGGACCGCCGGTTTCGGATCAGGCGTGGACGCGGAACCGCCGTCGGTACGCGGCGGGTGTCGTCCCGATCTGCTTGCGCAGCGCCCGGTGCAGGGTTTCCACCGAGCCCAGGCCGCTGCCCACCGCGACCTGCTCCAGCGGCTGGTCGGTGCTCTCCAGCAGGCGCCGGGCGGCCTCCACGCGTGCGGCTTCCACGTAAGCGGCCGGCGTGGTGCCGGTCTCCCGGCGGAAGATCCGGGCGAAGTGCCGTTCGCTCAGGCACATCCGGGCCGCCAGCGCCGCCGCCGACAGGTCGGCGTCCAGGTGGTCGGCGATGTACATGCGCAGCTCGTCGATGTCGCGGCGGGTCGCGGGCGGCGCGCTGAGCGGGACCGAGAACTGGCTCTGGCCGCCCTGCCGCTTCAGGTAGATCACCAGCTGTCGTGCCACCGCCAGCGCGACTTCCTCGCCGAGGTCCTCGGTGACGAGCGCCAGGGCCAGGTCCATGCAGGCGCTGATCCCGGCCCCGGTCCACACGTTGCCCGAGCGCACGAAGATCGGGTCCGGATCCACGGTGATGTTCGGATGCTCGGCCGCCAGCTGCGCCGCGGTCGACCAGTGGGTGGTGGCGGTCCGGCCGTCGAGCAGCCCGGCGGCGGCCAGCACGTGCGCGCCCACGCAGACCGACGCCACCCGCCGGGCCAGCGGCGCCACCCGCTCCACCCAGGCCACGACGTCCGGGTCGACCAGGGCGACCGGGCCCTGCGCCGTGAGATCCACCGCCCCGGGCACCAGCAGCGTGTCGAGCACCCCGTCCACCGCGTCGAACGCGAGGTCGGTGAGCAGCCGTATCCCGGCCGACGTGGTCACCGCGCCCGGCGCGCCGCCGGCCAGCTGCACGGCGTAGCCGGCCGTGCCCGCGGTCTCCCGGTTGGCCAGCGCGAAGACCTCCGCGGGGCCGGTGACGTCGAGCAGGTCGACGCCGGGGAAGACCGCGATCACCACGCGGCGGGTGCCGGTGGAGGAGGCGGAGAGGGCCGACGTGGTGGACATGGCTCCATCCTCGCCCGGGGGCGGGATGGCCGCAATGACGGTGTTCTGTCGGATCCGGACATCGGATCGGACATCGGATCGGACCTCGGGTGCGGAAGTCGGGTGCGGACTGCGGATGCGGACTGCGGACTGCGGATCCGGACCTCGGGTTCGGACCTCGGGTTCGGCGTCGCGGCCGATGGCGACGCGGGTTCGCCCCCTCTTACCGAGGCCGGATCCCTTTGCTAGCATCCGCGCTGATCAGCGTTCTGATGGAGGAAACCATGTCCTTCTCGACCGCGCTCACCACGCTCGTCGGCGTGCTGGGACTGGCCAATCTGGTGCTCACCACGCGGTGGCGGGACGCCGGTGAGCGCGCGTCCCCGGAGCCGCCGCCGACCGCTGCCGGGCCGGAGAACCTGCCGGCCGCCGGTGTGGCGCCCGAGTCCCGGAGCTGATGGACCGCGAAACGCGACAGCCGCCCGGGGGACCTTCCAGTTCCCGGGCGGCTGTCGCGTCTTGTGTTCAGCCGAAAGCCGTTTTCTCCGTTAGCCGTTAGCCGTTAGCCGTTAGCCGTTGGCCGATTGCCGTGGGCCGCTCAGTTCGTGACCACACTCAGCCGCCGCTGCCCCGTGGCGGGCCGGGCCGCCGGGACCGGCGCCGGGGCGGCGTCGTGCTCGTTGAAGACAGCACCCTGCGAAGGCCGGTCCAGCTGGGTCGCCGAGAACACCGCGGTCTGCCCGTCCGGGCTGGTGACCAGCACTTCCGGTCCGGTGCCGACGAACGTGCCGAGCACCGGGGCCGCGGCCGGGGCCGGCAGCTGGAGCTTGAGCGCGCCGTCCGGCTCCACGACCTTCACGAACCCGCGCTCGGCGTCGAAGGCGAAGGTCGCGGTGGCCCCGGTCGCGTCGACCGTCAGCAGCTGGTCCGTGCCGTCGGCGACGGCCTCGGTGAGGATCGTCGGCGCCGCCCCGAGCTGCGGATCCACCGACAGGCCCCCGGTCTTGGCGGTCTTGCCGGCCGCGTCCACCGTGATCAGCTGCGCGTGGCCGTCCTTGTCGATGCCGACCAGCCAGGAGCCGCCGTCCTTGGTGAACCGCCCGGCGACCAGCCGGGTGTAGGAGGCCCAGTCCGGACCGGTGATCGTGCCCTGATCCACCAGGCCGCCGCCGGCGTCGACCGCGTAGACGTGCGCGCTGCCGTCGCGGAGCACGGCGAGCAGCTGCACCGCGGTGCCGTCGCCGACGAAGTGGCCGGCCGCCAGCGCCTTGGCGCCGTCGAAGCCGGCCGACAGCTGCTGCGGCGTGCCGAAGGTGGCGTCCGCGCGCCACGGGTAGCGCACGAGCTGGCCGCCGGTGGTGACGGCGACCAGGTCGTTGTGCCCGGGGGTGAGCGAGGGCAGCACCGTGCGGGCCCCGGTGGCGGCGCCGGTGACGGTGACCGTGACCGGGCCCCAGGTCGCGCTCTGGCCCTCCTTGTTCGTCACCGCGATGCTCACCGCGTGCAGGCCGGCGGTCAGCGTCGTGGTGTCCAGGTTGATCGCGCCGTTGGCGACCGCGGGCTGGGCCGGCGCCGGCGTGCCGTCCACGACCAGCGTCAGCTTGTCCAGGTCGGCGGCCGGGGCGGCGCCCACGGGGATCTGCACGGTGCCGGTCAGCAGCGGCGCGGCCGGGGCCGCCACGGCCAGCGTGAGCTGGTGGTTGGTGACGGTCACGGTGATCGGCGCGGACAGCGCCGAGATGGCGCCGGCGGCGCTGATGCCCTGCGCGGCGAGCTGGTGCGCGCCGTCGGTGAGCAGCGAGGTGTCCAGCTGCCAGCTCGCCAGGCCGGCGGCGGAGTTCGCCGACTCGGCCGGCTTGCCGTCGATCCAGAGCCGGACCCGGGCCGAGCCGCGCAGCGGGTCGGTGTCGGCGGCGTGCACCCCGACCACGCCGGAGGCCAGACCGTTGACCGTGTCGGTGCTCAGGGCCGGGGCCGCGGGAGCCGTCAGGAGCGCCGCGGCGGCCGCGGCGGACAACGAGGATCCGGTGCCGCCCGTGGGAGCCTTGGCGGGGCCCGTGGAGGCGTTCTTGAGCCCGGCGGCCACCCGCGCGGCGCTGCCCTCGGTCACCGCGCCCAGCCGCCAGAACTTCGCGGCCGCCGGCGGGGTCCAGTCGTGCACGCCGACCAGCTCCGGCGTGGCGGGCTGGCCGACCCAGTTGGAGTCGACCACCGTGAAGGCGCCGTTGCCCTTGTTGACCAGCACGATCGCGGTGTGCAGCGGCGAGGAGCTGTCGTAGTCGCCGATCTGGATGATGTCGCCCACGGTGGCGTCGCCGGCGGCCACCGGCACCGCGCCGGCGTTGGCGAAGCTGGCCTGGTAGTTGCCGCCGCCGTCGACCGGCCAGATCTTGCCGCCGGTGGCCAGGTACACGACGCAGTTCACGAACTCGCGGCACTGCCCGGTGGCGTCCTGGTGCGCGTCCAGGCAGGCCTGCCCGCCCCAGCGGCCGACGTAGGTCAGCGCGGTGGTGGCGATCAGCGCGTTGTCGAACTTCCCGGCCCCGGCCTTGGGGTGCGACGGCGGCGCGGGCACCGGGCCCGGCGCGGGCGCGGGCTTGCCGCCGGTCGGCGGCGCCGGGGTCACCGGCGTGACCGGCGAGATCGGCGCGACCGGGGTGATCGGGGCGATCGGCGACACCGGCGTGATCGGGGTGATCGGCGCGATCGGGTCGGTCCACGGCGCGGTGACCGGGGAGGTCGGGCCCGGGCTCGGGCTGGAGGTCGGGTCGGACGTCGGGGAGGAGGCCGGAGCGGAGGCCGGGGCGGCGGTCGGAGTGGGCGGGCTGGTCGGGGAGGCGGTGGGCGTTCCGGTGTCCGCGACGGCGGCGGTCGCCGAACCGGCGCTGACGACGGTGGTCAACGCCACTCCGGCGATGAGACGGCGGCGGACTCGTCGGGCCCTGGCATTCTTCGGCATGACCAAACTTTCTACCAGCGTTTGGGCGACAACACGACGTACAAACCGGGTCCAGGACGCATCAGAACAGTGACGGCTGCCCTGCGGCCGGATGTCGATCGCGTTGACGGCGCACGTCACAGCGATGTCCGGCGGACTTCGGGGATCGCGGACCCGCACCCGCCGGTGTCCGCTACGCTACCCGGCGTGGCCGACGCGCTTCATCAGCCCTCGAATACAAAGACCGGAATGCGGATCACCGACCCTGAGATCGATACCGAGACCGAGAACACGACCGAGACCGAGACGGACACCGAAGGCGACGCCGCTGTTGAAGGCGACGCTGGCGCCGACGCCGTGCGCCCCGACCCCGCCCCGCTGGCCCCCGGCTGGGTCCCGCCGGAACTGGACACCACCCGGGCCCACTCGGCCCGGATCTACGAGTACCTGCTCGGTGGAATGCACTACTTCGACGTGGACCGCGAAGCCGCCGAAACCGCGCTGCGCCACATACCGCAGGCCCGCGCGATGGTGCACGAGAACCGCGCCTTCCTGGCCCGCGCGATCCGCCTGCTCGCCGAGTCCGGCCTGACCCAGTTCCTGGATCTGGGCAGCGGCCTGCCGGGCACCGGCAACATCGGGGAGGTGGCCCGCGCGGTGCATCCCCAAGCCCGCATCGTCCTCGTCGACTACGACCCGATGGTCGCCGTGCACGCCCGCGCCCTGGTGGCCGACGGCGAGCCGGAGCACACCGCCGTGGTGCTGGCCGACGTCCGCCGCCCGGCGGAGGTGCTGGCCGATCCGGAGCTGCGCCGCGTCCTGGACCTCGACCGCCCGGTGGCCGTGGTGATGTCGGCGCTGCTGCACTTCATCTCGCCGGAGGAAGGGCCGCACGCCATCGTGCGCGAGTACCTGGCCGCGGTCCCTCCCGGCAGTGCACTGGTCCTGACCCACGTCACCGACGGCGGCCACCCGGTCCAGGCCGAGGCCGCCCGCCAGGCCTGGGGCCGCACGACGGCACAGATGTACGTCCGCACGGACGACGAGATCAGGGCCCTGTTCGACGGGACGGAGATCGTGGCGCCGGGACTGGTGCCGCGGCCGCTGTGGCGGCCGGACGGCGAGGTGCGGGGCGACTGGGAGGAGATCTGGGGCTTGGGCGGTGTCGGGATCAAGCGGTGAGGACTCGCAGGTGCATGATGAGGCGGCGGGCGGCAGTGCGCTTTAGCGCTGCTTCGCGGTCGTGCGCTTTCGCGTGACTTCGCGGTCGGGCGGGACTTCGAGGTCGCGCGGGACTCGCTCGACTTCGCGGTCGCGCGGGACTTCGCGGCCGGGCGCGCCTTCGCGGTCGCGCGGGACCTGCTCAGGGATTCAGCTCGACCAGCTGCTGCCCGACCGGCGTGAGCTCGTGGCGCACGCTCTTGCCGTCCCGGGTCGTGGCGACCAGGCCGGCGTTGCGCAGCAGTGCGGCGTGGGTCGAGGCCATCGGGACCGAGATCGCCAGGCGGCGGGCCAGGCCCGAGGTCGAGGACGGGGTCCGCAGGGCTCGGAGCGCGGCGGCGCGGCCCGGGCCGAGCAGGGCGGCGAGGTGGTCGTCGGCCGGACCGCCGGGTCCGCCGGGGTCGGGTTCGGCGGCCGGGTAGATCACCACGCGGCTGCCGTCGCTGCCGGGGCCGGCGTGGGCGCGCTGTTGGCCGAACAGGCAGGGGGACAGGATCAGGCTGCCGAGGGCCGGTTCGCCGACTGCGCGCCAGGCTATGTCAGGGTGCAGATTCGTCAGCATCGCCTGCGTCCCGGTGCGTTGCTCCTGCCGTTGGTGTGCCGCGACGTCGCGGTGCAGGCGCTGCGAGATCTCCGGCCAGTCCGGCATCAAGGCGGCCCGGTAGAGGGCGAGCAGGCCGTCGACGACGGCGCGCATCGCGGCGTCCTCCTGGTTGCGCAGGCCCCGGATCAGGCGGTCGGCATCGTCGGTCCTGGCCGCGGCGGTGGCCAGCCGGAAGCCGAGCAGGTGCGGCGGGGTGGCGCGCAGCTGGTCCAGCTCCTGCTCGAAGGCCGGGGCCGGGTCCGGGCCGGCGATCGCGAGCGGCAGGAAGGCCGGGGCGTCGGGATGCGCGCGGTTGATCAGCGGTATCAGGCGGCCGGAGGAGGCGCTGACCTGGCGACGGGCCCGCGTCCACCAGCGCCGGCGCCAGGGCGAGTGCCGACTGCACGGGCCGTCGTGCACGCCGTGGATCAGATGGCCGAGCGGCGACACCACGAACCGCGCGTCGGACAGGTCCTCCGCACGGTAATCGATGGTCTCCACCACGGCTCCTCCGCCTGCCTCTGCCTGCCTGCCTCCGCCGGCCCGTCCGACCCGCACACCGCGCGGCACGGCGCCGAGCCCCTGTCAATCCTTTGTACACAGCGCGCAAAGCAGTGACAGTACCCCCACCGCTGCCGCATGATCAGGGATTCCGGGAAGTCGGCCCCTCGCCGCCCCGGAAGGGGGAGCGGCGTCGCGGCCGGAACCGGCCGAGGGGGACGGCCTCCGGCGAGCGCGGTCCGCTCGCGGTGGGAAACGGGGGGCGGCGCCCGGGTCGCGAACGGTCCACTTCCGGCGCCGCGCTCACCGCGTCGGGCGGGCGGTGAGGGTTGCACCGCGCCGCCGGCCTGTCCCGCGAAATCCGGACCAGACCGCCGGCGCGGCGGTTCGTTCACTCCCTCAGATCACCGGCAGCCCCGCCTGCGCTGCCTGTGCACGCTGCGCGGTCGCGTCCAGCTGCCGTGCGTCGCGGACGAAGTCGCCGTCGATCGCGGTCTTCACCGTGTAGCGCAGTGTCTGCGTGGCGGTGGCCTCCAGGGTGTCGGCGGCGCGGCCGGCTGCGCGGCATTCCAGGGTCGCGGACACGGCCGAGGCGCTCTCGCGGCGGGCCAGGGCTTCCTGCTCCCGGCACAGCATGCAGGCGGCGTAGAGCACCAGCGCTCCGGGGCGGGTCATCGGATGTTCCAGGCGGTAGGCGACCTGTCCGGCCACCCGGCCCAGGGGCTCGCCCGGATAGCGGTCGGCCAGATGGCGGCAGGTCTTCGCCGCCGCGGCCAGATCCTCGGTGCCGACCGGGATCGCCGCCGGGAGCCGTTCGGCGTCCTCGGCCGGCAGCAGCACGGCGAGTTGGGCGGCGAAGTCGTCGCGGTGGATGCGCCGGTCGGCGTAGCCGTAGCGACCCGCGGTGAGGACTTCCGTACCGGTCATCTCGACCTCCTGAATACCTCGCGACTAAGGAGTCATCCCCATCATCGCGCCGCCGCGCGGACGGCGCCCCCGGGTGTGCGGGGTGACCTGGACGTGCCCGCCCCCGCAGCGCACGCAGCGGCCCTGGGTCAGCGGGGAGGGGGTGCGGTGCCCGTCCAGGAAGAACGCGGACTGCACCAGGCCCCGGCTGTCGTGGACGCGGCGGATCTCATAGCCCGCGCTCCACGCGTGGTCGCAGCCCCGGCACAGGAAGGAATAGGCCTGCTCGATCGGCGAATCGTCCATGCCGGCGCCTCTCCGCAGTGCGTGGTCGTCAACCCTTGCATTATGCAATGGTTCGATCCATGGCGGCAATCCGGATCATACGGTAGCTTCGCGACCGTGCAGACCAACAGCCGTCCGGACCGGGAGGTGCGCCTTCCGGCCGCGGACGCCGCTGCCGCCGCTGCCGGAGCTGCCGACGTGCGGGAAGTGACGGCCTCGCTGCTGGCCGCCTCCCGCCTGATAGTCGCGCTGTCGGCGCGGGCGCTCGCCGACGTCGACGAGACCCTGACCCTGCCGCAGCTGCGCACGCTGGTGGTGCTCGCCGACCGGCCGCCGCTGAAGCTCTCGGACCTGGCCGCCGAGCTCGGCGTGAACCCGTCCACGGCGGTGCGCATGGCCGACCGGCTGGCGGCGGCCGGGCTGCTGGCCCGCAGGCCGAACCCGGACAGCCGCCGCGAGCAGCTGCTGCTCCTCACACCGGACGGCCGTGACCTGGTCCGCACCGTGATGGACCGCCGGCAGGCCGAGATAGCCGAACTGGTGGGGCACCTGCCCGCCGCCGACCGCGCGGGACTGGTCCAGGCTCTGCGCTCGCTCACCGCGGCGGCGCGGCACACCTACCCGGATTCGCCGGACCATCCTGGGCTGCGCCTCGGCTGACGGGGAGTGCGACGCTGATCGCGCCGGCCCCGCAAACTGTGCCGGTTCGCCAGTCCGCCGATCCGCCAGTTTTGCCAGCTCGCCGGTCGCGCCGGACCTGCCATTCCAACCTCGCCGACTGTGCCGCGCCGGTCGGTTGATTTGCCGTTCGCCGATCGCGCCGGACCTGCCGACCCGAAACCCAAGCCCCGCAACCGCAACCGCAACCGCAACCGCAACCCGATCCGCCTTCCTCAGGACTCGGATTCCGCCCGCACCAGCGGCCCCAGCCGGCGCACCGCCTCGTCGACGTCCGCCGCCGAGGGTGCGGACACGTAGCTGATGCGCACGTGCGGAACTCCGTTGTCTCCCGCGTAGTAGTTCGTGCCGGGGGTCACCAGTACTCCGCCGGCCAGTGCTGAGGCTGTGAACTGCTCGTCGTCCAGGTGGCCCGGCAGTGTCACCCACAGGTGGTAGCCCCCGCGCGGTCGGAGGGCCAGCGCGTCGGCGCCGAACGCGGCCTCGACCGCCGTCGTCGCCACCTCGCGGCGGTGTCGCAGCGCCTCGGACAGGGTCCGCAGGCCGCGTCGCCAGCTCGCCGCCGTCACCACTTCCAGCGCCGTCAGCTGCAACGGGGCCGGTACCAGCATCGTGTCGACGATCTGGGCGGAGCGCAGCCGGGCCAGTACCGGGCCGCGCGCGGCCAGCGCCGCCACCCGGAGGTTCGGCGACGTCGCCTTGGTCAGGGACCTGATATGGACCACGGTGCCGTCCGGGTCGTCGGCCACCATCGGGGCCGGTACCGGTCCGGCGTCGGCGTGCGCCAGCAGGCGGACGAAGTCGTCCTCGATCACGAACGCCTGGTGCCGGCGCGCCAGCTCGCGGATCTCCCGCTGCCGGGCCGGGGTCATGCTCGCGCCGGTCGGGTTCTGGAACAGGGGCTGCGCCACCACCAGTCGGGCCCCGCTGCGCGCCAGCGCCGGTTCGAGGTAGTCCGGGCGCATCCCCTCGTGGTCCACCGGCACCGGTACCGGACGCAGCCCGGCGGCGTGCGCGGCGGCGATCGTGCCTGGGTAGGTCGGGGACTCGATCAGCACCCGGTCGCCGGGCTGGGCCAGGGCCCGCAGCGCGGTGGCCAGCGCGCTCTGCCCGGCGCCGCAGATCAACACGTCGTGCCGGCCCAGGCCGCCGCCGATGTCGGCGGCGAACCAGTCCCGCAGCTCCGGGACGCCGCCCACCGGCGGCCGCGCCCACGCCGCCGGGTGCTTGGCGGCCCGGGCCAGGGCGGTGGTCAGCGCTGCCATCGGTTGCAGCTCCGGATGCAGGTAGCCGCCGTTGAGGTCGACGACGTCCGGACCCGGCGAGGTCAGCATCCCCAGCAGCGCCGAGGCCTTGAACCCGCGCACCGTCCCGGTGGCCGCCGCGTCCTGTGCCGACTGTTCCAGGGTCGTCTCCTGCCACGCCGTGTCGCCGGCCGGTATCAGGGGACGGACATCGGTGCGGAACGTCCCGGCGCCGGGCCGCGAGCTGATCAGGCCCCGCTGGGTCAGCAGCGCGAGCGCGGCCGAGACCGTGGTGCCGCTGGCGTTGAAGCGCCGCACCAGGGTGCGGTGGGTGGCGATCCGGGTGCCGGACGGCAGCGGCGCTATCTCCCGGGCGAGGACCTCGGCCAGTTCGCGCCAACTGCTATCGTTTTTCATGGAAGACAAGCGTAGCGCTATCGTTTCGGAGCGGATATCGCCACTGCCGAATCGAAACCCGAACCCGGACCGGAACCCGAGTCCGACCTCGGAGGCCGGTCCGGACACGAGACCGACCCCGGACGCCACCCCGCCCCCCGCCCGCATCCCCAACGCCCGCCTCTGGTCGGCCAGCTCCAACGGCACCCTGCTCGCCGCCCTCGGCGTCCTCAGCTTCTCTTTCAGCTTCCCCGGCACCGCCTGGGCGCTCGAAGGCTTCGGCCCGTGGAGCGTCACCGGCATCCGCGGCGCTCTGGCCGCCGCCATCGCCGTCGTCGCGCTCGTCGTCACCCGCGCACCTCGGCCCCGGCGTGCGGACCGGACCGCGCTGATCGTCGTCGCCGTCGGCTGCGTGATCGGCTTCCCGTTGCTCACCACCCTGGCGTTGCAGACCTCGTCGACCGCGCACTCCGCGGTCGTGATCGGTGTGCTGCCGATGGCCACCGCGACGATCGGGGCGCTGCGCACCGGACGCCATCCGTCCAAGGTCTTCTGGGCCGCCGCCGCGACCGGTGCCGCTGCCGTCATCACTTTCACCCTCGCGCAGAACCACGGTCGGCCGACCGTCGCAGACCTCTACCTCTTCTGCGGGCTGCTGGTCTGCGCCGCCGGCTACGCCGAGGGCGGGCGGCTGTCCGCGCGGCTGCCGGGCTGGCAGGTGATCGCCTGGGGCGTGGTGCTCGCCGCGCCGGTCAGCCTCGCGGTCTGCGCGATCGCGCTGCCGGTCGAGCCGGTGCACCTCGGCGCCAAGGCCGTGACCGGGATGCTGTACGTCTCCGCCGTCTCGCAGTTCGGCGGATTCGTGGTCTGGTACCGCGGCATGGGGCTGATCGGGGTGGCCCGGGCCAGCCAGTTGCAGCTCGCGCAGCCGCTGCTGACGCTGGTGTGGGCGGTGCTGCTGCTCGGCGAGCGCATGACCGCCGCGGTTCCGCTGACGGCCGTGGTGGTGCTCGGCTGCATCGTCGTCACCCAGCGGGCCCGTGCCGCCTGACGGCCCGGGCCCGGAATTCGCTGCCGCGACCGCGGGCCGCCGACGGCCGCCGACAGGCCGCGGCGCCGGCCGCTGGCCACCCCTCAATGGCCGTCGACCGGCGCCGCAGTGCCGGGAAGATCTGGTCGCTCCACCTCGGGGGCGGCGGGAGCGGGCCGGCGTGCTGCCGGATGGTGCTGCGAGCGGGTCGTGCTGCGAGCGGGTAGTGCTGGTGCTGCGAGCGGATGGTGCTTCGAACGAGTCCGGTTCCGGTACCTCGTACGCCGTGGGGCGCGGACGCGGTCACCTCATCAGAGCCCTGCCGTGCTCAGACCGGCAGCCGCTTCACCGACTCCGGGGTGACGTCCAGTCCCGGATCGCCGCACAGGATGGCCTGCTGGAGCCGCTGCACCCGGGCCGAGGGCTCGATGCCCAGTTCCTCGGTCAGGGTCTTGCGCAGCGTGTGGAACACCTCCAGGGCCCGCGAGCCGTTGCCGGAGCGGTAGAGCGCCAGCATCAGCTGCATGCACAGGTTCTCCTGCATCGGGTGCCGGGCTGTCAGGACCCTGAGCTCGCCGATCAGCTCGCTGTGCCGGCCCAGGCGCAGGTCCGCCTCGATCCGCAGTTCCAGCGCGCTCATCCGGGTCTCCTCCAGGCCCAGGACCTCCAGCTCCAGCAGCCGGCCGAGCTGGATGTCGACCAGCGCCGCGCCGCGCCACAGCTCCAGGGCCCGGCCCATGAGGTGGCTGGCCGAGCGGTCGTCGCCCAGCTCGAAGGCCCGGCGGCCGGCCTCGACCAGCCGGTTGAACTCCATCACGTCGCTCCAGCCCGGCTGCACCTCCAGCAGGTAGCCGCCGTGATGGGTGACCAGCACGTCCTTGGCCTGCCGGTCCGGGTCGTTGTGCAGCGCGGCCTCGATCATCCTGCGGACCTGGAGGATGTAGGTCTGCAGCGTGGTCGCGGCGCTGCGGGGCGCGGAGTCGCCCCAGACCTCCTCCATCAGCATCGGGACGGTCACGATGCGGTCCGCGTGCAGGGCGAGCAGGGCCAGGACCTTGCGCGGTTTGTGGGCGCTGGGGACGACCGACATCCCTTGTTCCTCGACTACCAGCGGGCCGAGCAGTCCGACTTCCACTGTCTTCCCCCTTTCGTGCGTTCGCGGTTTCCGATCGTTCGCTTGCGGCCTGATGCCGGCAAGAGTTTGGCTAGAGCATGCCCCGGTGCCGGTGGTGTGCCTAGTGACCGCGTCACGAGCCCGGTTGTGAAGATCTCACCCCGGCGGGGTGAGTCCGCCACCGCGGACCCCCGTTGATGGCCCTTGACATCAGTGTTTTGGGAATCCCGTGTCAATGTCACGCCGCCCCTCTCATCCGCTCACCGCCCCTGTCAGGACGCGCCGGACAGCGCGTCGATCAGTGCCTGGTCGAGCATCGTCTCGGCGGCGATGTCGACGGTCTGGCCGAATCCGGAGTCGCACAGCGCGACGCTGATCGTGTACTGCCGGTTCACCAGCCAGGTCCCGAACCGCCATTCGTCGCCGGTGCCGGGCGAGCCGTCCGGCCGCAGCACCCGGGCCCGGGGGTCGCCGAGCCGGAACCCGAACTCGGTGAACCGGAAGCGCAGCCCCTGGCCGATGGCCTTGCTGTAGGCCTCCTTCAGGGTCCACAGCCGCACCATGGCGCCGTTGCGCCGGGCCTGGGCGATGGTCTCCAGCATGGCCAGCTCGTGCGGGGTGCAGACCTGGGCCTCGATGCCCAGGCCGAGCATCGGGCGGTCGGCGGTCTCCACGTCCACCCCGATCCGGCCGTTCCGGGTCACCCCGACCACCAGCATGTCGTCGGTGTGGCTCAGGCTGATGTCGATCTGGTCGCAGCCGCGCAGGTAGGGCCGTCCGCCGGGCCGGTAGGCCAGGTCGATCAGCTCCGGGCGGCTGGCGATCACCGCCGCCGCCACGTGCTTGAGCAGCAGCCGGCTGGCCACGAAGCGGGAGCGGGCCATCGCGTGCTTGAACGTGATGTAGCGCTCCCAGTCGTGCCCGATCAGGGCTTTGAGCCGATCCTCGGGCAGGTCCTTGGGCTCCCAGTCCGGGAGCAGTCCGTAGGTCACCACCGCGCCGTGCTCGGCGAGCGTTCCGAGCACCGCGTCCCACGGGCCGTCGGGCCCGGGCACCTCGACCGGTCGGCCGGCCAGCGCGCCGGTCGCCGCGGTCCCGCGTGCGATCATGGGAGGGCGGGCGCCGCGGCCAGCTGCAGACGCAGGAAGTCGGCGACGACGCCCGGCGTCACCAAGTACTCCAGCATGTCCCGCAGCGCGATCTTGCCGACCTCGGGGATCCGTTGCTCCAGCCTGAACTTCAGCCGCATCAGCATCACCGAGTCGAAGCCCAGGTCGTTGCGCAGCGCGGCGTCCAGGCCGATCGGCGCGCCGGGTTCGGCCAGCACCTCGGCGACCGCGTCCAGCACGATCCGGGTGATCGGATCGTCGCCCTTGCGGCCCAGGCCCACCCGCTCCAGCACCTCGTAGAGCGCCGCGGCCGGCGCGTCCAGCGAGCGGCACACCGGCAGGCACACCGCGCGGCCGTCGCCGAGCGCCTCGATCAGGGCGCTGAGCATCGGCCGCGGGCCGATCTCCACCACCGTCGCCGGCTCCTCCAGCAGCAGCAGGTCGGCCAGCGCCGGCTCGAAGCGCTCCGGACTGGTGCGCAGCTCGATCCAGTAGCCGCCGTCCAACAGCTCGCCGGACAGCCGGCGGCCGCGGGCGCTGGAGTAGAACGGGGTCTGCGGCACGCCGGCCGGAGCCCGGGCGGCCAGCGCGGCGAACCGCTCGCAGCTGACCGTGCCGAACCCGGCCACCAGCGGCGCCGCGTGGCCCAGCGGCAGCGCGCCGGCCGCCACCGCGGCCGCGAACTCGCCCAGGCCGTGGCCCAGCACCGCGCACGGCGCCAGCCCGAACTCCTGCAGGGTGCGGGCCAGCGCGTACTGCACGGCGAACAGCGCCGGCTCGGCCAGCCCGGGCCGGCCGATCCGCTCGTCGCCGGCCACGATCAGGTCCAGCAGCTGCACCTCGGTGTGCGGTTCCAGCGCCGCCGAGGCGGCCTGCAGATGCGCGCCGTAGCGCTGGCTCTCCAGCACCAGACGGGAGGTCATCGCAGGGTACTGCGCCCCCTGTCCGGGGAAGACGAAGGCGGCCGAAGGCGGCGCGCCGGATGGCAGGGTGCCGGTCACGGGCGGTTCCTCTCGTCGTACGCCGGTTCGTGGTCGACGGCGGCCCGGTACCGCGTCCCCGGGTCCGGACCGGCCGCCTCCAGCCGGTCGGCCAGGTACGCGGCCAGGTCGCCGATGGTCGGGTGGTCGAAGGCGACGGTGGCCGCCACCGGCAGCCCGAACCGCGCCTCGATGTCCCCGCACAGGCCGAGCGCGGCCACCGAGTCCAGGCCGAGCTCGAACAGCACCGCGTCGTGGGCGATGGCCGGATGCCGCAGATGCCGGCCCAGCCGGGTGCCCAGCCAGGTGCGCAGCGCCGCCTCGCGCCGTTCGCGCGGGACGCCGGGAGTGAGCATGGTGTCCTCCGAGCGATGGGCCGGCGCCCGCATCGCCGAACCGCGGCGCGGGCCCTTGGCCCGGGCCCGGACCAGCGCCTGCACCGGCGGGTCGACGAGTTCGTAGAGCGCCTCGATCCGGCCGCCCAGGAACAGGTTGCGCACCGCGATCCGCTCCAGCTTGCCGCTGGTGGTGCGGCGCACCGTCCCGGGCCGGACCAGCACCACGCCGCCGGTGCGCACCGCGAAGTCCTCCGCGACCCGCTCCCGGATGGCGGTGGCCAGCTGCGCGAAGTTCGGCGAGGCCTCGCCGCGGCGGCGGCCCACGGCCCGCACCTCCTGCACCACCACGATCTGCTCGGGCTCCTCCTCCGGCTCCACGGCGAAGGCCACGCCGGCGCCGAAGGCCGCGCTGACCCGCTGCACCGAGCGCTCCACGTCCAGCGGATGCAGGTTGCGGCCGGCCACGATGATCAGCTCGCTGAGCCGGCCGGTGACGTAGAGCTCGCCGTCGTGCAGCAGCCCCAGGTCCCCGGTGCGCAGCCAGTCCGCGCCGCCGGCGTCGACCGTGCCGTGGAAGGTGCCGGTGGTCCCCGGCGGGCGGCGCCAGTAGTCGGCCCCGATGCTCGGGCCGCGCAGCCAGACCTCGCCCACCGCGCCGTCCTCGACCGGCTGCTCGGCCTCCGGATCGACGATCCGCACCTGCAGGTCCCGGACCGGGCCGACACTGGACAGGCCACGTTTGGCCTTGCCCGGCGCTGCCGGGCGCACCCGCCCCCGCTCCAGCTCGCCGCGATCCACGTCCAAGGTGGCCTGCGCGCCGCCCGGGCCGCTCACCGAGACCATCAGCGTGGCCTCGGCCAGGCCGTAGGCCGAGCGCAGCGCGCCGGGCCGCAGCCCGTGCCGGCCGAACCGGTCCTGGAAGGCGCGCATCGTCGAGGCCCGCACCGGCTCCCCGCCGTTGACCGCGATCTCCCAGCCGCTCAGGTCCAGCCCGGCCAGATCCCGGTCCCGGACCCGGTCCACCACCAGCTGGTAGCCGAAGTTCGGGGCCCCGGAGACCTGCACGCCGTGCTCGGCGACCATCCGCGGCCAGCGCCCGGGATCGCGCACGAACGCCTCCGGCGTCATCACCACCGCGGTGGCGCCCAGGAACAGCGGATGCAGCAGCTGGCCGATCAGGCCCATGTCGTGGTGCAGCGGCAGCCAGCCGCCGA
The DNA here is from genome assembly GCF_039531695.1 of Catenulispora yoronensis. NCBI lineage: Bacteria > Bacillati > Actinomycetota > Actinomycetes > Catenulisporales > Catenulisporaceae > Catenulispora > Catenulispora yoronensis. The sequence continues at coordinate 56,220 of NZ_BAAAQN010000060.1, forward strand.
ACACCGAGTCCGGGCCGGTGCCCAGGGCCCGCCGGATCGCGGCCTGGTTGGCCAGCAGGTGCCGGTGCTGGATCACCACCCCGCGCGGGACCTGGGTCGAGCCCGACGTGTACTGCAGCAGCGCGGGGTCGTGGCCGTGCACCGCCGGCGGCCGCCAGTCCCCGGCGTCCGGGGTGTGGCCCTGCTCCAGCAGGGTGTCCACGGCGACGCAGTCGACGTGGCCGTAGCCGCCCAGGGCCAGGACCTTGCTGGCCTCCCCGGCGTCCTCGGCGCCGGTGAGCACCGCGCACACCGCGGCGTCCCGGCCCAGGGCCAGGACTCTGCGTTCGACGTTGGCCGCGCCCCCCAGCGCCGGAGCGGGGACCGCGGTGAGGCCGGCATAAAGAGAGCCCAGGAGCGACACCGCGAACAGCCGCGCGTCCCGCTGCTGGACCAGAACCCGTTCCCCGACCCCGTACCGGTCCCCGAGCCAGCCGGCCATCCGCCGCGCGTCCCGGTCGAGCTCCCCGTACTGGACCCGCCGCGTCCCCTCGCCGCCGACGACCACCAACGCGCAACGGTCCGCTCGCTCCGCTCCCCAACGTGCGATGACCTCGGTAAGGTTTCCGTATCCAGACATGTCAATTCCCCTCGAGCCCCGCCGACCGCTCATCCGTGAACAATTCGGGGAACCACTTGATCCGCAGTCTGCTCGCGGCGGCTCGAACGCGCCTCGAACAGATCTTGCGGACAGGACGAGCGCGGCTGGACGGCCCCGGGGCGCGCCCGGATGCGCTCCCCTGGCCAGGGCGGGTGCGGCGCCGAGCCTGATATCAAGGCACCGTTATGAGGTTTTCACGACTTCGGTCCCGCCCTTCTTCCCCCTCTTCCCGATCAGTAGGATGGCCGGTCCTGCCCATGATCGCGGGCGGGTGCGCGGGCGGCACCGCCCGATTCAGCGCCGCCGGACTCGGCCGGCGCTCGGGCCGCGGCTGACACCGGGTGCAGCGGGCCGCGCCGGGCCACCGCGGCCCGCCCGAACCGGCCCATCGCGGCCCGCCCGAACCGGGCCAGACCCACTTCAGACCGCTACAGACAGTCACGTTCAGTCGATCAACACCATCTCGCGGTCAGCAATTGAGCGCCGCCATTCGAGCCCTGATTTGTTCAGCTTCAGGGGAACTGGGGTCCAGACCTTGAAGCACGGCAGCCAACTGTGAGCAGAGCACGGGGTAGGAACCCACAACCCCGCTGGGCCTGGCGGCGCTCGCACTGCCACTCGACGCGACAGCCACCGGCAGAGTCAACACAATCGCTGCGACGGATCCCACGATTCCCACAACTGTGGGCCGCTTCATCCGATGCGTTGTGGGCGGCGCGAGCGCCCCGCCACGGGTGCCGTTCCTGTCATCCACTGAGGTCATGGGTGCCTCCGGTCGTCTCGAGTGATGTCCTCACCGGATGGAGCACCGGACGCCACGCAGATTCACCGGGTGCCCAGCGATGATTCTGGACTTGTCCTGATCGGAAGCGTTGCCGATAAGCCTGACCTGGGACGAAAGACTCTCAGTGCCGAACTGGCTGAGCCTCCTGTCCGCAGCGGCTTGAAGTGGGTCTGGCCCACATTCCGTGAAGGTGCCGGCATCAAGTCGGCGCGGGGCGAGGCAGAAGCCTTGCTCGCCAGCGAGGCCCTTCGACTCCGCCTGCCTCTTCACGGAATGTGGGCCAGACCCATCGCAGAGCGCCCGAACCGGCCGTGCCGGCCCGCCCGAACCGGCCGCCCCAGCCCGCCCGAACCGGCCGCCCCGGCCCGCCCGAACCGGCCGCGCCGGGCCGCGCCACCGCGGCCGCGGACCCGCCCGATCTGCCGCATCGACCGGATCCCGAGCCGCGCTCCACCGTCGATCCAGCGGCCGTCGAGCCCGCGTCGAGCCCCCAACCCGACCATGCCCCCAATCCGGACACCGGCCGTACCCACCGCCGTTCCGCAAAGGGGATGACACACGTGACCGAGCAACCGACCCCCCGCGGCCCCCAGCCGCCCGCCACGCCGGGGACACCGCGGTGAACCGCGGGGTGGCCATCACCGGCATCGGCGCCGTCGCCCCGGGCGGGGTGGGCGTCAAGGCCTACTGGAACCTGCTGATCGCCGGACGCTCGGCGACCCGGACCATCTCCCACTTCGACGCCGCGCCGTTCCGGTCCCGGGTCGCCGCCGAGGTCGACTTCGACCCCGCCCGCTGCGGCCTGACCCAGCAGGAGATCCGGCGCATGGACCGGGCCACCCAGTTCGCCGTGGTCAGCGCCCGCGAGGCCTGGCAGGACAGCGGACTGGACCCCGACGCCCTGGACCCCACCCGGATCGGGACCGCCATCGCCACCGCCGTGGGCTGCACCACCAGCCTGGAGCGCGAATACGTCGTGTGCAGCGACGCCGGCCGCAAATGGGACCTCGACCACGAATACGTGGTGCCCGAGCTCTACCGCCACTTCGTCCCCAGCTCCATGGCCGCCGAAGTGGCCGGCGACCTCGGCGCCGAGGGCCCCGCCGCCGTCGTCTCCACCGGCTGCACCTCCGGCCTGGACGCCCTCGGCTACGCCGTGGACCTGATCCGCGAGGGCAGCGCCGACCTGATGATCGCCGGCGGCACCGAGGCCCCGATCGCCCCGATCACCGCCGCCTGCTTCGACGCCATCCACGCCACCACCCCGCGCAACGACGACCCCGAACACGCCAGCCGCCCCTTCGACCGCGGCCGCAACGGCTTCGTCCTCGGCGAGGGCGCCGCCGTGCTGATCCTGGAGGAGACCGAGTCCGCCCGCCGCCGTGGCGCCCGCGTCTACGCCGAGATCAAGGGCTACGGCGCGCGCTGCAACGGCTACCACATGACCGGCTTGAAGCCCGACGGCCGCGAGATGGCCGAGGCCATCCGGGCCGCGCTGCGCGAGGCCCGCCTGGACCGCACCGCCATCGACTACATCAACGCCCACGGCTCGGCCACCCAGATGAACGACCGGCACGAGACCGCCGCCTTCAAGACCGCGCTCGGCGCCCACGCCTACCGCACCCCGATCAGCTCCATCAAGTCGATGATCGGCCACTCCCTGGGCGCCGTCGGGGCCCTGGAGATCGCCGCCTGCGCGCTGGCCATCGAGTACGACGTGCTGCCGCCCACCGCGAACCTCTTCGAACCCGACCCCGAGCTCGACCTGGACTACATCCCGATCACCGCCCGCGACCAGCGCACCGACGTGGTGCTCAGCGTCGGCAGCGGCTTCGGCGGCTTCCAGAGCGCCATGGTGCTGGCCGCCGCGAACTCCCGGAGCCGGTCGTGAGCCGCCCCGCGGACCTGGACGCCGCCCTGCTGACCGACGCCGGGGCCGACGGCCGCGCCGCGCTGGAGGACTTCGACACCGGCCTGCTCGACGAGCCCGAGGCCGTCGCGTTCCCCGGCGACTTCGCCGACGAGCTCGACGTCGCCCGCGCCGTCGTCTCCGGCCTCGGCATCGCCGCCCCCACCGGGCTCGGCGTCGAGGAGTACTGGCAGGCCACCCTGGAGGGCCGCTGCGCCGTCGGCGTCCCGACCCGCTTCGACACCTCCGGCTACCCGGCCACCCTGGCCGCCGAGATCCCCGACTTCGTGGCCCGGGACCGGGTGCCCGGCCGGCTGCTCCGGCAGACCGACCGCGCCACCCAGCTCGGCCTGGTCGCCACCGGCGAGGCGCTCGCCGACGCCGGGCTGGACCTGGACCGGCTGGCCGAGTACGACGTCGGCGTGATCACCGCCGCCTCGGCCGGCGGCATCGAGTTCGGCCAGCGCGAACTGGGCCACCTGTGGAGCAAGGGCAAGCAGTTCGTCAGCGCCTACCAGTCCTTCGCCTGGTTCTTCGCCGCCACCGCCGGCCAGATCTCGATCCGGCACCGGACCCGCGGCCCGTCCGGGGTGCTGGTGACCGAGCAGTCCGGCGGCATCGACGCCCTCGGCCAGGCCCGCCGGGTGGTGCGCAAGGGCACGCCGGTCGTCATCTCCGGCAGCGTGGACGGCGGGCTGTGCCCGTGGGGCTGGATGGGGCAGATGGCCACCGGCCGGCTGTCCGTCGCCGCCGACCCGGCCGGCGCGTTCCGGCCGTTCGCCGCCGACGCCGACGGCTACGTGCCCGGCGAGGGCGGCGCCATCGTCATCGTCGAGGACGCCGAATCGGCCAAGACCCGGGGCCTGGGCCGCGGCTACGGGGAGATCGCCGGCTACGCCGCCACCTTCGACCCCAGCCCGAAATCCGTCGAGCGGGCGCTGCTGGCCGGCCGCCCGGTCCCGCGCCCCGGCCTGCGCCGCGCCGCCGACCTGGCGCTGTGCGACGCCGGGGTCCGCCCCGACCAGGTGGACGTGGTGTTCGCCGACGCCGCCGGCGTGCCGGAGCTGGACCGGATCGAGGCCGAGGTGCTGCGCGAGCTGTTCGGCCCCTACGGGGTCCCGGTGACCGCGCCCAAGACCATGACCGGCCGGCTGATCGGCGGCGGCGCCTCGCTGGACGTCGCCACCGCGCTGCTGGCCCTGCGCGACGGCGTGATCCCGCCGACCGTCAACGTCGCCGAGCCGGCCGCCGAGTACGAGCTCGACCTCGTCACCGAGGTCCGGGCCCGGCCGCTGCGCACCGCGCTGGTCCTGGCCCGCGGCTACGGCGGCTTCAACTCGGCGCTGGTGCTGCGCTCCTGAGCCCGGCGGCGGACCGGCGAACCCTGGCGCGCCCTGGCGAAAGCAACCCCGGGCCCCGGTCGGTCGTCGAACCCGCATACCGCCGAACATCCGTCCCGCAGCAGTCCCCCCGCTGCACCCCTCACCCCCAGGAGGAACCCATGGCCGCCGGAACCGCCAGTGGCATCGACCGCGAAACCCTGACCCGCCTGCTCCTCGAGGCCATCGGCCTGGAGGAGGACGCCGACCTGGAAGGCGACGACGCCGACACCCCGCTGCTGGAGCTGGGCTACGACTCGCTGGCGCTGCTGCAGGTCGTCGGCCGGATCGAGGCCGAGTTCGGGCTGCTGGTCCCGGACACCGCCATCAACGACTCCGCGACGCTGGGCTCGCTGCTGGCCAGCCTGCAGAACGCGCGGCAGACCGAGGGCATGGTGTGGTGATCCGCCAGCCTCGCTCGAGCGCTCGGGAGTCTTCTTGGCTTCCGGGCGCTTCGCGCTGTCGCGCCGCGGGCGCCCGGGGCTGTTTCCTCGCGGGCCCGGGCCCGGCCGCGGGTGCCGAACCGGAGGAGTGGAAGACATGAGGATCATCGACCTGTCCACGGCGGTGGACGCCACACTGTGGGAACCCGAACCGGTCCAGCACGTCCCGATGTCGCCGCGGCAGGGCGCCGAGCACATGACCTCGGCCATGCGCGAGCACTTCGGGCTCGACCTGTCCCCGGACGAGCTGCCGGACGGCGAGTTCCTGAACAACGACACGTTCACGCTGACCGCGCACACCGGCACGCACGTCGACGCGCCCGCGCACTACGGCACCAACACCGCCTACGGCACCCCGCGCACCATCGACCAATTGCCGCTGGACTGGTTCTTCCGGCCCGGGTTCGTGCTCGACCTCACCGGCCTGGACGCGCCGGTGGCCCGCCGCGCGGACCTTGAGAAGGCCCTGGTGGAGATCGAGTACGAGCCGCGGCCCTACGACATCGCGATGCTCAACACCGGCTCCTGGGTCCGGGCCGGAACCCCGGAGTACTTCACCGACTTCGTCGGCCTGGACGGACCGGCCACCGACTTCCTGCTCGACCTCGGCGTCAAGGTGATCGGCACCGACGGCTTCAGCCTGGACGCGCCGTTCTCGCACATCATCGCCGAGTACCGCGCCACCGGCGATCGCAGCCTGCTGTGGCCGGCCCACTTCGCCGGCCGCCGGCGCGAGTACTGCCAGATCGAGCGGCTGGCCAACCTCGGCGCGCTGCCCAGGCCGCACGGCTTCACCGTCAGCTGCCTGCCGGTGAAGCTCACCGGCGCCGGCGCCGGTTGGACACGGGCGGTGGCCATCTTCGACAACGAATACGTAGACGTATACGAGAACACGGACGACCCCGGACCCGAGCGCGGCGGGCCGGCCCAGGAGGCGACGGCATGAGCGAGAACCCCGGTCCCGCCCTGATCACCGGCGGCACCAGCGGCATCGGGCTGGCCGTCGCCGAGACCCTCGGCGAACTCGGCCACCCCGTCTTCCTGTGCGCCCGCCACGAGGACGAGGTCCGGGCGGTGGTGGACAAGCTGCGCGGCCGCGGCCTGCGGGCCGACGGCGTGCGCGCCGACATCACCGTCCGCGCCGACGTCACCGCCCTGGTCCAGGCCTGCGTCGCGGCCTTCGGACCGGTCGCGGTCCTGGTCAACAACGCCGGCCGGGGCGGCGGCGGGATCACCGCCGAACTCCCCGACGAGCTCTGGGACGACGTCATCGCCACCAACCTCACCAGCGTCTTCCGCGTCACCCGCGAGGTGCTGGGTACCGGCGGCATGCTCGGCCGCGGCGCCGGCCGCGTGATCAACATCGCCTCCACCGGCGGCAAGCAGGGCGTGGTGTTCGCCGCGCCCTACTCCGCCTCCAAGCACGGCGTCATCGGCTTCACCAAGGCCCTGGGGCTGGAACTGGCCCAGTCCGGAGTGACCGTCAACGCCGTGTGCCCCGGCTACGTCGAGACCCCGATGGCCGAACGCGTCCGTCAGGGTTACGCCGCGCACTGGGGCACCACCACCGAGGACGTCCTGGCCCGCTTCCAGGCCAAGATCCCGCTCGGCCGCTACGCCACCCCCCAGGAGGTGGCCGGCATGGTGGCCTACCTCGCCGGGCCGGCCGCGGCCGCGGTCACCGCGCAAGCCCTCAACGTCTGCGGAGGGCTCGGCAACTACTGAGAGCCGGCGGCATCCCCCCAACGCCGCCGGTTCTCGCACCATCCCCTCGACCCGCACCACGCACCACCGCTCCCGGACCACCGCCCCCCAATCCCCGGCGGGCCGGGACCGACCAGAAAGGCGCACCATCGTGGCCATCCACGACACCAAGCACGAGATCCGGATCGACGCCGAGCCGGACGTCGTCTTCGGACTCATCCAGGACGTCTCCGGCTGGCCCCACGTGTTCGGCCCCACCGTGCACGTGGACCTGCTGCTCGACGAGGGCGATTCGCAGCTGCTGCGGATCTGGGCCACCGCCCAGGGCGGGGTCCACGACTGGACCTCCCGCCGCACCCTGGACCCCGGCGCCCGCCGGGTGTCCTTCCAGCAGATCGTCTCCAAGCCCCCGGTCGCCTCGATGAGCGGGGAGTGGATCGTGGCCGCCGCCGGTCCCGGCGCCTGCCACGTGGTGCTCACCCACCGCTTCGCGGCGATCGCCGACGACCCGGCCGCCGTGACCTGGATCGACGAGGCGATCGACCGCAACAGCACGGTCGAGCTCGGCGCGCTCAAGCGCGCCGCCGAACTCGGCGCCGGACGCGGCGAGCTGCACTTCTCCTTCACCGACGCCGAGATGATCGAGGGCTCGGCGGCCGCGGTCTTCGAGTTCGTCCGCCGCGCCGACCTGTGGCCGCAGCGGCTGCCGCACGTGGCGAGGGTGGAGCTGGAGGAGGAGCCCGGCGGCGTGCAGCGCCTGACCATGGACACCTCCGCCCCGGACGGCAGCGTCCACACCACCACCTCGGTCCGGCTGTGCTTCCCGGACCGCCGCGTGATCGTCTACAAGCAGCTCCGGCTGGCCCCGGTGATGGCCGGGCACACCGGACGCTGGCAGTTCGAGCAGGACGGCGGCACCGTCTTCGCCCGCTCCTGGCACACCGTGACCCTGGACCCGGACGGCGTCCGCGCCGCCCTGGGCCCGGACGCCACCCCGGCCGAGGCCCGCGCCCGGGTCCGGCACGCGCTGGGCACCAACAGCCTGGCCACGCTGCGGCGGGCCAAGGAGTTCGTCGAGGGCGGGGGCGGCTGAGCAGGGCTCTGGTGCTGGTATCGGGGCCCCATGCCCGGGGCCCGGGGCCCGGTGCCGGGTGCCGGGTGCCGGGTGCCCAGGCACCAAGTACCTGGTGCTGGTGCCGGTGCCGGTGCCGGTGCCGAGTAACGGTGCCGGTGCCTCGTAACGGTGCCTGGTGCCGATGTCAGGTATCTGGTGCTGGTGCTGGTGCTGGTGCCGGTGCCGGTCGCCCGCTGATTCCCTGCTGATCCTTCGCCGACCGCCCGCCGCCCGCCGCCCGCCGCTCGCACCGGCGGGCGGCGAGCGGCGCGCCGTCGGCGTGCCCTGCTTCACCTCCCTCCCACCGGCGCCCCCCGCCCGGCGCCCCCGCCCTCCCGCCGCTGGTCGCCGCCCCGCCGGCCGTGGTCGTGAAAATCTCATGTCCCGCAGGTGAGGCAGTAACTAGGCCGCGGCCTCCCGCCGCCGCACAATTTCGGCGATGCCAGAGTTCGAAGGCTGGCGGACATTCGTGCAAGAGGGAGGCATGATGACCATGTTCGCCGAGGCGGAGACCCCCATCGAGATGGACTGGCGGTTCGCCGAACTGGTGGCCCGTACCTGGATGGAGCCCGACCTCGCCCATCGATACCGCAACGACCCCGTCCCGGTGCTGGCCGAGTTCGGCCTGACCGTGACCAGCGCCGCCCAGGCCCCCCGGCTGGAGGCGGTCCCGACCGTGGAGCTCGTGATCGAGGGGCTCGACGACACCGACTACATACCCCACCACGGGGTCTTCTGTGTGAACGACAGCGTGCGACCGGCCGGGGACCCGCAGGTCCTGGTGCCGGCCGACGGCCACCCGGTGGTCTGGTCACGCTGATGACCACCCTGGGGGGACGCCGGCTGGGCTTCAAACGGCACCTGGAGGCCGCCGTGGTGCCCGGTGAGGCCGCGTACCTTGTCTCGGCGCGGGGGGTGACCGCTCTGCGGGGCCGTGCCATCGAGGTCCTGGCCCCGCTGCTGGACGGCAGCCGCACCGTGGCGGGCATTGTCCGCGACGCCGCTCCGGAGCTGAGCCCCGACCAGGTCGGGGCGCTGCTCGGACGGCTGGCCGAGGCCCGGTTCCTGGCCTTCGCCGACCCCGGGGGCGAACCCGGGACGGCCGGGGGCCCCGACCCCCGGCCGGCCCTGGCCTACTGGGAGCTGGCCGGCCTGGACGGCGCCACCGCCGTGCAGGCGGTGGCCACCACGCCGGTGGAGCTGATCGAGGTCGGCGCGGTGGACCGGGCCTCGGTCGACGCCGCGCTGGCCGGTTCGGGCCTGCACGTGCAGGGCCCGGACGGCGCCGAGCCGGCGGCGCTGTGCGTCGTGCTCTGCGACGACTACCTGGACCCGCGGCTGGCCGCGATCGACCGGCGCCGCCAGGGCGACGGCCGGCCCTGGCTGCTGGCCAAGACCGCCGGCCCGGACCTGTGGATCGGGCCGGTCTTCCGGCCCGGCGCCGGCCCCTGCTGGCACTGCCTGGCGCAGCGGCTGGCCGAACTGCGGCAGGCCGACCTGCGGGCCCGCGGCGCCACCGGCGTGCGGCTGCCCGAGGCCTCGATCGCCGCCGCCCGCGCGGTGGCCGCGCAGCTGGCGGTGCTGGAGGCGGCCAAGTGGCTGGCCGGGGTCCGCGAGGCCGGCCAGAACGCCGTCTACACCCTGGACACCCTGACGCTGACCGGCCGGCACCACCCGGTCACCCGGCGCCCGCAGTGCCCGGAGTGCGGCGATCCGGCGCTGGTCGCCGAGCTCGCCCGGCGCCCGGTGGTGCCCGCGCCCCGGCCCCGCGCGGGCCTGGGCGACCGCGCCCTGGACCCCCAGGACCTCTACGACCGCTACCGGCATCTGGTCGACCCGATCAGCGGCGTGGTCCGGGAGCTGGTGGACCAGGAGCGCGCCGACGGCTTCGTCTATCGCTGCGCGGCGTCCACCAACGTGGCCGTCCCGGCCGGCCCCGGCGATCCCGGCGCGCTGCTGCGCACGCTCAGCGCGGGCAAGGGCGCCACGGTCCTGGCCGCGCGGGTCGGCGCGCTCGGCGAGGCGGTGGAGCGGCACTGCGCGGTCCGGCAGGGCGACGAGGCCGTCGTCGTGGGCAGCTACCGCGACCTGGCCCCGGCCGCCGTGCACCCGGACACCGTCCAGCTCCAGGACCCGCGCCAGCTCGCCGACCGGGACCGCTGGAACCGGACGCACGGCGCCGCGCACTGGATCTGCGAGCCCTTCGACGAGGACGCGCCGCGGGAGTGGACCCCGGTCTGGTCGCTGACCGGCCAGTGCGAGCGGCTGCTGCCGACCGCGCTGCTCTACTTCCACCACGGCCGTCCCGGCGCCAGCCGCCAGGTGTGGGCCGACTCCACCGGGAACGCCGCGGGGGCCAGCCTGGAGGACGCCATCGTCGCCGGGTTCCTGGAGATCGTCGAACGGGACGCGGTCGCGCTGTGGTGGTACAACCGCACCCGGCAGCCCGGCATCGACCTCGACGACTGCGACGATCCGCTGGTGGTCCGCGCCCGCGAGGTCTGCGCGCGCGGCGGGCGGCGGCTGTGGGCCCTGGACCTGACCGCCGACCTGCCGGTCTCGGTGGTGGCGGCGGTCTCGGTGGCCGGCGGCGACCGGCCGGCCCGGCCGATGCTCGGCTTCGGCGCGCACTTCGACCGCCGGGTCGCGCTGCGGCGGGCGGTGGCCGAACTCGGCCAGATCGCCGCGGTGCTGCACCCGGTGGACGCCCCGGCGTCCGCGGCGCTGCCTCCGGTGTCGCTGTGCTCCGCCACGGCCCGGCCGGCCGCGGCGGTGCTGTCCGCGACCGCGGCCGGGCGGCTGTCCGACTCGGGGACCGAGGTGCCGGCCGAGCCGGTGTTCGATCCGGTGTTCGGGCCGATCTCCGGGCCGGGCTCCGGGCCGAACTCCGGGCCGAATCCCGCACCCGGTCAGTGGTCGGACTCCGGCCTGCCGCCCCGGCGCCGCGGCCATCCCGCCGCGGATCCGCCGCTGGAGCAGCTGCGCTGGTGGCAGGCCCTGGGCCCGGTCCCGCCGGACTACCTGCGGCCCGACCCCGACCGTCCCACCCGCTCCGGCGCCGAGCCGGGGCCGCACGTCCGCCCGCCGCACGCGGACCTGCGCCAGGACGTCGAGGACGTGGTCGAGATGGTCCGGGCCGCCGGACTGGAGCTGCTGGTCCTGGACCAGACCCGGCCGGACGTCGGCATGCCGGTCGTCAAGGTCGTGGTCCCCGGGATGCGGCCGGCCCGCGCCCGGCTGGCCCCGGGCCGGCTGTTCGACGTGCCGGCGGCCCTGGGCCGCCGCCCCCGTCCGCCCGAGTACCGGGAGCTCAATCCGGTCCCCCTGGTCATCTGACCCCGGTCAGCCGACCCCGAACGCGAAGTCGAGGACCCATGGCAGCCGACGCGCCGTCGCCGTCCGTCCCGCCGCCCGGCGGGGCGGTCCGGCAGCTGTGGTCGTTGCGGCCGGACGTGCTGGTGGAGACCGCCGACCGGACCCTGACCCTGGTCAGCCGGTGGGGCGAGACCGTGATCCGGGCACCCGGGCCGCTGCTGCGCGACTCGCTCACCCGGATGCAGCTCGGCCCGATCTGGCTGGACAACGTGCTCGACGTCGAACGCCGCCCGCAGGCGCAGGTGCTGGCCGAGCGGGCGGCCATGATGCTGGCCCTGGGCCGGCTGGAGCACCTGGTAGTGCGCTCGCTCGCGGCCGAGGGCGGCGGCCGGATCCTGCTGTCGGTGGAACCGGTGGCCCGGGCCGCCCGGTTCCGCCCGCAGCCGGTGGAGGACGGCCTGCCGGTGCGGCTGTCCCGGTTCACCACCCTGCGCACCGTCGGCGGCCTGCTCACCGCCGAGTCGCCGCTGGCCCTGCACCGGGTGCTGATGCACCAGCCGGAGGCGGCGATGCTGGTGGCCGCGCTGGCCGGGGCCCGCACCCCGCAGGCGCTGGAGACCCTGGTCGGCGGCCCGCCGGAGCTGGTCCGCACCGCCCTGTCCTATCTTCTGGCCGCCGGGATCGCGGTGCGGGGCCGGCCCGGCCTGCCGAACCCGGTGTTCGAGGAGGACCAGGACGCCGCGCTGCGCATGTGGTCGGCGAACGACCTGGCCTTCCACGCCGGCACCACGCTCGGCCGCAACGACGGCGACTTCGGCGCGACCTATCCGCTGGGCCCGGGCCCCAATCCGGAGCCGGCGGTCAAACCGCGGGCCCGCACCGGCCGGATCCCGCTGTACCGGCCGGAGCTGAAGGAGGTGCAGGCCGCCGACGCGCCGTTCACCGCGGTGCTGGAGGCCCGGCGCTCGCACCGGCGCTTCGACCCGGTCGCGCCGACGCTGCGCGAGCTGGGGGAGTTGCTCTACCGGGCGCTGCGGATCAGGGCCCAGAACGCGGTCGGCGGCGACCCGGACGCCGGGCACATCCAGGACCGGCCCTATCCGGCCGGCGGCGCGGTGCACGAGCTCGAGTTCTACCTCACGATCGGCGAGTGCGACGGGCTGCGCCCGGGCGTCTACGCCTACGACGCCCTGCGGCACGAGCTGGTGCCGGTGGCCTCCCAGCCCCAGGACCGCTGCGACCTGCTGGCGCAGGCCCAGGTCGCCGCCGAGCTGGAGGGCTGTCCGCCGATGCTGATCACGGTGACCGCCCGGTTCGGCCGGGTCTTCTGGAAGTACAGCAGCATCGGCTACCGCCTGGTCATGCAGGACACCGGCGTGGTGCTGCAGACCCTCTACCTGGTGGCGACGGCCATGGGCCTGGGCGTGTGCGCGCTCGGGGCGGTCGACATCGACCGGACCGCCCGGGTGCTGGGCCTGGACTGGCGGGTGGAGTCCGGGGTCGGCGCGATGGTGCTGGGCCGCCCGCGCGGCGCGGTGCCCGGGTCGGTGCCGGCCGGCGCCGATCCCGCCGACGCGCAGTGGCCGCGGTGGCCGGACGGTGTCCGGGAGCATGGCACGCGGTGAGGCCGCCGTCGGCGCGACGAGCGGGCACCGACGGCGCCGGCGCGGGGGAACACCTGCCCATTACCGCCCACTGCAAGGGTTTAGCTCCAGGTCAGCACCGAAAAGCAGGACTCTGCCACAGTTGACACGCTCCGGAATGGTGACATCATCTCGTTGTATGCCTACCGACGTGAGCGCGGGCCCGGCCGGTTTCGGCGGGGATGACGACATCCCGCAGCCCGCGTTGGCCAAGCGCATCCTGTACGTGCTGGTGTTCGCGTTCGTCGTCAACGGGATCATCAACATCCGGCTGGACAACGAGGCCGACCACGACACCGCGAAGTTCGTCTGGTCCCTGGTCTGCATCCTGGCCAGCTTCGGCTTCCTGCTGCTGCACATCTCGCCCCGGCCGCGGCGCTGGCCGATGTGGGGCAGGGTGCTGTCATTGTCGGTGCAGGCGGTGTTCACCTATGTGCCGTACTTCGCGCTGTCCCAGACCTGGGGCGGGATGGCCGGCCCGCTGGCCGCCTCGATCCTGCTGGTGCTGCCCCGGCCCACCGCCTGGTTCCCGTTCGTCGCGGTGGTGCTGAGCATGTGGCCGGTGGCCACGCTGAACTACCACACGGCCGACTGGATCTCCTACTTCGTCAGCTCCACGATGGTCGTCGGCCTGGTGGTGTTCGGCATGACCCGGCTGTCCGAACTGGTCCGGGAGCTGGCCGCGGCCCGCAGCGAACTGGCCCGGATGGCGGTGGTCGCCGAACGCCTGCGGTTCGCCCGCGACCTGCACGACCTGCTCGGCTACAGCCTGTCCTCGATCACCCTGAAAAGCGAGCTGGCCTACCGCCTGGTCCCCGGACAGCCGGACCGGGCCCGCCGGGAGCTGACCGAGATTCTGGAGGCCTCGCGGCAGGCCCTGGCCGACGTCCGGGAAGTGGCCAGCAGCTACCGGGAGATGTCGCTGGCCACCGAGGCCTCGTCGGCCAGGACCATGCTGGAGACCGCCGAGATCGACGCCTCGGTCCGCATCGACCTCGGTCCGCTGCCCCGGGACCTGGACACGGTGCTGGCGACCACGCTGCGCGAGGGCGTGACCAACATTCTGCGACACAGTAAAGTCCAGCACTGTAGTATCACTGCCGTCCAGACCGGCACCTCGATCCGGCTGGAAGTGGCCAACGACGGCGTCACCGACCAGGACGACGACGACGCCCTGGCCCGTTCCGGCAGCGGGCTGGGCAACCTGCGCACCCGCCTGTCGGCCTTCGACGGCACCCTCACCGCCGGGGTCGGGGCCGACCAGTGGTTCCGCCTCGTCGCCGAGGTCCCGAAGACCGGAGCGAAGACCGCGAGGGCAGCAACGAGCAGCGGAGGATAGATGTGACGGGCGGCCGGATCAAACTGTTGCTGGCAGAAGACGTCACCATGCTCCGCGCGGCCCTGATCTCCCTGCTGGAGTTCGAGGAGGACCTGGCCGTGGTGGCCGACGTCGAACGCGGCGACGAGATCGTGGCCGAGGCCATCCGCACCCGCCCGGACGTCGCGGTCATCGACATCGACCTGCCCGGCATGGACGGCCTGACGGCGGCGGCCGACCTGCACGAGAAGCTGCCGCAGTGCCGGACCCTGATCCTGACCAGCCTGGGCCGCCCGGGCACGCTGCGCCGGGCCCTGGCCGCGCACGTGTCGGGCTTCATCCTCAAGGACGCGCCGCCGGCCAGCCTGGTGGCCGCGGTGCGCAACGTGGCCTCCGGCCGCCGGGTGATCGACCCGCAGCTGGCGATGGCCACGTGGGAGAGCCCTGAGAACCCGCTCTCCCGCCGCGAGACCGAGATCCTGCGGATGGCCGCGGAGGGCGCGGATCCCAGCGACATCGCCGCGCACCTCTACCTGTCGCTGGGTACCGTGCGGAACTATCTGACCTCGATCGTGATGAAGCTGAACGCGCGCAACCGGGTCGACGCCATCCGCATCGCCTCCGAGGCGGGATGGATCCCGTAGCGTCCTTTCACGCCAGCCGGGTGCAGTACAGATCGAAGCTCTGGTTGGCGTGATAGCGGCGGAACGCCTCGTCCAGGACCCACTCCTCGTAGTCCGCCGCGGTCGGCGGGAGCGGCAGGTCCAGCCGCTTGCCCAGCCGGGTCAGGGCTCCGATCGCCCAGCGCGGGTCGGCCAGGAACGGGTCCCGGCCGTCCTCCCGGCCCTGCTGGTCGCGCCAGACCCCGAGCACCGCGGCCGCCGCGCAGACCAGCGCGTAGCGGTCGGCCAACGCATAGCTCTGCGGGGTCAGCAGCGCCTGTCGGCCCTGAACCCCCAGCTCCACGCAGGCGCGCCGGAGATTGTCCAATTCGGCCACGAACAGGTCGACCATTGTTCGCAAAGTGGCCACCCGCCGACGATCGGTTCCCGGCGGCACGTGCGTTCCCAGCATCCGCGCGCCGCCGAGCAAAGCCGCAGCTAGCGGGTCCGTGTCGCCGACGACCTTGGTCAACCGCTCCAGCGCCAGCGGCGGGAGGGCGCCGTCCAGCTGGAACAGGGCCGGATCCGGCTCCGGGGCGCGAAACCAGCTTCGCTCCGCGAACCGGGGCAGATTGGTCACCAGCGTCGCCTGCCGGCCCGCGCTGCCGGAGTGGCCCAGTCCGGTGACCGGCAGGTCCCGCAGATGCTTCTGGAACATCCCGTACGGCCCGGTGGTCATGTACTGCGCGTTGCCCAGCACCACGGTCAGGTTGTCCGAGGTCTCGGCCAGCAGCTTGGGCACCACGTAGGCGGCCGCGGCGGCCACCGCCAGCGAGTCCTCGGGCACCACGTGCACCGCCCGGCAGGCGGCCAGCGCCAGGCAGTCGCCGACCAGCGTGTCCAGCAGCGCGCCGGCCAGCACCGTCGTCTCGTGCCCCGAGGCCTGCCCGCGTTCGCCGGCCTCGCCGTTCTCGGCCACGAAGCGCACCGCGGTCCGCAGGATCGTGTCGCCGGAGGCGATCTGCGTCGACACCACCAGCCCGCGCACCAGGCCCGAGCCGCGCAGGCCGATCTGCACCGCCCGGCCGGCCGCGCCGACCAGCGCCTCCGGCGGCAGCGGGCAGTCGACGAACTCCAGGCCGCCGAACCAGCACCCGCGCATGCCCACGGTCGGATAGCGCGGCAGCTCCTCCAGGCACAGGTCCGGCAGCGCGTCCCGGTCGACCAGCAGCACCGAGTACGCGCCGGGGCCCTCGCCGTCCTCCTGCCGGGCCATCACCACCAGGCCGCGGGCCCGGTCGGCGTTGGCGATGGCGCTCTTGAAGCCGTTGAGGACCCAGCCGTCCGGCTCCGGCGCGACCGACAGCTCCTCGCGGGTCAGGTCGTTGGCATGGGACTCCTCGCGGCGCACGAGCGTCACGCGCTCGTTGGCCAGCAGCATCCCGGCCAGCAGGCCGCACTGCTGCTCGTCGCCCTCCAGCCAGACCATCGAGGAGGCGATGAAGCTGAGCAGGCCGGTGCTGAAGCCCAGCGCCGGGTCGCGCCGGAACACCGGACGCAGGATCCGGCCCAGGCCGTCCAGGGCCTCGAAGCGGCCGCCGTAGCGGGACGGGACGAGTTCGGCCCCGATCCCGAACTCCGCGAGCCGGTCCTCGCCCTCGCCGACCAGCTCCCAGTGCTCGTCGGCGGTGAGCAGGGCGTCGCGCCCGATCGGGTTGGCCGGGTCGTCCAGCGAGCCGAGCAGGCCTTCCAGCGTGGCCGCGCGGCTGGACACGCCGGGCACCGTGGTAGTGGTCACGTGCTGCTCCTATAGGTGTGTTGCGTTCGCATGTGAATCAGGGTGCTCACAGCACCTCCAACACGGCCGCCGCCCAGCTGTAGCCGGCGCCGACCGAGACCAGCAGGCAGTGGTCGCCGGAGCTGATGAGGCCCCGGGTGACCAGGTGGTCCAGGCTCGCGAACTGGTCGGCCGCCCCGAGGTGGCCGACGGTGCGGCTGAAGTCCCACGTGGTGCGGGCCGGGTCCACGCCCATCGGCTTGAAGTAGATCGAGTCCAGCCGGCGGCGCCCGAAGTGCGGCAGTACCACCCACCGGGCGTCGGCCAGCTCGATCCCGGCGCCGGCCAGGGCCTCCTTGACGACCTTGCGCTGCCCGGCCGCCGTCCTGCTGATCGAGAACGACATCCCGTAGCGCTGGGTGAAGGCCTGTTTCGCCGCGCCGAAGTCGATGGGGATCCGGGTACTGAAGGGCGCGGGGCCGAACTCCGGGTCCCCGCGGTGCATCTCCTCCAGCTCCGAATCGGAGTCGACGGCGACCGACGCGACCCGGGCGAACCCGCCGCGGCGGGACAGCACCACGGCCGCGGCGCCGTCGGCATAAGGGGTTCCGGGGTCGGTGCGCCACCGGTCCACGCCCGGCAGGCAGAACCGGTCCCCGGCACTGACCAGCGCGTCGGACCGCACCGGATCGGCCAGCAGATACGACCGCGCCAGCTCCAGCGCGGCCAGGCCGCCGTTCGACATCTGCCTGATCTCCACCGCCAGCGCCCGGTTGCGCACCGTCTCGCGCTGGATGTAGGAGGCCACCGGCCACATGTCCTGGCCCTGGTGGTAGACGGTCGCGTGGACGATCAGGTCGATGTCGGCGGGCCCTGATCCGGCCCGCTCCAACGCCTGCCGCGCCGCGGCGACCGCCATCTCGGCGGCCGACTCGCCGCCGGCGACCGACACCGACTCCACATCGGTCCGGGCCACCGACCGCGCGTCGCACTCGCCGGCCGCCAGGGCGTCGGCGACCAGCAGCCGCTCGGGCAGGCGCACCCCGGTGGCGCGCAGGTAGACGCCGCTCGCGGGGGCCGTCCGGTGGTCCGTCGTCATGGGCCGCATCGTGCGGCGCGGCGCTGGAGCCCGGCTGGAGCCGCCACCTCTGAACTGGCCGATATGAAGAACTCACCCCATATACGTGCCGTTATTCACTACTCCGGACCGATCCACGCCGTCACAATGAGTGACTATGAGTTTCCATGACGGGGCCCCGCCCGGGGTCCGCCTGGTCGGCTTGACCAAGTCCTACGGCCAGGTCAAGGCCGTGCGCGGCATCGATCTCACGATCGACGCCGGCCAGACCGTGGCCCTGCTCGGGCCGAACGGGGCCGGCAAGTCGACGACGATCGACGCCATGCTGGGCCTGTCCCGGCCCGACGCGGGCACCGTGGAGATCTTCGGCCGCGGCGCCTCCGAGGCGATCCGCGCCGGCCTGGTCGGCGCGATGCTCCAGAGCGGCCAGCAGCCCGAGTACCTGCGGGTCCGCGAGGTGGTCGAACTGACCGCCTCCTACTATCCGAATCCGCGCCCGGTCCAGGAAGTCCTGGACCTGACCGGCGTGGCGGAGTTCGCCGACCGCTGGGCCACCCGCCTGTCCGGCGGCCAGAGCCAACTCGTCCGCTTCGCCGCCGCCCTGGTCGGCGACCCCGACCTCCTGGTCCTGGACGAGCCCACCGCCGCCGTCGACGTCGCCGGCCGCAACGACTTCTGGCGCGTGATGCGCGAAGTGGCCCGACAAGGCAAGACCATCGTCTTCGCCACCCACTACCTCGAAGAGGCCGACGCCTTCGCCGACCGCATCGTCCTGCTGGCCGCCGGCCGCATCGTCGCCGACGGCCCCGCCACCGAGATCAAGGCCCTGGCCGGCACCCGCACCATCCGCGCCACCCTCCCCACCGTCGACCCCACCGACCTGTCGGCCCTCCCCGGCGTGGCCACCGTCCAACGCCACGGCGACACAGTGATCCTGTCCTGCACCGACGCCGACACAGCCCTGCGAGCCCTCCTGACCACCTACTCCGCCGCCCGCGACCTCGAAGTCCGAGGCGGCAGCCTGGAAGAAGCCTTCCTGGAACTGACCGAGGACCACGAAACCGCGGCGGTGCCGGCATGAACACCCACCTGAAACTCGAAGTCCTCCGCACCTTCCGCAA
This sequence comes from Catenulispora yoronensis, assembly GCF_039531695.1. NCBI lineage: Bacteria > Bacillati > Actinomycetota > Actinomycetes > Catenulisporales > Catenulisporaceae > Catenulispora > Catenulispora yoronensis. The sequence goes on from NZ_BAAAQN010000060.1 coordinate 75,047, forward strand.
CCGAGGCTTCCTGATCGTCACCCTGGCCCTCCCCCTGGTCCTCTACTGCGCGGTGACCCCCGGCAACAAGAGCAAGCACGCCATGGTCGAGAACATGCCCTTCGAGCTCTACTTCATGACCGGCATGGCCGCCTACGGAGCCCTCTTCGCCGTCTTCTCACCCACCACCCGCATCGCCCTGGACCGCCAACGCGGCTGGACCCGCCAAACCCGCGTAACCCCCCTCCACACCACCACCTACCTCACCGCCAAGGTCGCAACCGCCTTCCTGGTAGCCCTGCCCTGCGTAGCCCTGCTCTACATCGCCGGCACAGCCTTCGGCGTCCGCATGTCAGCAACCCAATGGCTCGAAATGACCGGCCTGCTCCTCCTGGGCCTGATCCCCTTCATCATCATGGGAATCACCGTAGGCCACCTGGCCAAAGCCGAATCCATGCCCGCAGTGATCGGCGGCCTGGTAGTGATCTTCGCCCTCTTCGGCGGAGCCTTCGGCGAATTCTTCAACAGCGGCACAACCCTGAAGGTGATCAAACTCCTGCCCTCCTACTGGCTCTGCCAATCAGGCAAGGTCGCCAAGGGCGACGGCGCCTGGCCCACCGAAGGCTGGATCGTAGTCGCGGCCTGGACCATCGCCATGATCGCCATCGCCATCCCGGCATACCGAAGAGACACGCGGCGAGCCTGACTCCCCGCAACCAGACTGCGGCGCTCCACTTGCCTGCGCAGGTGGGGCGCCGCTGCGTGTGCCGGGAAAAACGCCAGCCGCCATGAGGACCGGCAGCGGGCAAGACGACTGGCCATCATCGCGACCGATTGCCTACCACCCTCGGGACCGGCGGCGGCCAGCAGAACTGATCGGCATCGCGACCGATTGCCAGCCACCATCATTACCGGCGGCGGCCAGCAGAACCGGTGGTCATCGCGACCGGGTGCCTCGCTTTTTGCTTTGCCCCAAAGTTAGGTCTTCGGTTCCGGTCTTTCCGTCGCTTCGGCGGGCGTAGCCAATCGCGCCGCCCAGGCGGTGTCAAGGCTCGCATGAGCTGGGGCACAAGCCTGAA
>NZ_BAAAQN010000061.1:0-75619 GCF_039531695.1 Catenulispora yoronensis
AGCCGGAGCCGCGCCGCCCGCCGCGCCCGCCGCGCCCGCCGCGCCCGACGCGGCTGCCGTGCCCGACGCGTCCGCGGTGCCCGACCCGTCCGCGGTGGTCGCCAGGCCGGGGGAGACCGCCGACACCGCCGCGCGCGTCGACGGCTTCCAGGTCAGCCTGCCGGAGTTCGAGGGCCCCTTCGACCTGTTGCTCGGCCTGATCGCCAAGCACAAGCTGGACGTCACCACGCTGGCGCTGTCCAAGGTCACCGACGAGTTCATCGCCTACATCCGGGCCCGGGGCGACTCCTGGGACCTGGACATGGCCTCGGAGTTCCTGGTCATCGCCGCCACCCTGCTGGACCTGAAGGCGGCCCGGCTGCTGCCCGCCGCCGAGGTCGAGGACGAGGGCGACCTGGCCCTGCTGGAGGCCCGCGACCTGCTGTTCGCGCGGCTGCTCCAGTACAAGGCCTACAAGCAGGTCGCCAACGAGCTGAGCCGCCGCCACGCCTCGGCCGGCCGGATGTTCCCGCGCTCGGTGAAGCTGGAGCCCTCGTTCGCCGACCTGCTGCCGGAAGTCATCATCAACCTGACGCCCGAGCAGTTCGCCGCGCTGGCGGTGAAGGCGATGACCCCGAGGACACCGCCGGAGGTGTCGGTCACCCACCTGCACGGCAGCAAGGTCAGCGTGCGCGAGCAGGTCGCGGTGCTGATCGCCAAGATGCGCGAGTTCCGCACCGCGACGTTCCAGAAGCTGTGCGAGGACGCGCCGGACACCCTGACGATCGTCGCCCGGTTCCTGGGGCTGCTGGAGCTGTTCCGCGAGGCCGCGGTGCTGTTCGACCAGCCGGACGCCTTCGCCGAGCTGACGGTCTCCTGGACCGGCACCGACGAGGGCGACGTGCGGGTCGCGGTCGACGAGTTCGACCGGAGCGCGCCGGCCGACGAGCAAGAGCAAGAGCAGGATTCGGAAGCGGGAGAGCAGGAATGAGCGACGACGCCTGGGAGTACGAGAGCCCGGAGTACGCCGCTCCCGCGGATGCCGAGGCTCTGACGGCTGCCGAAACCGAAACCGAAGTGGAAGCAGCAGCGGAAACAGAAGCAGAAGCAGCAGCGGAAACGGAAGCAGCAGCAGAAGCGGAAGTAGAAGCGGAAGCGGAAGCTGTTGTGGAGGTCGCCGAGCCCGGAGCCGCCGCGGCCCCCACCCCCGCCACCGTCGGTCTGCCCGCCCAGCGCACCGAGCCCAAGTCCCCGCTGCCCGCTCCCCGCGCGGCGGCCGCCGACGCGGGTATCGCGGCTCTCGACGACGCCACGTGGCAGCTCTCGACCGACATGGCGCCGCTCCCGCCCCTGCGCCAGTGCCTGGAGGCGATCCTCCTCGTGGTCGAGGAGCCGGTCGCCGACGTCGTGCTGGCGCAGATCACCGAGCGGCCCCGCGACGAGGTGGTGCAGACCCTCCAGGAGCTCTCCGCCGAGTACACCGAGCAGCAGCGCGGCTTCGACCTGCGGCAGGTGGCCGGCGGCTGGCGGCTCTACACCCGCGCGGCGTGCGCGCCGCTGGTGGAGAAGTTCGTCCTCGACGGCCAGCAGGCCAAGCTCAGCCAGCCGGCCCTGGAGACCCTCGCCGTCGTCGCCTACCGCCAGCCGGTCAGCCGCTCCCGCATCTCCGCGGTGCGCGGCGTGAACTGCGACGGCGTCATGCGCACCCTGCTGACCCGCGGCCTGATCGAAGAGGCCGGGACCGACGTGGACAGCGGCGCGATCCTGTACCGGACCACGCCGTTGTTCCTGGAGAAGATGGGTATGCAGTCGCTGGAGGAGCTGCCCGCGCTGGCGCCGCTGCTGCCCTCGGTGGAGTCGATGGAAGAGATCGAGACACTGGCCTGAGTCCCCGGCCGGAGAGAGCCGGCCGCAAATGTGTCAGCTGATCGATTGCGGCGGCTCGCGATGCGTTACAGTCCTCCGCCATGACCGATCAACAGTCGCACCAGCAGCCCACGGCTGGTGCCCCTGACGCGGGACAGAACCCGCAGCAGGGTTATATAGCCCCTGGCGCGCAGCAGGGCACTTACGGACAGGCGCAACCGCAGAATCCCTACGGCCTTCCGCCGCAGAACCCCTATGGTGTGCCGACCGCTCCGGCGTACGGGCCGGGCGCCGAGAAGCCCCGCCGCAACTACGGCATGATCTTCCGGGTCGTGGGCATCGTGGCCTTCCTGGGCCTGGTCGGCGGCGGATACCTGGTGCAGAAGCACAACCAGGCCGACCGCAACTCCGACGGCAACATCAGCAAGAAGGGCGACCTCGGCGCGTTCAGTATGAAGGTCGGCGACTGCTTCAAGAAGCCCGCCGACTCGGCGGCCGGGTTCTCGTCGGTGAAGGCGATCCCGTGCGACCAGCCGCACGACGCCCAGGCCTTCTACACCTTCGTGTACCCGGACGCGGGCGACACCCCGCCGGCCGTGGACACGGCGGACGCCGTCAACGAGCCGAAGTGCAAGGACGCCATCGCGGCCAAGCTCGACGAGGGCAAGGTTCCGGACGGCGCGCTCCTGAACATCTACACGCCCGACTCCGCGTCCTGGAAGGCCGGGCACCACGACATCATGTGCGTCATGGAGAACGCCACCGACATCACCGGCAGCGTGATGAAGGGCTGACCGGCCCGGTGTAGCCCGGCTGAACGCGGGCGGACGAGCGAGCGTCGCCGATGGGGGACAATGGAGCCCATGAACACGCCCGCTCGCCGCTCGCAGCCCAGTAAGCCCGCCCCCCGACGTGGTGGAGGCGGCGCAGGCGGCTCCGGCGGCGGAAGCAGCTCGGGCGGCTCCGCCGGTTCCGCCGGCCGCCAGAGCGGCTCCGGCGCGCGTCAGGGCGGCGGCTCCGGCGGCCGTCAGGGCGGCGCCCGGCCGGCCCCGCAGCTCCAGGGCGGCAAGACCGGCACCGGCTCGGCCAAGCCGGCCCGCGACTGGCGCGACTACGACCCGTTCGCCGACCCCAACGAGGAAGGCGTCCGGCTGCAGAAGGTGCTGGCCCAGGCCGGCGTCGGCAGCCGCCGGGTCAGCGAGGACCTGATCGCCGCCGGGCGGGTCGAGGTGGACGGCGAGATCGTCCGGCATCAGGGCATGCGCGTGAACCCGGAGACCGCGGTGATCCGCGTGGACGGGATGCGCATCTCCACCGCCGAGGGCATCGTGCACTTCGCGTTCAACAAGCCGGTCGGCGTGGTCTCCGCGATGGACGACCCGGAGCGGCCGAACCTCGGCGAGTACGTGCGCGGCCGCAACGAGCGCCTGTTCCACGTCGGCCGGCTCGACGTCGACACCGAGGGCCTGATCCTGCTCACCAACGACGGGGAGCTGGCGCACCGCCTGGCGCACCCGTCCTACGAGATCCGCAAGGTCTACCGCGCGCAGGTCTACGGCGTCATCCCCCGGGACCTGGGCAAGCGGCTGCGCGAAGGCGTCGACCTGGAGGACGGCTTGGCCCGCGTCGACCACTTCCGGCTGCTGGACACGGTCGGCAAGAACGCGCTGGTCGAGATCACCATCCACGAGGGCCGCAACCGCATCGTGCGGCGCATCATGGACGCCGTCGGGCTGCCGGTGCGCGGCCTGGTGCGGACCAAGTTCGGCCCGATCTCGCTCGGCGACCAGAAGCCGGAGCGGCTGCGGCCGCTGAACAAGGAAGAGGTCGGCGCCGTCTACAAGGCCGTCGGGCTCTGAGCCGGAAACGAGAACAACGGAAGAGCCCCGGGACCGAGGTCCCGGGGCGCTTCCGTTGTTCGCTGTACTCCGTCACTTCGTCAGACGTGGCCGAGAGTGCCCCGAGGGCCGCCCCTGAGGTCACGCGGCCGTCGCCGCGGTTGCCGTGGTCGCAGCCGCTTGCCGCTGCCGCCGGTCCAGCCGGTACAGATAGTGGGCGAACACCGCCGCCACCAGCGTCACGGCCATCGCCGCCACCGACAGCGCCGCCATCGCGTGCCCGGCCGAGTGCAGGGCCTTGCCCGGCGCCACCGACAGGTACAGCGTGCCCAGGGTCGCGATGCCCACCACCTGGGCCAGCTGGGCGGTGGTGGCCAGGGTGCCGGAGGCGTCCGCGGCGTCCGTGACCGGCACGTTCAGCAGCGCCAGCGTCATGGTCGGCGCGTTGCCCAGGCCGATGCCGAAGCCGAGCACCAGCTGGTCGACGTAGAACCAGCCGCCGCCGTAGCCGCCGTCCTTGAACATCGGGATCTGCGCGGCCATCGCGACCGCCCCGATCAGCAGGCCGACCAGGGCCAGCCGCCGGACCAGGTGCGCCGGGATCTTCCGCCAGTAGAAGCTGACCAGGCCGAAGCTCGCGGCGCAGGGGGCGAAGGCCAGGCCGGTCCGCAGCGCGCTGAAGCCCAGGGCGCCCTGCAGGTGGATCGCCGTGGCGAACAGGTTGCCCGCGTAGACCACCATCACCAGGAAGATCAGGATCAGCGAGGGCTTGATCCCGGGCCGGCGCAGCACCCGGCCCGGCAGGATCGGGGACGCGCCGCGGGCGGCGACCCGGCGCTCGACGGCCAGGAACAGGGCCAGCAGCGGCACGGAGCCGACCAGCAGCACCCAGCCCCACACCGGCCAGTGCTCGTCGTGGCCCAGCACCAGCGGCACCACCAGGGCCAGGATGGTCGGCGACAGGGTCAGCACGCCGGCCAGGTCCACCTTGTTGCCCGCGCCCGTGCTCGGCGGCCGGACCGACGGCAGCGTGCGCGCCGCCACCACCCACAGCACCACGCCGATCGGCACGTTCACCAGGAACACCGGCCGCCAGGACCAGCCGAACAGGTTCGCGGTCACCAGCACGCCGCCGAGCACCTGCCCGACCACGATGCCGCTGGCCAGCACCGCGGTCCAGGCGCTCATCGCCCGGGCCCGGGCCTCGCCCTGGAAGGTCTGCTGGATCAGGCTCAGCACCTGCGGCAGCATGACCGCCGCGGCCACGCCCTGGACGACGCGGAAGGTGATCAGCTGCCCGGTGTTCTGGGCCACGCCGCAGGCCAGGGAGGCGACGGTGAAGCCGGCCAGGCCGGCCTTGAACAGGCGCTCGTGGCCCAGGATGCGGCCCAGGCGCGCGCCGGTCACCAGCAGCACCGCGTAGGCGATGATGTAGCCGGCGGCCACCATCTGGAGCCCGGCGCCGGAGGCGTGCAGCTTCTCGTGGATGCTCGGCAGGGCCACGTTGACGATGCTGCCGTCGAGCAGGGCCATGAAGTAGCCGACCAGGATGGTGGCCAGGATCAGGCCGGGGCGCTTGGGCGCGCCGGCCGGTGAATCAGGTTTGACCTTTTCCGCGGTCTGCGGATCGGCGGTGGAGAGCACCGTCCTGGAGGCGCGCTCGGCGGTCGTCGCGCGGTTCGGCTGGTTCATGGTCTCGGTCACAACACCAGGATGGGCCGAACTTTATCGTGGTACCAGGAGTCCGCTTATCCTAGTACCGACACTACCTGGCACCAGGATGCCGACCGAGGCATAGTGGTAGTCGTGAGCATCGACACCAGCATCCCAGCTGTCGCCCGACTGCGGGCGCCGGAACCGTCCACGGATCGGGACCCGGCCCCGCGCAGGCGCTCCGAGCTGGCCTCCTTCCTGCGCAGCCGGCGCGAGCGGCTGGACCCGGAGGTGCTCGGGCTGCCGACCGGCACCCGCCGCCGGACCCCGGGCCTGCGCCGCGAGGAGGTGGCGCAGCTGGCCGGGGTGGGGGTGACCTGGTACACCTGGCTCGAACAGGGCCGGCAGATCAACGCCAGCGTGCAGGTGCTGGACGCGGTGGCCCGGACCCTGAAGCTGGACCAGGCCGAGACCGAGCACCTGTACCGGCTGGCCGACGTGCCCGCGGTGCCGGCGGTCGGCAACTGCCGGCGGCTGGACCCGGAGGTGCAGCAGATCCTGGACGCGCTGCGGCCGCTGCCGGCCGCGGTGACCAACGGCCGCAGCGACGTGCTGGCCTGGAACCGCTCCTACGCGCTGCTGTTCCCGTTCCTGGTCAACGCGCCGGAGGACAAGCGCAACAGCATGTGGCAGGTGTTCACCGCCCCGGAGTGCTGCCACCCCTTCGTGAACCGCAAGGAGGAGCTGGGCCGGATGGTCGCGAACTTCCGGGCCCGCTACGGCCGCCACGTCGGCGAGCCGGCCTGGGACGAGTTCGTGAAGCGGCTGTGCGCGGCCAGCCCGGAGTTCGCCGAGCTGTGGGCCGAGCACAGCGTCGCGGAGGGCGGCGTGCGGGTCAAGACCTTCCGGCACCCGGCGCTCGGCGACATGAACGTGGTGGTGACCACGCTGGAGGTGGCCGCGAACCCGGGCGTCCGGATGATGGTCTACACCCCGAACGACGACGCCACCCGGGACCGGATCGAGCTGCTGCGCCAGGACTCGCTGGAGAGCGGCCACACCTACGCCTGCGGGCACTCGTTCGAGGCGCCGCCGCTGGCCGAGCTGCCCTCGCCGGTCTCGCCGTGCCCGGAGATGGCGGGCATCCGGCTCGCCCTCGGAACGGAGCGCGGGACCGCCCTGTAGACCCGCCGGTCCAGCACGATTTGAGGTGCGCCGGCCGCCGCTCCGGCCCCGTTCCAGGTCCTGGCCTGGGGCGATGGGGAGCGGCGGGCCGGCGCCGTCTCGATCGGCGGGACACCGGACCGGTGCGCGAGACGTCGGGGGCCGCCGATCAGTAGGCTTGGCCGCATGGCAGTGCGGGCGGTACGAGGCGCGATCCAGCTCGACCATGACGACCGGGACCACTTGCTGGCCGGCGTCACAGACCTGATCAAGGCGGTGCTCGAACAGAACAATCTCGCCGTGGACGATCTGATCAGCATGCTGTTCACGGCGACCCCGGATCTGCACAGCGAGTTCCCGGCGCTGGCCGCGCGGGAGCTGGGGATCGTGGACGTTCCCTTGATGTGCGCGGCCGAGATCGACGTCGTCGGCGCGATGCCGAGGGTGGTCCGGCTGCTGGCGCACGTGGACACGCTGCGCGGCAAGAACGAGATCCAGCACGTCTACCTCGGTGGCGCCGCCGCCCTCCGCAAGGACATCGCGCAGTAACCCACGGTCGTGGCCGATAGGGTTCCCTACATGCGTTCTGCCCTTGTCGTCGGCACCGGTCTGATCGGCACCTCCCTCGCGTTGGCGCTCTCCCGCCGAGGCGTGGACGTGTACCTCAGCGACGCCGACGAATCCGCCGCGCGAACCGCCGCCTCCCTGGGCGCGGGCCGCGCAGTGCTCCCGTCCCAGCCGGTCGACCTGGCCGTGCTGGCCGTGCCGCCGGCGCGGATAGCGGAAGTGCTGGCGAAGGGGCAGCAGGAGGACTGGGCCCGGGTGTTCACCGACGTCGGTTCGGTGAAGGCCCGGCTGCACGACGCCGCCGCGGTCGCGGGGGCGGACCTGTCCCGGTTCATCGGCGGCCACCCGCTGGCCGGCCGCGAGCGCTCCGGCCCGCTGGCCGGGCGCGCCGACCTGTTCGAGGGCCGGCCCTGGGTGCTGACCCCGGGCCCGACCACCTCCCGCGACGCCCTGAACCAGGCCCTGGAGCTGGTCTCGCTGTGCGGGGCGGTGCCGGTGGTGATGGACACCGACGAGCACGACCACGCCGTGGCGCTGATCTCGCACGCCCCGCACCTGGTGGCGGCGCTGATGGCGGCCCGGCTGGAGAACGCCCGCGAGGAGTCGGTCCGGATCTCCGGCACCGGTATCCGGGACCTGACCCGCATCGCCGGCGGCGCCCCGGAGCTGTGGGAGGACATCCTGGCCGCCAACGCCCCGGCGATCGCCGAGGTGCTGGCCGCCTACGCCGACGATCTGACCGCCGCGGTCCAGGCGCTGCACGCCGTCGCGGGGCCGGACGCCGAGGCCGCCAAGCGCGGCGCAGCGGACCTGGCCGACCTGCTGCGGCGCGGCAACGCCGGACACGCGCGGATCCCCGGCAAGCACGGCGCGACTTCGGCCTCTTACGCGGTCGTTCCGGTCCTGATCTCCGACCGGCCGGGAGAGCTGGCGCGGCTGTTCGCGGCGGCCGGGAGCGCCGGGGTGAACATCGAGGACGTGCGGATCGACCACTCGCCGGGGCGCGAGGCGGGCCTGGTGGAGCTGCTGGTCGACCCCACGGTCGCCGACCGGTTCGCGACCAGTCTGGGCGCTGCCGGGTGGACCGTGCAGGCGTGAGGACCGGCCCTTTCCCGGTACGGCCCACGCCCTGACGGCCCCACCGTCTACGGTGGACACCTATGCGATTCCTGCACACCGCCGACTGGCAGCTCGGCATGGGCCGCCGGTTCCTGGACCGCGAGCGCCAGGGACAGTTCGACGCCGCGCGGCGGGACGTGCTCGGCACGCTCGGTCGGCTGGCCGTGTCCGAGGGCTGCGAGGCGATCGTGGTCGGCGGCGACGTGTTCGAGACGAACACCGAGTCGGCGCGGACGGTGCGGCAGGCCCTGGAGAAGCTGCGCGGGGTCCCGGTTCCGGTGTTCCTGCTGCCGGGCAACCATGATCCGCTGAACGCGGCCTCGATCTGGGACTCCGAGCGGTTCCGCGAGGCCTGCCCGGAGAACGTGACGGTGCTGCGCGACGAGACGCCGGTGGCGGTGCGGCCCGGGTTCGAGGTGGTCGGCGCGCCGTGGCGGTCGAAGCGGCCGACGTCGGACCTGCTCGGGGACCTGCTCACCGGGCTGGAGCCGGCGCCGGCGGGCGTGCTGCGGGTCGCGGTCGGGCACGGCGCGGTCGACGCGGTGGCGCCGCAGGCCGATCCGGTCGCGGCGATCCGGCTGGCGGCGGTGCAGGCCGCGCTGAACGCCGGGAAGGCGCACTACGTCGCCCTCGGCGACCGGCATTCGACCACTGAGGTGGCGCCCCGGGTGTGGTACTCCGGCGCCCCGGAGCCGACCGACTTCGACGAGGTGGACGCGGGCAACGTGCTGGTGGTCGAGCTCGACGAGGCCGATCCGGCGCGGCCCCCCGAGGTGCGGCGGCACCGCGTCGGCAGCTGGCGGTTCGAGCAGGTGGCGGTCGAGCTCAACGGCGCCGCCGACGTCGCGGACCTGCGCGCGCGCCTGATGGCGATGCCCGACAAGGACCGGACCATCCTGAACTTCGCCCTGCGCGGCACGCTGTCGGTGGCCGACAAGGGCGCCCTGGACGCGCTCCGCGAACAGGTCGCCGACCTGTTCGCCGGCCACCGCGACTCCGCCAGCCGCTCGGACCTGGCGGTCAGCCCGGCCGACGGCGACTTCGACGGCCTCGGGCTGACCGGCTTCGCGGCGCTGGCCCTGGCCGACCTGCGCGAGCTGGCGACGGGCGGCGACGAGGACGCGGCGCACCGCGCGTCGGACGCGCTGGGCCTGCTGGTGCGCCTGTCCGGGAGGGCTTCGTGAGACTGCTGCGGATCCGGCTGACCGACTTCCGCGGCGTCGCCGACCGGGAGCTGACGTTCGCCGAGCGGGGCGTGACCCTCGTCGAGGGCCCGAACGAGTCCGGCAAGAGCAGCACCATCGAGGCCTTCGGGCTGCTGCTGGACGAACTGGACTCCTCCAAGAAGGAGGCGGTCCGCGCGGTCAAGCCCCGGCACCGCGACGCCGGCCCGGAGGTGGAGGCCGAGTTCCGGGTCGGGGGCCACCACCTGGTGTACCGCAAGCGCTGGCTGCTGCGGTCGCTGACCGAGCTGCGGGTGCTGGCCCCGGCGCCGGAGACGCTCACCGGCCGCGAGGCGCACGAGCGGGTCGTCGCGATCCTGAGCCAGGCCACCGACTACGACCTGTTCAAAGCCCTGCGGGTGCTCCAGGACAAGCCCTTCGACGTCGACCGCATCGCCACCAGCACCTCGCTGCGCGCCGCCCTGGACGCCGCGGCCGGCGGCGCCGGCCCGTCCGACCGCGCCGAGGACACGCTGGTGGAGCGCGTCGAGAAGGAGGTCGCCCGCTACTACACGCCCAAGCACCAGCAGCCGACCGGCGAGTACCGCGCGGCCCTGGACGCGTACGCGGCCGCGGTGCGGGAGGCCGACGAGCTGTCCGAGGCCCTGGCCCGCGTCGAGTCCGACGCCGAGCGGCACAGCGAGGTCTTCGCCCGCCTGGGCCGCTTGCAGCAGCGGTTGGCCAAGGACCGCGGCGAGCACGAGAAGCTGCGCGAGAACGCCGCGATCGTGGAGACGCTGCGGCGGCGCCGCGAAGAGGCGACAGCCCTCGTCGAGCGCGCGGAGCGGGACGCCGAGCTGGCGGCGAGCGCGCGGGAGGCTCGGCAGACGCTGGTGCTGACCGTGGGCGACCACGCGACCGACCTGAAGAAGCTCCGCGCCGACATCGAGGCCCAGGCCGAGGTCCGCGCGAAGGCCGAGGCCCGCCGCAACGGAGTCCTGGCGATGCACCAGGAAGCCGACGAGGCCCACCGCCTCGCCCTGCGCCGCCTCCAGGAAGCGGACGCCGACCACCGGTGGCAGCGCGACGCCCACGAGCTGGAGCGGATCAAGGCCGACCGGGAAGCGGTCGCCGAAGCCGACCGGGACGTGGCCGCGGCCCAGGCCGAACAGGCGGCCACCGAGATCGACGACCGCCTGGTCGACCGGATCGAGGCCGCCGACCGCGCCGTCCGCGACGCCCGCACCGCGATCGAGGTGACCGCGGCGACGGTGCGGATCGAGCGCCTCGGCGAGGGCGAGGTGACGGTGTCGGGGGCGGCGGTCGCGGGGGGCGTGTCAGTGCCGGCGGCTCGTGCGGAGCAGGCTGACACGGCGACGGCGGTCGCGGCGGCGGGATCAGCCGACGGCGAGAGTGCCGATGGCGCTGAGGGCCTTGGGGGCGCTCAGAGTACGGTCGCGGCTGTCGCCGGGACTGCCGGGCACGGAGCGGCTGTCGGCGGCGTCGGCTCGATCGGATTTGTCGCTCCTGGCGCGGCGCGCACCACCGTGCCCAGCACCGAGCCCGTCGTCCGTCGCATCACCGACCCTCTGGTCATCGAAGCTGCCGGGGTCCTGCGCATCACCCTCGCTCCCGGCGCCAGCGAGCGCGAACTCCGCGCCAAGCTCGACCTCGCCGAAGCCGATCTCGCCGACCTCTGCCGGCAGGCCGGCGTCCGCGATCTCGCTTCTGCGCGGGTCCGCCTCCAGCGCCACTCCGATGCCCGCACCTCGCTCCGCGCCGCCGAGACCGCGCGCGACCGGCTCAGCAAGGACCCCTCGGCGCTCGCCGACGAGCAGGCGCGCCTTGAGACCCGCATCGCCGACCATCTCGATCGTCGCGATCCCGGCACCCTGCCGCCCGTCGACCGGCACGAGGCCGAGACCGTCGCCGAGCACCGGCGTGCCGAGTCCGAGGAGGCCGCCGCCCACCTCGACCTGGCCGCCGCCGCGCTGCGCACCGCCGCGGTCGAGGCCGGCGAGCTGGCCGCCGCCGCCGAGAACCTCCGCGGCCGCGCCGACCACCTCGCCGCCGAGCACGAGGCCGCGCGGGCCCGGCTCGCCCAGGCGCGCGCCGTCGCTGACGACGACGCGATCGAGTCCCGGGACGGCGACGCCGCCAAGGCGCTCGCCACCGCCGTGCAGGACCGCGCCGCGCACGACGCCGCCTATCGCGAGGCCGCGCCGGAGCAGGTGGACTGGCTGCTGACCAATGCCCGGGGCGTGCTGACCCGGACCGAGGCCGAGATCGCCGAGGCGCGGGGCGAGTTGCAGCGGCTGGCGGGCCGGTTGGAGACCGTCGGGGACGATCTGGCCGACCGGCGCCGGGAGGCCGAGGCGCGGCGGGACGTCGCCGACCGGGAGCGGCGGGCCGTGACCGCCCGGGCCGAGGCCGCGCGCCTGCTCCAGGAGACGCTGCTCCGGCGGCGGGCCGAGGCCACCGAGGCCTATCAGGGCCCGTTCAAGGAGCAGGTCGAGCGGTTCGGGCGGCTGGTGTTCGGGCCCTCCTTCGGCGTCACCGTGGACGGCGACCTGCGGGTCTCGCACCGCACGCTGCACGGCCGCACCGACCCCTACCCCGAGCTGTCGACCGGCGCGCGGGAGGCGGTGGCGATGTGCGTGCGGCTGGCGTGCGCCGCGCTCGTCGGGCCGGAGGGCGGCGTGCCGGTGCTGATCGACGACGCGCTCGGGGCCGCCGACCCCGACCGGCGCCGGACTCTCGGCGCGCTGCTGTCCCACGCCGGTTCCGCCGGCGGCGTCGCGGGGGCCGACAGCACCGACGGAACCGCCACGCCCGGAGCCCAGATCGTCGTCTTCACGTGTGATCCCGACCGCTACAGTTCGGTCGGATCGGCGCAAGTCCGCTCACTGGTCCAGAATGGCGATCGTGAGAACAGCCCGTCCGAGTGATCCGCTGACGCCCAGCGAACTCCAGAAACAGCGCGGTATGCGCCGGATGAAGTCCGTGGCGACCGGGTTCCTGCTGGGCGCGGCCGTGGTCTACATCACGATGAAGATCCTCCAGAACCACGGCGTCACCGGCTGGACCGGCTACGTCGAGGCCGCGGCCGAGGCCGGCATGGTCGGCGGCCTGGCCGACTGGTTCGCGGTCACCGCGCTGTTCAAGCACCCGCTGGGGCTGCCGATCCCGCACACCGCGATCATCCCGAACCGCAAGGACCAGTTCGGCGAGGGGCTCGGCACGTTCGTCGGCGAGAACTTCCTGTCCGAGAACGTCATCCGCGGCCGGCTGTCCTCGCTCGGCATCTCCAAGCGCACCGGCCAGTGGCTGGCGCAGCCGGAGAACGCCGCCCGCGTCACCAAGGAGCTGGCCACGGCGGTGCGCGGGGTGCTGGCCGTGCTGCGGGACGAGGACATCCAGAAGATCCTGAGCGAGGCCGTCACCTCCCGGCTGGCCAAGGCCGACCTGGCGGTGCCGCTGGGCGGGCTGCTGGAGCGGTTCGCCGCGTCCGGCGGCCACCACGAGCTGGTCGACACGCTCGCCGCGCGCGCCCACGACTGGCTGGAGGCGAACCCGGAGGCGATCGAGAACACGGTGTCCAGCGAGGCGCCGCTGTGGTCGCCGCGCTTCCTGGACGACGCCGTCGCCCGCCGCATCCAGCGCGAGCTGGTGAAGCTGGCGGCGAACGTCCGCGACGACCGGCACCACGCGCTGCGCAAGACCCTGGACCGGTTCCTGATCGATTACGCGCAGGAGCTGAAGACGGACCCGGACACCGGGCGCAAGGTGGAGGGCCTCAAGACCGAGCTGCTCAACCACCCCGAGCTGCAAAGCCTGGTGGCCTCCGGCTGGACCGCGATGCGGCAGGCGGTGATAGCCGCCTCGGAGGACCCGGACAGCGACCTCCAGACCCGGGCCCGCGAGGGACTGCGGACCCTGGGCCGCCGGCTGGAGAGCGACGTCCGGCTCCAGGAGAAGGCCGACGGCTGGGTCCGCGAGGTCGCGGTGCACCTGGTGACCACCTACCGCGACCAGATCACGTCGCTGATCACCGACACCGTGGCGGCCTGGGACGGCCCGGCCACCTCCCGCAAGATAGAGCTCCAGGTGGGACGTGACCTGCAGTTCATCCGGATCAACGGCACCGTGGTCGGCGCGCTGGCCGGTCTGGTGATCTACACGCTGTCGCAGCTGGCGTTCTGAGCGGGACGGCGCAGGGCTGTGTGGGCCGGTCCTGGCATGCGCGGCCGGGTCTTGCGCGGCCGAGTCCTGCGCGGCCCGGTCTTGCGCGGTCCCAGCCTCGGGGTCCGAATCGGCCCGCCCGCATCCGCTGACAGCAGAACGGCTGGCCCGGTCGCGCACCCCGCTGCCAGGGTGGAGCCATGAGACTGTTGATTGTCGGCGGCAGCCGCTTCCTGGGCCGGGCCGTGGCCGAGACCGCCCTGGCGGCCGGCCACGAGGTCACCGTGTTCAACCGTGGCCGCTCCGCCCCGGACGTCCCCGGCGTCACGGCGGTACGCGGCGACCGGGAGTCCGAGGCCGACCTGGAGCGCCTTGCCGGGCACGGGCCCTGGGACGCGATCGTCGACACCAGCGGCTATGTCCCGCAGGTCGTCGGGCGTTCGGCCCGCGCGCTGGCCGGCAGCTCCCCGGTCTACGTCTTCATGTCCACCTGCTCGGTCTTCACCGACTGGCCGCTGCGCCCGCTCGCCGACGACAGCCCGGTCTACGCCTGCCCGCCGGACGCCGGCCCCGACGACGGCGACTACGGCGCCCTCAAAGCCGGCTGCGAGCGCGCCGTGGACCGCGACTTCCCCGGCCGCACGCTGCACCTGCGCCTGGGACTGCTGCTGGGCCCGTACGAGGACGTCGGCCGCCTCCCCACGCTGCTGCTGCGCATCGCCGACGCTGGCGGCGCCCGCGACGAGCGGGTGCTGGCCCCGGGCGACCCGGCGTATCAGGTCCGGCCGATCGACGTGCGCGACGTCGCGCGGTTCACGCTGGGCGCGATCGAGCAGCGGCTGCGGGGCGCGTACTTGGTCACCGGCACCCCGGCCAGTGCCACCACCTACGGGGAACTCCTTCAGTCCTGCATCGACGCCACCGGCTCCCCGGCCCGCCTGGAGTGGGTCGACGGCGCCTTCCTGACGCGGCACAACGTGGCGATGTGGACCGAGCTGCCGCTATGGGTCCCGCCGGAGGACGTGCCTTGGGACAACGACACCTCCCGCGCCGAGGCCGCCGGACTGCGCTGCCGTCCGCTCCGTGAGACGGTGGCCGACACCTGGGCGTGGCTGGCGGCCGACGACGGGAAGGTGCGGCACTCCTACCGCCCGAACCGGCCGCACGGCCTGGACCAGGACCGGGAGCGGGAAGTGCTGGCCGCCTGGGACGCCGAGAAGGCGAGCGGCTCAGCGGGCTGACGGTTCTCCGGACCATGCCGCCGGGACGTCGAACCGTCCACGGAGTGGGCGGCCCGAGGAACCAGGAAGATTTCCGCCCGCCCGACGGGTTGTCGCTGTCGGAGGGGAGCACCGTGGCGATGGCGACACATCCATCGCCACGGTCCCCGCCGCCGCGCCGGCCCGCCCGGCCCGCCGCCGCGCCGCCGTGCTGGCGGTCCGAACTCAGCCGGCGGTCCGGACTCAGCCGGAGACCGGCAGCACCGACGACGGCGTGGTGATCGGGTACGGCGCGCCGACCGGCGTCAGCCGCCCGGTCCCGGCGTCCACCCGGAACACCGTGATCGAGTCCGAGCGCTGGTTCGCGCTGAACAGCAGGCCGCCGTCCGGGGACAGCACGATGTCCCGGGGCCAGGAGCCGCCGGCCGGCACCACCTCGACCGGCTCCAGCCCGGCGCCGTCCTCCAGCACCGCGAACACCGCGATCGTGTCGTCGACACGGTTGGCGGTGTAGACGAAGCGGTCGTCGGCCGACACCCGGATCGCGGCGCACCAGCACTCGCCGCCGCGCTCGCGGTCGGCGGCCGCCCGGGAGTCGACGGCGGCCCCGGCCTTGCCGATGCCCCCGGCCTCGTCCCACGAGCACACCAGGACCGTGCCGGCCAGCTCGTTGATCAGGTAGAAGTACCGGCCCGAGCCGTGGAAGGCCAGGTGCCGGGGCCCGGAGCCGGGCGGCACCGCGATGACGCCGTGCTGGGCCAGCCGCCCGGCGGCGGCGTCGTACTCGTACACGTACACCGAGTCGGTGCCCAGGTCGACCGACAGCACCCAGCGCCCGGACGGGGTGACCACCACCTGGTGCGCGTGCGGGCCCTCCTGCCGGTCGGTGCGCGGCCCGGACCCGCTGTGCCGGATGAGCTGCGCCGGCTCGGACCCGCTCACCCGGCCCTGCTCGTCCAGCGGGAACACCGCCACCGAGCCGGAGGTGTAGTTCGCGACGAACAGCGTCGTGCCGTCCGGGTGCAGCGCCAGGTGGCACGGATCGGCGCCGCCGCTGGCCGTCTTGTCCCGCACGTCCGACCCACCCTCGGCGACCGTGAACCGCGCCGAGGCGACCCGTCCCTCCGGCTGCTGCTCCACCACCGCCGTCAGCACCCCGCGCGCGTCGTCGTGGACGACGAAGGACGGGTCGGCGATGTCCACGACGGACACCGGGGACAGGGCGCCGTCGGCGTCGCAGCGCAGGCAGTGCACGCCCGCGCCGTAGCCGCCGACCAGAAGATACGAATTCGCAGAGTCGACCATGGTCCGTATTCTCACCCAAACACCGGGGTCCGTCTCACTGGAGGGCTGCTTTGGGGTCCGGCTTCCCGATACCGGAAGTCGGTATCGATGCTGCGCCGGAAGCTATTTCCGGGCTGATCCTGGCGGGCCGGATCCGAGGGAGGGGCTGTGAGGGAGATCACAGCCCCTCCCTCCGGAGCAAATACCCTAGGGGGGTATAGTAAACGGCATGATCGAGCTGACTGTGATCGACAACGACGTGGCCGCCGCCGCTTCCTGTTCCTGCTGCACCCCGTCTGCCGAGTCCGCCACGTCCGCCGAGTCCGTCGAGCCGAAGGAGGCCACCGTGTCCGAGAACACGACCATCGCCGTCTACACCGTCTCCGGGATGACCTGCGGCCACTGCGTGAAGTCGGTGACCGAGGAGGTGAGCGCCCTGGCCGGCGTCACCAAGGTCGACGTCGAGCTGGCCTCCGGGAAGGTCACCGTCACCAGTGCCGCGCCGCTGGCCGACAAGGACGTCGAGGCCGCCGTCGACGAGGCCGGCTACACGCTCGTGCACTGAGTCCGACCCCCGCAGGCCCCACCCGCGACGCGGGCGGGGCCTGCGGCGTTCATCAGAGGGCTGTTCGTCTCGTCATCAGGGCTCTACACTCCCGCCTCAGTTGCGAGGTGTGGGATGAAGATCGTCGTTTTGACCAAGCACGTCCCGCAGGCCGTCGGGGAGGTGGGCTACGCGCAGGACCTGACCGTGGACCGGTCGGCGGTGCGCTGCCGCCTGCAGGACGGCGACGAGTACGCCGTGGAGCAGGCGCTGCGGATCGCCGCGCGGCGCCTGGACGTGCAGGTGACGGCCCTGACCATGGGGCCGGCCGGCGCGGTGGCCGCGCTGCGCTCGGCGCTGGCGCTGGGCGCCGACGAGGGCGTGCACGTGCTCGACGACGCGCTGCACGGCTGCGACGCCCCGGCCACCTCCCTGGTGCTCGCCGCCGCCTGCCGCCGCCTCGGCTTCGACCTGGTGCTGTGCGGCACGGCCTCGGCCGACGGCGCCATGTCCGTGGTCCCGACGATGCTCGCCGAACGCCTCGCGGTCCCGGCGCTGTGCCGCTGCGACCGGCTGCACACCGAGGAGGACGAGGTCCACGCCCGGCGCGACGACGGCACCACCGTCGAGGACCTCACCGCCGCCATGCCCGCCGTGCTGTCGGTCACCGACCGCGGCGGCGAACCCCGCTACCCCCGCTTCGAAGCCGTCGCCGAGGCCCGCCACAAGCTGGTCCGGACCTGGACCCTGGCCGATCTCGGGGTCGACGCCGCCCACGTGGGCCTGGCCGCGGCCGCCACCGCCGTCCGCCGCGTCACCCGCCACCACCCGCGCCCGGCCACCGTGACCGGGGACGATCCGCGATCCGCGGCCACCCGCATCGCCGACTTCTTGGCGGAACGCCAGTTCCTTTGAGCGCCCCGGCGCTCCTGAGAACTTCTCCCGCACTACCGGACATCGTGGCAAGGAGGCCCGATGGCGAAAGTGTTGACGCTCGTCGAACGCGACGCGCGCGACGGTACGGTGCGGCGCTCGGCATGCGCGCTGCTGACCCTGGCCCGGCGGCTCGGCGAGCCGGTCGCGGTGCTCGGGGTCGACCCCGCGCAGGACGACCCCGCGCACGACGGCGCATCCCACGACGGGGCCGCCCCCGACCCCGTCCTCGATCCCGCCCTCGATCCCGCCCTGATCGACACCCTGGGGAGGTACGGCGCCACCGAGATCTGGCGCCCGGCGCCCGGCCCGGCGCGGGTCGGCGACGTCGATCTGCTCCAGCACCTGGCCGCCCGGCTGGACCCGGCGGCGATCCTGATCCCGGCCACGCACCGCGGCCAGGAGACCGCCGCCCGCCTGGCCGTCCGCCTGGACTCCGGCATCATCACCGACGCCGTCGACGTGCTGCCCGGCCCGGACGGCGGCCCGGTCGCGATCCAGCGCTGCCTGGCCGGCTCCTACCTGGTGGAGTCCAGCGTGGTGCGCGGCGTGCCGGTGATCACCGTCCGGCCCGAGGCGGCGGCGCCCGAGCCGCGTCCGGCTGTGCCGGTGGTGCGGCTGGCCGAGGTCGAGCCGGTGCCGACGGCGTCCCCGCGGATCGTCGCGGCGCCCCGCACCTGGTCCGCGCCGCCCGCGCTCGACCAGGCCGACATCGTCGTGGCCGGCGGCCGGGGCATCGGCTCGCGGGCCGCGTTCGCCGTGCTGGCCGAGGTGGCCGAGGCCCTCGGGGCCGCCGTGGCCGGCACGCACACCGCCGCCGAGCTGGGGTGGGTGCCGTCGGAGGCGCGGGTGGGGCCGACCGGCAAGACCGTGCAGCCCCGGCTGTACCTGGCCTGCGGCATCTCCGGGTCGGTGCGGCACCGGGCCGGGATGCAGGGGGCGAAGACCGTGGTCGCGATCGGCGACGACCCGGGCGCCCCGATCTTCGGGATGGCCGACCTCGGCGTGGTCGGCGACGTGCGGGAGATCCTGCCCGCGCTGCTGGCCGAGATCCGGGCCCGCGAACGACGCCGCGAGGCCTGACCGCCCAGCCCCGCACGCCCCGACCGCTCCAGCCCGACCGCTCCAGCCCGACCCGACCGCTCCAGCCCGACCCGACCGCTCCAGCCCGACCCGACCGCTCCAGCCAGCCCCGACCGCTCAAGCTCAGCTCAGCCGGCCCGACCGTCCCACCACCGACAGAACGGAGGCCCACGTGGCCGTACGACTCATCATCGGCGCGGCGATCACGCTCACGGCGTTCGCGTTGGCCGGACGCCGGGTGCTGATGCTCTATCGCCTGGGCCGCACGATGCAGCCGGCGGAGCCGGGCCGCGCGGACCGGCCGGGCGTGCGCCTCTGGGCGGTCGTCACCGAGGTCCTCGGCCAGCGCAAACTCCTGCGCTGGTCCGGGCCGGGCCTGGCGCACTTCGCCGTGTTCTGGGGCTTCGTCGTCCTCGGCGCCACCATCGTCGAGGGCTTCGGCGCCCTGTTCGACCGCGACTTCCACATACCGTTCATCGGCACCGCCGCTTGGCTGGGCTTCCTGGAGGACTTCTTCATCTGCGCGGTGCTGGCCGGCCTGGCCGGCTTCGCCGCCATCCGGCTGCGGCAGGACCCGGAGAAGGCGGGCCGCAAGTCCCGGTTCTTCGGCTCCCACACCACCGCGGCCTGGTTCGTGCTGTTCATGATCTTCAACGTGATGTGGACGCTGCTGCTCTACCGCGGCGCCCAGATCAACACCGGCAACTTCCCGTTCCCGCACGGCGCCTTCGCCAGCCAGGCCGCCGGCCACGTGCTGCACGGCGCCGGCCGGACCGCCAACGACGTCTTCGAGACCGTCGGCGTGCTCGGCTCGCTCGGCGTCGTGCTGAGCTTCCTGGTGCTGGTCGTGCACTCCAAGCACCTGCACATCTTCCTCGCGCCGTTCAACGTCGCCTTCTCCCGCCGCCCGCGCGGGCTGGGCGCGCTGCTGCCGGTGTACTCCGGCGGCCAGAAGGTCGACTTCGAGGATCCCGGCGAGGACGACAAGATCGGCCGCGGTGTCATCGAGGACTTCACCTGGAAGGGCCTGCTCGACTTCGCCACCTGCACCGAGTGCGGACGCTGCCAGTCGCAATGCCCGGCCTGGAACACCGAGAAGCCGCTGAGCCCGAAGCTGCTGATCATGAGCCTGCGCGACCACGCGCTGGCCAAGGCGCCGTACCTGCTGGCCGGCAGCGACGAGGAGAAGGCCGCGCTGGAGGCGAGCGCGGTCGACGTCTTCAAGGAGGCGCAGCGGCCGCTGGTCGGCGGCGCCGACGTCAACGGTGTCATCGACCCGGACGTGCTGTGGTCCTGCGTCACCTGCGGCGCCTGCGTCGAGCAGTGCCCGGTGGACATCGAGCACGTCGACCACATCGTCGACCTGCGCCGCTACCAGGTGCTGATCGAGGCCGAGTTCCCGCGCGAGGCCGGCACCATGCTGCGCAACCTGGAGAAGAACGGCGACCCGTGGGGCCGCGGCGCCAAGGCCCGCCTGGAGTGGACCGCCGGCCTGCCGTTCGAGGTCCGGGTCCTCGGCGCGAACGGGGAGGACCGGCTCCCCGACGACGTCGAGTACCTGTTCTGGGTCGGCTGCGCCGGCTCGCTGGACGACAACGCCAAGAAGACCTCCCGCAACGTCGCCGAACTGCTGCACGAGGCCGGGGTCGAGTTCATGATCCTGGGCTCGGGCGAGACCTGCACCGGCGACGCCGCCCGCCGCCTGGGCCAGGAGTTCCTGTTCCACGAGCTGGCGACGCAGAACGTGGAGACGCTCAACTCCGCCGGCGCCAAGAAGATCGTGGTCACCTGCGCGCACTGCTTCAACACCCTGGCCAACGAGTACCCGCAGCTCGGCGGCCACTACGAGGTCGTGCACCACACCGAGCTGCTGGCCCGGCTGATCAAGGACGGCCGGATCAGGCCGGCCGGCGAGGTCGACGTCGCGGTCACCTACCACGACCCCTGCTACCTGGGCCGGCACAACCGGGTCTTCGACGCCCCGCGCGACATCCTCGGCGCGGTGCCGGGCGTGAAGCTGAACGAGATGCCGCGCAACCGCGAGAAGTCGTTCTGCTGCGGGGCCGGCGGCGCGCGGATGTGGATGGAGGAGACGATCGGCACGCGGATCAACGAGACCCGCACCGACGAGGCGCTCGGCACGTCGCCGGAGCTGGTGACCGCCGCCTGCCCCTACTGCATCGTGATGCTGACCGACGGCGTGGCCACCCGCAAGCAGCAGGGCCGGGCCGACGAGTCGGTGCGGGTGGCGGACGTGTCGGAGGTGCTGCTCCGGTCGGTGCGGCGGCCCGCGCCGGGCACCGGGGTGCCGGCGCCGACCGCCGGTGGCGCCGGAGGTGACGCCGCCGCCCCCACCGCCGCCACTGCCACCACCGCCCCCACCGAAGCCACCACCGAAGCCACCACCGACGACGCTACGAAGCCGTGACCTCGCGCAGCACGCTGATCAGGGCGTCCGGCCGCTCCTCGACCGCGACCAGGTCGACGAACCAGGTCCGGATGCCCAGCGCGGACCCGCCGCCGTCGGCCGCGTGGTCGCCGACCATGACGGCCGACGCCGGGTCCACGCCCAGCTCGTCGCAGGCCAGCTGGAAGATCGCCGGGTCCGGCTTGATCAGCCCGACCTCGAAGCTGAGCACCACCGCGTCCAGCAGGTCCAGCAGCCCGGCGTGCTTCAGGTGCGGCCGGATGTCGAAGGAGATGTTGCTGATCACCGCGGTCGCCAGCCCGCGGTCCTTGGCCTCGCGCAGCGTCTCCACCGCGTCCGGGTACGGCAGCCAGGCCTCGGCGCTGTTGCTCCGCTCGTACAGCGGCTCGACCAGCTCCTCCCAGGGCCAGCCGGACTCCCGGATCAGGCCGGTGTAGCAGGCCCGGTGGTGCGGCTCGTCCAGGTCGCGGGTCTCGTAGATGGCGGCCAGGTGCTCGGGGATGCGGGTCGGGTAGGCGCCGTACCAGGCCCCGGCCTCGATCAGCCGGCCCGCCTGGTGCGCGACGTCGGCGTCGGTCAGGTCCAGTCCGGCCGCGTCGGTGACGGCTCGCACCCACCGCTCCGCCGGTTCGATCCGCATCAAGGTGCCCGAGAAGTCGAATAGCATCGCACGGGGATGGTCCATGGCTCGACTGTAGTTGACTCCTTACCGCAACAGCTCGTCGATCCACTGCGTGACCGCGTCGGCCAAGGCGTCCAGCACCGGCTCCTCGGTCTTCTTCGCGGTGAAGCTGTGGTCTCCCGCGGGCAATGCGTCCAAGCGATGCGTTCCGGGCAGTTCCGGGAACTCCCCGGGCGTCCCGAACGGGTCGGTGGCGCCCTGCACGACCAGCGTCGGCAGGCCGGTGCCCAGGAGCTCCTCGGCCCGCGACTTCTCCGGCCGGCCCGGCGGGTGCAGCGGGAACGCCAGCGCCACCACGCCCGCCGCCCCGGTCGCGGCCCCGGTCCGGCACGCCACCCGCGCCCCGGCGCTGCGCCCGCCGACCAGGAACGGCTTCTTGCGCGCGGCCGTGCGCACCGCCGCGGCGACCGGCAGCCACCCGGCGTCCAGGGTCTTCGGCGCCGGGGCGAGCTTCTTGCCCGCGACCACCCACGGCTGCTCGACCAGCACCACGTCGATCCCGCGGCCGGGCAGCGTCGCGGCCAGCACCTGGAGGTCCGGCGCCGCGATGCCGCCGCCCGCGCCGTGGCCGAGTGCCAGCACCGCGCGCCGTTTGCGGGCCGGGGCCGGGAAGCGGGTGATCCGCGCGTCGCCGGCCGGGGTGGTGATCAGCTCCTGCACGCAAGCGAGGGTAACGGCCGGGCGCGCCCCGGGCCCGGCGGACGCGCGCGCCCGCGCTGGGCCGTCTCGGACCCGCTCGGCGGGAGTCCCGGCCCCGAGCCGCTCGGCCCGGCCGGCGCACCGCGCTGTGACCTGCCGCGGAGCGCGGGACCCTACCCCGATCCGGCGGCGCTCGCTCGTTGAGACCCGCTCCTCCACCGTCCACCAGGCGTGCCACTGGGCCCGACGGTTAGAGTCGGAGCCATGAGCACGCATTTCGATGTCGTCGTCCTGGGCGCCGGCCCCGGCGGGTACACCGCGGCGGTGCGCGCCGCGCAGCTGGGCAAGCGCGTGGCGGTCGTGGAGGAGCGCTACTGGGGCGGCGTCTGCTTGAACGTCGGGTGCATCCCGTCCAAGGCGCTGCTGCGCAATGCCGAACTGGCCCACACCATCACCCATGAGGCGAAGACGTTCGGGATCTCCTCGAACGGTCCGATCACCTTCGACTACGGGGCCGCGTTCCAGCGCAGCCGCCAGGTCGCGGACGGCCGGGTCAAGGGCGTCCACTACCTGATGAAGAAGAACGCCATCACCGAGTACGACGGCCGCGGCACCTTCCTGGACCAGCGGACGCTCAGCGTCGCCAAGTCCGACGGCTCCACCGAGACCGTCACCTTCGACCACTGCATCATCGCCACCGGGACCCGCACCCGGCTGCTGCCCGGCACCTCGCTGTCCGAGCGCGTGGTCACCTACGAGGAGCAGATCCTCAGCTCCGAGCTGCCGGGCAGCATCGTGATCGCCGGCGCCGGGGCCATCGGCGTGGAGTTCGCCTACGTGCTCAACAGCTACGGCGTGAAGGTCACCATCGTCGAGTTCCTCGACCGCATGGTGCCGCTGGAGGACGCCGAGGTCTCCAAGGAGCTGGCCCGCCAGTACCGCAAGCTCGGGGTCGACGTGCTCACCGGCACCCGGGTGGAGGCCATCGACGACTCGGGCCCGAAGGTGCGGGTCACGGTCACCGGCAAGGACGGCGCCCAGCAGGTGCTGGAGGCCGACAAGGTGCTGCAGGCCATCGGCTTCGCGCCCAACGTCGACGGCTACGGCCTGGACAAGACCGGGGTGGCGCTCACCGAGCGCGGCGCGATCGCGGTGGACGGCCGCGGCCGCACCAACGTCCCGCACATCTTCGCCATCGGCGACGTCACCGCCAAGGTGATGCTCGCGCACGTGGCCGAGACCCAGGGCGTGATCGCCGCCGAGACCATCGGCGGGGTGGAGACGATGGAGATCGACTTCGTCATGGTGCCGCGCGCCACCTACTGCCAGCCGCAGATCGCCAGCTTCGGCTGGACCGAGGAGCAGGCCCGCCTGGAGGGCTTCGACGTCAAGACCGCCAAGTTCCCGTTCAGCGCCAACGGCAAGGCCGCGGGCCTGGGCGACGCGGTCGGCTTCGTGAAGGTGATCAGCGACGCCAAGTACGGCGAGCTGCTCGGCGCGCACCTGATCGGCCCTGAGGTTACTGAGCTTCTGCCGGAATTGACCCTGGCGCAGCAGTGGGACCTCACCGTCCATGAGGTGGCCCGCAACATCCACGCGCATCCCACCCTGGGCGAAGCGGTCAAGGAAGCCGTGCACGGGCTTGCCGGACACATGATTAACATGTAGATCAGTATGTTGACGTGTTCGCTCGCCGGGCGGGCGCCCGGCGGGCCGGCACGCCGCAGGCGCGCCTCACCCCGGGGTGCCTCGAACGCGGAAGGCCCGCCCCATGAAGGCCCGCCCCATGAAGGCCCAGCCGAAGGCCCCGACGCCGCCGTTCTCCGAACCGGTCGCGGCGGCGGGTGTTGACCCCGGACGATACGCTTCCTACGCCACCGTGGCAGTGCAGCCCGGCGTGGCCGGCTGATGAGCGTCGCGAGAGGCGGCACGACGTGACGACGCACAGCGCTGAGGTCGGGATCGGCGGCGCCGAGCCCGTGTCCGGTCTTTCCGGCACCGGCGAGGCGGAGTTATGGCGGCCGCGAATAGCCGCGCAGCGCCACCACGGCCCCGAACCGTTGCCCGAGCCCGACCACGGATCCGTACTCGGCCCCGGCGACCACACCGGCACCGGTACTGATACCGGCAGCGACACTGACACCGACATCGATACCGGCACCGACCCGCACCCCTCCCGCTCCGGGTCCGGCCCCGCCGCCACGCTGGCCCACGCCTGGGCCACCGGCCTGTCCGCCGCCGCGGCCTCCCCGCTCGGCTACGACCAGGCGCTGTGCGTGGTGCGCCCGCTGGCCGAGCAGCTGGTGGCGGTCCCGGACGACCCGGAGCCGGCCCGCGAGCTCGGCGAACGGGCGGCCAAGGCGCTGATCGACGCGCACTGCTTCCAGGGCGCCTGCGTCGCCGTCACCGTCGAGGTGCTGGACCACCACTTCCCGCCGTTCCTGCACCCGGCCACCCGCAGCGCCCTGCGCGCCGGCCTGGCCGCCGCCTTCGCCGAGGGACTGCGCGAGCGCACCCGCGCCGAACAGGCCTCGATCCACGAGGCGGTGCTCACCGCCTACCGGGCCGGCGAGGCGCGGTTCCGCACCGTGTTCAGCAACGCCGCGCTCGGCATCGTCATCACCGACCGGCACGGCCAGGTGCTGGAGGTGAACCCGGCGCTGGCCGAGATGCTCGGCGTCGACGGCTACACCGCGCGCGGCCGCCCGATCAGGAACCTGATCGACCCCGCCGACCCGGCCGAGTACTGGCGCGGCTACGACGCCCTGCTGGCCGGGCGCGCGGTGGAGACCGAGTCCGACACCCGGATCCGGCGGGCCGACGGCGGCGAGGTGTGGACGCACGTGCGCACCACCGCGGTGCGCGACGACGACGGCGAGGTGGCGCTGCTGATCGGGCTGCACGAGGACGTCACCGCCCGGCGGCTGGCCACCGACCAGCTGCGGCACCAGGCCACCCACGACGCCCTGACCGGCCTGCCGAACCGGGTCCGGCTGCTGGACGCGGTCGCCGAGCTGCTGCGCTCGGCCGGCCCCGAGGACCGCCTCGGCCTGGCCTTCCTGGACCTGGACGGCTTCAAGGGCGTCAACGACACCCTCGGCCACCACGCCGGCGACCGGCTGCTCACCGAGGTGGCGGCCCGGCTCACCGCCGCCACCGACCCGCGCCGCCACGTGGTGGCCCGGATGGGCGGCGACGAGTTCGTGGTGCTGTTCCGCCGCACGCACGGCCCGGAGTCGGTGTTCCCGGTGCTGGAGCGGATCCTGACCGAGGTGCGGCGCCCGATCGTGCTGGACGGCCACAGCGTCTCGGTGACCGCCAGCGCCGGCCTGGTGGAGCGCCCGGCCGCCGCGGCCTCCGCCACCGAGCTGCTGCGCGCCGCCGACATCACGCTCTACTGGGCCAAGTCCGCCGGCAAGGCCGACTACGCGCTGTTCGACGAGGACCGCAACGCCCGCGAGGTGCACCGCTACGCCCTGGCGCAGGCGCTGCCGGCGGCCCTGGCCGCCGGCGAGATGTTCCTGGAGTACCAGCCGATCGTCGGGCTGGCCGGCGGCCGGCCGCCGGCCGTCGAGGCCCTGGTCCGCTGGCGCCACCCGGAGCGCGGCCTGCTCAAGCCGGCCGAGTTCGTCCCGGTCGCCGAGGAGACCGGCGCGATCGTCGAGCTCGGCCGCTGGGTCCTGGACCAGGCCGTCCGGGACGCCGCCGGCTGGCCGGACGGCCCGGCGGTCGCGGTGAACGTCGCCGTCCGCCAGGTCCGCGACGCCGGACTGGTCCGCGACGTGGAGCGGGCCCTGGCCGGCAGCGGCCTGCCGGCGGACCGGCTGTGCCTGGAGATCACCGAGACCGCCCTGATGGACGCCGAGGACGAGCGACTGCCCGGCCCCGGCACGCTGCGCACCCTGGCCGACCGCGGCATCGGCATAGCCGTGGACGACTTCGGCACCGGCTACTCCAACCTGGCGCGGCTGCGGCACCTGCCCGCCACCGCGCTGAAGATCGACGCCTCGTTCGTGGCCGGCCTCGGCGATCCCGAGGGCGACCGGTTCGCCGAGTCGGTGATCACCAGCCTGGTGGCCCTGGCCCACGCCAGCGGTATGACGGTGACCGCCGAGGGCGTGGAGACCGCCGACCAGGCCCGGCGTCTGGCCGCGCTCGGAGTGGACTACGCGCAGGGCTTCCACTACTCGCGGCCGGTGGCGGCGTGCGACATACCGGGGGTGCTGGAGCGGCTCGTGCGGGCCCGCAGCCGGGCCGTGGTCCACGCGACGGACGGACCGGACGACTCCGAGCCAGGATAAAGCGCTCGACTAAGGGTTCGAACAAACCGTGTAGTAGCGGAGCGGTCGCCCACCGTCAGCGGCCGGCGGGGCGGCCCGGCTCAGGCGCCCCGGCCAGGAACTCCAGCACCGCCGACCCGGCCACCGCGCGGAACTCGTCGAAGTAGGCGTGCCGCGCACCCTCGATGAGCATCATGCGCGCTCCGGGGACGCGGTCGGCGATCAGCGGCGCGTTCGCGGCCGGATTGAACACGTCGTCGGTGCCGTGGACCACCAGCGTCGGGGCCGCGATGGCCGGCAGCGCGTCCCACGCGTCGTGCTTGCCGCTGGCCGCGAGATGCCGGGCGCGCGCGAACGCCGGCATCTCGGGATCGCCGAGCACGAAGTACGGGCCCTGGTGCGCGGCCAGCCACTCCGGCGTGTACATCAGCTCCAGCAGGAACCGCTCCGCGGCCTCGCGATCGGCCTGGGCGAGCGTCCGGCGGATGCCCTTGTCCCGCTCGACCGCGTGCGGGCCGCCCGGCGACGTGCAGCCCAGCACCAGCGCGCCGACCCGGTCCGGGAAGTCGGCGGCGAGCCACTGCGCGACCCGGCCGCCCATCGAGGTGCCGTAGACATGGGCTCTGGCAATACCCAGATCATCGAGCACGGCGACGACGTCGGCCGCGAACCCCCGCGTGGTGTACGGCTCGTCGGGCTTGTCGGAGCCGCCGACCCCGCGCCAGTCGAGGGTGGTCGTCCGGTATCCGGCGTCCTCGAAGTCGCCGCGCGCGCCATCCCACCAGTGATGGTTGTTCGACTGCCCGGCCAGCAGCACCAACGGCGCGCCGCGGCCCGCGCTCTGATGAGCGATCACGGTGCCGTCGGCGGCGACCGCCTTGCCCGCTTCGACGTTCACTCCGCCGCCACCTCTTCCCAGCTCACGCCATCGCTCCCACCGTCGCGCCGATCAGGCTACCCACTCCTGGACGACCATCGCTTTGATCGGTCTGGAAGGCTGGGGCCCATGCCGACCGCCGTGCCCCTCCCGACCGCCGCCGCAGCCGATCTCAAGGCCCTTCTCGGGGACCGCGTGCTCACCGAGCCCGGAGCGCTCGCCGCCTACGGCCGGGACGCCACCCCGCTGTTCCGGCGTGCGCCGGACGTCGTCGTGCAGCCGGTGACCACCGAGGAGGTGTCCGGCGTGCTGCGGATCGCGACGAAGCACCGGCTTCCGGTGACCACTCGCGGCGCCGGCACGAACCTGTGCGCGGCGACGGTGCCGCTGTCCGGCGGCATCGTGCTGTCCACGACGCGGATGACCGAGCTGAAGGAGGTCAGCCGCGACGAGATGCTGGCGGTCTGCCAGCCCGGGGTGACCGCCGGGGCGTTGAACCGCGCGGCCGCCGCCGAAGGCCTGATCTATGTGCCGGACCCGGGCAGCAAGGAGGCTTCCACGGTCGGCGGCAATGTGGCGACCTGCGCCGGGGGTCTGCGAGGGCTGAAATACGGGGTAACCAGGCAGTATGTGCTGGGCCTGGAGGCGGTGCTTCCCGACGGCGAGGTGATCCGCACCGGCGGCCGCCTGGTGAAGGACGTCGCCGGCTACGACTTGACCCGCCTGCTGGTCGGCTCCGAGGGCACGCTCGCGGTGCTCACCGAGATCACCATGGCCCTGGTCCCGAACCCGGCGGCGGCGCGCTACGGCGTCGCCTACTTCGAGACCATGGCCGACGCCTCCGAGGCGGTGCGCGACATCGTCGCCAACGGTCCGGCCCCGGCGACGCTGGAGTTCATGGACACCGTCTGCATCGCCGCCGTCGAGGACTTCGCCCGGCTGGGCCTGCGCCGCGACGCCGGGGCGCTGCTGCTGTTCGGCGACGACGGCGAACCGGACGCGGTCGACCGCTCGCTGGCCCGGATGGCCGAGGTCTGCGGCAAGCGCGCGACGCATATCGAGCTGGCCGAGTCCGTGGCCGCCGCCGAGGACCTGCTCGCGGCCCGCCGCTGCAACCTGCCGGCGCTGGCTCGCAGCGGCAGTATGACGATCCTGGAGGACGTCACCGTGCCCCGGCCCAAGCTGGCCGAGATGGTCGCGTTCGTCGCCGGCGCCGCCGAGCGGCACGGCGTCCGCATCGGCACGTTCGGCCACGCCGGCGACGGCAACCTGCACCCCACCGCCGTGGTGGACGGCGACGACCCGGCCCAGACCGACGCCGCGATGGCCGCCTTCGACGAGATCTTCCGCCGCGCGGTGGATCTTGGCGGTACGATCACCGGCGAGCACGGCGTGGGGGCGGCGAAACTGCCGTACCTGGAACACCGATTGGGGCCGGAGCAGATGGCGCTGCTGCGCCGGATCAAGAGCGCGTTCGACCCGCTCGGTCTGCTCAACCCCGGGAAGCTGGGGTCATGACCGAGGAGCCTTCGCCGCGCGGGCCGGCCGGCCGCGGGGTGTTCAGCAAGGACCTGCTCGACGCCTGCATCTCCTGCGGGTTCTGTCTTCCGGCGTGTCCGACCTATGCGATGACCGGACAGGAGCAGTCCTCACCGCGCGGCCGGATCACGCTGATGCGGCTGCTGGAGACCGGGGACCTGGCCCCGGACGACGACACGCTGGCCGAGGAGTCCTCGCTCTGCCTGGGGTGTCGGGCCTGCGAGACCGTGTGCCCGGCCGGGGTCCAGTACGGACACCTGCTGGAGGAATGGCGCGACGAGCAGTGGCGCGGCCGCGGGCGGCCGTGGATCGTCCGGCCGCTGCTCCTGGTCGCGAATCGCAAGTGGGTGCTGCGGATTCTCGGCACGGTGCGGCGCAGCGCGCGTAAGCGGACGCGCGTTCCCGCGAGCGGGGCGGCAGTCGGAGCTGGAGCCGGAGTCGGAGTCAGACTCGGAGCAGGGCCCGGAGCCGGAGCAGAGACCAGGGCCGGAGCAGAGACCGGGCCCGGAGCAGACACCGGGGCCGGAGCAGGAGCCGGGGCGTCCGGACAGCGCACTCTGATGCTCGGGTGCTTCGAGCGGGCGCTGTTCCCGTCGGTCAGCCGCAGCCTGGCCGCGCTGGACCCGGACCTCGCGGTCGATCCGGACCAGGGCTGCTGCGGCGCGCTCCACGCGCACAACGGCGAGCTTGAGAAGGGCCGGGACCTGGCGCGCGAGCTCGGCGAGCGGCTCCCCGGCATGATCGTCACCACCAGCGGAGGCTGCGCGGCGCACCTGGCCGACGTGATCGGCCGGGAGCGGGTCGTCGAGGCTTCGGAGTGGCTGGTGAAGAACGCCGAGCTGGAACAGCGTCCGCTGCGGGTCGGCCTCCAGGACAGCTGCCACCTGCGCAACGGCCTCGGGGTGTGGAGGGAGCCGCGCGAGCTGCTCGGCCGCGCGGCGACCTACGTCGAGCTGCCTTCGGCAGGGTCCTGTTGCGGCGCGGCGGGCACGTACGCGCTGGTCCGCAAGAAGGAGAGCAAGGCGATCCTGGCGAAGAAGATCGCGGAGATCGAGGCCGCCGACCTGGATCTCGTGATCGCCGTCAATCCGGGGTGTCTGCGCCAGCTCCAGACCGGGCTGCGCAAGTCCAAGTGCCGGACCAAGGCTGTGCACATCGTCGACTTCGTGCGCGGGCGTTGACCCTCAGGGCTTCGCAGTGAGCGGATAGGCCATCTGGAAGGCCAGGCGGCCGTCAGCCTCGTCGGCGATCCGGGTGAGGACGTCGTCGAGTTCGAGGAACTCGTCCCAGACCGGCCGGCCGCTCGCGGCCGCGAGGCGGGCGACGACGAGGTCTTCGAGGTCGGTCCGGCGTTTGCCCTTCCACACCGCGTCGGCGAGGCTCACCAGGAGGTCCTCCAGGCCGGTGGCGTCGTCGAAAGCGGCGTGGGTCGCGGCGCCGAAGAGGACGGCGTCCTCGTCCAGGCCCAGGGGGACCGGGCGGGTCGCGGTCCAGGCGACGAGTTCGGCGGCGACGTCGTGGACCGCTCGCAGGTGGGCGACCAGGCGGGGCGGGGCCGCGACCGCTTCCAGGACGGCCGCCGCGGGCCGGGGGAGCGGGCGGAGGGCCGGCAGCGGCGGAACCGGGTCGGCGAGGGCTATCGCGGCTACCCAGGCTGCGGTGGTCATCCGGCCAGGGTAGCCAACTCAGGGTACTAATGGGGGTGCGCACGGACGCGGGCGCCGCGGACCTCCCCGGTCCTCGGCGCCCGCTCGTCCCCGCTGCCGCTCCAGCGCGGGGATTCAGGGGGTCATGCCCGCCGGGTCACCCGTTGTACTGCACCAGGATCTTCGTGAAGTCCCACGGGTTCTGCGCCACGCTGGAGCAGGTGCCGTCGGCCCAGTTGTGCGGGACGCTCGGGTCGCAGGCCCGGTCCCGGTTCACCGACCAGTAGGCGAACCACGCCGGGTGGTTGGCCTTGGCGAAGTTCAGCAGGGCCGTGAAGTCGCTCTGCGTGAACAGCTCCGAGGGCTGGTCGGTGTGGCCGTTCATGATCTGCAGGCCGAGGTGCGACCAGGCCTGCGCGGCGGTCCAGCCGTAGATGGTCTGGAGCTGGGCGATCGCGTCGTTGGCGATGGTCTCGGTCTGGGCCACCTCGGTGCCGGCGGTCAGGCCGGTGTCGAAGTCCATGATGTTGATGACGTCCAGGCGGGCGCCGTTCGCCACTGCCTGCTTGATCTCGTCGGTGCCCGAGCCCGGGAAGCCGATGGTGGTCATCGGGATCGTGAGGGAGACCTTCAGGGTGGGGTTGTTGGCCTCCAGGATCTTGATGGCGCCGAAGCGGACCGCGGTGTTGCTGTCCAGCGCGGTGTTCTCGTAGTCGAAGTCGACGTGCTTCAGCTGGTACTTGTTGACCACCTGCTGGTAGGCGGCGGCCAGCGCGGAGGCGCTGCCGCAGGTGGAGCCGAGCTCGTTGCCGTTGTATCCGCCGAAGGACACTGCCACGTCGCCGCCGACGGCGCGGATGGCGTTGACGTCGGCCAGCACGGTGGTGTCGGCGGCGACGGTGCTGGTGCTCAGGCCGCCCCAGGCCGGCGTGCAGCCGCCGGAGTCCAGGACGAACGCCAGGTTGAGCTGGTTCTCGCCGGCGGCCACGATGGCGGCCATCGTCTGCGGGCTGTTCTCCAGCGGCATGAAGTAGGCCGGGTGGGCGTAGGCGCCGTTGTTCGGGGGCGGGCTGGTCGAGGGGGAGGTGGACGGCGACGTGGACGGTGAGGTCGACGGCGAGGTCGACGGCGACGTGGAGGGGGACGTCGAGGGCGAGGTCCGGGGCGTCGTCGGCGACGTGCTGGGGGAGGAGGTGCTCGGCGTGGTGGGCGGGCTGCTGGAGGAGCCGCCGCCGGCCGGGCCGGTCAGGCTGACGTCGTCGGCGTAGTACGTGCCCTGTCCGTACCAGCCGTGGGTGTAGATGGTGACGCTCTTGGTGGACGCCCCGGTGGTGAAGGACGTCGTGAGCTGGTTCCAGGCGCCGTTGGTGCTCCAGGTGCTGGGATCGGTGGTGCCGGTCCCGGTCGCGCCCAGGTAGACGTAGTTGCCCTGGACCCAGGCCGACAGCGTGTAGGACGAGCTCGGCTGCACGCTGATGGTCTGCGTGCACTGGGCGTCGTCGGAGGACGTCGCGGCGGCGGCCAGGGCGTGGGTGCCGGAGTGGACCGGACTGCCGACCACCGATCCGCTGCCGGCGGTGCAGGTCCAGCCGGCCAGGGTGCCGGTCTCGAAGCCCGGGTTCGAGACCAGATTCGCGTCCGCGGCGCTGGCGCCGGTGGCGGCCAGGGCGATGCCGGCGGTGGCCAGGGCCCCGGCGGCGAGCGCGGACAGGGCGCCCGCCGCTATCCGGCGGGACTGCCCGGGTGGTGTGCTGGTGACCATCAGGTCTCCTCATCGATCGATGTCCAAGCGACCCCGCTGCCAGGAGCGTGGACTAGACCAATGGCCGCGTCAAGGGACTAGACCAATTCATTGCCTTGCTTCACTCCCGCCCATTCATCGGTCTCCGATTGTTCGGGCGAAGTGGATCTGCCGCGGGCCCGCCGTCTCATCGAGGGCCTCGCGTCGGTGCTGGTCCCCGCGATGTGCGGCATGTCCCCTTGACCGCGTTAGTCCGGCCGCCCTACAGTTCCCGCGATGTTTCATCGATGAACGATGCAAGAAGGGGGGCGGCGGTGACGCAGCTCCGGTTCACCCAGAAGGGGACAAAGAGTTCTCTTCGGGCGCGCAACGACGTGCTGGTGCTCCAGTGCGTCGCGGCGGGCGGTGGCCGGTTCTCGCGCACCGACGTGATCCGGGAGACCGGGCTGCCCACGGCGACGGTGTCGGAGATCGTCGCGGACCTGATCGAGCGGCGGCTGGTGCGCGAGGCCGGGCGCGAGGCGCAGCCGGTCGGCAAGCCGCGGGTGCTGCTGGACCTGGACGACGCCCACCACCGGTTCATCGGCGTGCAGGTCGCCAACGAGCGGATCACCGCCAGCCGCTTCACCCTGAACGGCCACCGCGAGGCCACCGAGACCGTGTCGCGCCCGCTGGACGCGCCCGCGCTGCACTCGGTGGCCGGGATGGTGCACCGGATGGCCGAGCCGGTCCGGGGCCGGGTCACCGGCGTCGGGGTCGCGGTGCCGGGCATCGTCGGCGACGACGGCGTGATCCGCGCGGCGGTCAATTACGGCTGGCACATGGTCTCGCTGGGCCACGAGCTCTCCGAGCTCTGCGAGGGCCTGCCGGTGCACGTCGTCAACGACGCCAACGCGGTGGCGCTGTCCGAGGTGGCGCTGTCCACCGACAGCGTCAACACCGTGGTGGTGCTCTGGATCGGGACCGGCATCGGCGCCGGCATCGTCCTGGACGGCCGCCTCTACCACGGCGGCGCGTTCCGCAGCGGCGAGATCGGCCACATCGACATCGGCACCTCGCTGCGCTGTCACTGCGGCCTGATCGGCTGCCTGGAGACGGTCGCCGCGCAGCCCACGATCCGGGGCGACGCGACCGACCAGGCCGTGGCCGCCTACCTGGCCGGCGGCGACGACCAGGACTCCCGGGCCCTCACCGAGCGGGTCGGGCGCGCGGCCAAGGAGATCGCCCGGCTGCTGTCCACGCTGGCCGGCACCCTGGACGCCACCGAGTTCATCCTCGGCGGCCCGATCGCCGCCGACCCGCTGGGACCGCCGCTGATGCGCGCCGTCAACGACCTGCTCGCGCTGCGGGTGATGTCCGGATTCGAACAGCTGGTACTACGTTCCTCAACTCTGGGTACCCACAGTCTCGTGTTCGGCGCCGCGGCCCATGCCATCCGACAGGAGCTCGGAGTCGTCATCACGATGCCCGCGGGCGCCGACGAGGCCGGTGATGTCCCGGCGGCCTGACGGCCGGCACCCTGACCACCCGACCACCCGCAGCGCGGCCCGCCGGCCGCCCGAGACCGTGCCGCCCCGAAATCCTGAGCCGGGGCGACACACCGGAGCCGCCCCGAAATCCTGAGCCGGGGCGACGCCGGGGCCGCCGCTCCGAAATCCTGAGCCGGAGCGGCGACCGACAGCGCCGCCCCCGCATCCTGAGCCGGGGGCGGCGCTGGGTTTCCGGCCTCTGCCGGGTAATAAAGGTGTCCTCTTATACGGAGCTCATACAGACCTCATATAGAGGTCATACGGACTCCGGCTCCCGCCGGTACCGTCCCGGCGCGATTCCGTACTCCCGCTTGAACGCTTTCGCGAACGCGAACTCCGAGGAATAGCCCACACGCTGGGCCACCGCGCTCAACGGCGCGTCGGACTCGCGCAGCAGCCGCCCGGCCAGCGTCATGCGCCACCACGTCAGGTAGGCCAGCGGCGGCTCGCCGACCAGCGCCGTGAACCGCTGCGCGAACGCCGAGCGGCTCAGCCCGGCCCGCGCCCCGAGCTCCGCGACGGTCCATGCGCGCGCCGGGTCCTCGTGCAGGCCCAGCAGGGCGCTTCCGACCGCCGCGTCCGTGAGCGCGCCGGGCCAGCCCGCCGCCGATCCGGCCCCGGGCCCGTTCCCATTCCTGTTCCCGGCCCCGGGCCCGTTCCCGGCCCCGGGCCCGTTCCCGGCCCCGGGCCCGTTCCCGGCCCCGGGCCCGTTCCCGGCCCCCGGCTCGGCCGCCCCGCGATCGATCCAGGCCCGCAGGATCAGCAGCAGCATCGCGTCGACCAGCGCCGGCACCACGCCGTCCTGACCCGGCCGGCCCTGCTCCAGCTCCTCGCCGAGCAGCGCGACGGTCGCGGCCAGCCCGGGGCCTTCGCCGGCCCGCAGGTGCAGCACCTCCGGCAGCGCGGCCAGCAGCGGATGCGGACGGCTCCGGCCGAGCTGGTACGCGCCGCAGATGAGCAGCGACCGCTCGCCCGGACCGTCCACGTCCACCCGCCCGATCAGCTGGCCCGGCCGCCACCGGCCCGGCCGGAAGTCCCGCAGCGGGCTCGCCGGGTCGTCGGCCAGCGAGACGGTGCTGCCGTGCCGCAGGAACACCACGTCGCCGGGCTCCATCGGCACCGGATCGCCGTCGGGCGGGAGGATCCAGCAGCTTCCGCGGAGGAGGGCGTGGAACGTCGTCCCGCCGACCGCCGGGAAGCGCAGGCCCCACGGCGCCCGGACTTCGGTGCGGGCCGAGCGGGTGTGGCCGACGCGCATGGCGGCCAGCGCGTCGGTGAGGACGTCCATGGTGGGGATGGTAACCCTCGGTCCGGACGCTTGGACATGTTTTCAGGATTCGACGACATTCATCATCCGGAGCTGCCGCTCTAGCGTGGGGTGCGCAAGCGAGAGTGCAGCGGAGCAGGGAGCTGATGACGATGACTGTCCTGGTGATCGGTGCGACGGGCAAGACCGGACGCGCGGTGGTGGAGGCGCTGGTCGCGCGCGGGGCGAAGGTGGCGGCCGGCAGCCGGACGCCGGGGACGGAGGCCGCCGATGCCGCGGTCCGGCCCGTGCGCTTCGACTGGGCCGACCGCGCCTCCTGGGCCCCGGCGCTCGACGGCGTCGACGGCCTCTACATCGTCGGCCCCACCGGCGAGCCCGTCGGCGAGGTCCTGGTCGGCGAACTCCTCGCCGACCCGGTCGCCGCCGGCCTGCGGCGCGTCGTGCTGCTGTCGGTCCTCGGCGCCGACCGGCTGCCGCCGGAGGTCATGATGGCCGACTGGGAACGCGACGTCCGCGCTTCCGGCAAGGACTGGACCATCCTGCGCCCGAACTGGTTCCACCAGAACTTCGGCGGCGGGTTCGCCGCCGGGATCCGGGAGCAGGGCGTCCTGGAACTCCCGGCCGCCGACGCCGCGCTGAGCTTCGTCGACACCCGCGACGTCGCCGAGGTCGCGGCCGTGGCGCTGACCGAGGACGGCCACGCCGGCCAGGTCTACGACATCACCGGCCCACAGAGCCTGACATATGCCGAGGCGCTGAAGACCATCAGCGCCGCGAGCGGCAGGGAACTGGCCTTCCGGCCGATCAGCCACGAACAGGCCGCCGAGAACCTGCGCACCGCCGGCGTCGGCGAGCGCGCGATCATCTGGCAGCGCGGGCTGTACGACCTGATGCTGGAAGGCACGAACGCGCCGGTGACCGATGTCGTGGAGCGGGTCACTGGCGGCGCGGCTCGCAGCCTGGACGCGTACGCGGCTGAGAACGCCGACGTCTGGCGCTAGCGAGCTGGTCCGGAGATTCGCGTGTGGGCGAATCTCCGGACCGGGCCGCCGGGCGTCAGGGTCAGGCGTCAGGCGTCAGGCGTCAGGCGTCAGGCGTTAGGCGTCAGCCGTCAGCCGTCAGCCGTCCTCGCGCATCCCCCACGGCGACCCGTACTCCACCAGCAGGTCCAAAAACGGCTGCGGCGCGAAAGCTTCCGGCCCCAGCACCCCGGCTCCGCTCCATGCGCCTGTCGCGAGCAGCTCCAGCGCCACCACCGGGTTGATCGCCGTCTGCCACACCACCGCCTGCGATCCGTACTCCCGCATCGACCACTCGTTGTCGACCACGTGGTAGAGATACACCTCGCGCCGAGCACCGTCCTTGGTCCCCGTGACCCACGTCCCGGCGCAGGTCTTGCCGCGCATCCGGGGGCCCAACGTCGCCGGGTCCGGCAGCGACGCGGCGACCACATCGCGCGGCGACACGGCCACCGCGCCGCGGTCGCTGCCGACCGTCACCGGCTCGGTCCGGTCCAGGCCGAGGTCGTGCAGCGTCCGCAGCTTGCTGATGAAGTCCTCGCCGAGGCCGTACTTGAACGTCACCCGCTTGGCGTCGACCCAGCGCGGGACCAGCAGCACCTCCTCGTGCTCCACGTTCACGCACTCCACCGGGCCGATGCCGTCCGGGAACTCGAACACCTCCGGCTCGCTGAACGGCGCCGTGGTGAACCAGCCGCGGTCCCGCTCGTAGACCACCGGCGGGTTCAAGCACTCCTCGATCGTCGTCCAGATGCTGAACGAGGGCGCGAAATCGTAGCCCTCGACCGTCAGGTTCGCGCCGTCGCGGACGCCGATCTCGTCGATCTCGTCGAACAACTCGTCGGCGGCGTGGCGGGCGAAGACGTCGGACAGACCCGGCTCCACGCCGATG
The DNA here is from genome assembly GCF_039531695.1 of Catenulispora yoronensis. Taxonomy (NCBI): domain Bacteria; kingdom Bacillati; phylum Actinomycetota; class Actinomycetes; order Catenulisporales; family Catenulisporaceae; genus Catenulispora; species Catenulispora yoronensis. The sequence goes on from NZ_BAAAQN010000061.1 coordinate 37,135, forward strand.
CCGACCAGCGCCAGCCGGCCGGCCCGCTCCCACTCGGCGGCGCGCGCGAACTGGGCGTCGCCGAGCTTCTCGCCGCACTCGGCGTACGGCCGCTCCGGATGCGGGTGCGACAGCGACATCGCCATGTCCAGGTAGTCGGCGCCGGCGGCCAGCGCGGCCTCGAACAGCGGCAGTACGAAGCGGGGGTCGGTGGCGTTCAGCAGCACGTCGCAGCGGTGCTCGGCGAGCAGTGCGCGCACGGCGTCGCGGTCGGAGGCGTCGACACGCGCCGCGACGAAGCGCGCGTCGCCGTCGAGGGCGGCGACCGCCGCCTCGGCGCGCGCCGGGTCGTAGTCGGCCACCACCAGCAGCTCGAAGAAGGGACGGCGGGCGGCGATGCGGGTCACGGCGGTGCCCACACCGCCGGCGCCCACGAGGAGGATGCGCATGCCCAGATGGAACCGCCGCCCCGATTTAACGTCAATGGTGTTGGCATAAGGGCTAGGCTGCCGCCATGCCCCCGAAACCGGTGACCCCCGAGACCGCCCGGCGCCGACGCCGCCCCACGAAGCAGGGGACGGTGCTGACCCACGACCTGATCGTCGCGACCGCTCTGCGCATGCTCGCCGAGCACGGCGCCGACGGCCTGTCGGCCCGCCGTCTCGGCCTGGCCCTCGGCGCCGACCCCAGCGCCGTCTACCGCTACTTCGCGGGCATGGACGACCTGGTGCTCGCGATCGCCGACGAGCTGATCCACCAGGCGCTCGACGGCATGGGAGCCGACCGGCGAGTGGCGTGCGGACCTGCGCACGCTCGGCACCCGCGTCCACCGCGCCTACCTCGCGCATCCGCAGGCCGCGCAGCTCACCGCGAACCGGGTGTCAGGGCGCTCCCACGAGATCGACGCCGACGAGACGATACTCGGCATCCTGCACCGTGCCGGGTTCCGCGACGCCGCGGCTGCCCGCGTCTACCACGCCTTCATCGACCAGACGCTGGCCTTCGCCGCCCTGGACGCGGCCTCGCTCGCGCTGCCGGACGAGGCCCGGGAGGCGGACGAGCGGCAATGGCGGGCGACGTACGCGCGGCTGCCGGCCGAGACCCATCCCCATATCGCGGCCGCCGCGCCGCTGCTGGTGGCGCGGATGAACGACAGTGCCTATCCGGCCGCGCTCGATCTGCTGATCGCCGGTGCCGGTGTGGAGCTCGAAGCCTGACCTGTGGGCGCGCGCTGGACTATTGAACTAGTGCAAAATGTACTTGCCGCTAGTTCAATACTTTCGTAGACTTTCGATCATGCCTGCGAAGACTCCCGCACCCGTGACCCTGACCGGCCGCCACGTGCGTCTGGAACCGCTGACACGCCACCACCTGTCCGACCTGTTCGCGGCCGGCGGCAACGACGACGCCGTGTGGCAGTGGCAGGGCGGGCCGACGCCGCGGACCGAGGCCGAACTCGGCGAGAAGCTGGACACGATCCTCGACAACGAGGCCTACGTTGCGTTCGCCGTCATTCTGCTGGAGAGCGGCCGTGCGATCGGCTGGACCACCTACCTGGACATCAGCCCGATCGACGAGCGGCTGGAGATCGGATGGACCTGGTACGGCAGCGCCTACTGGCGCAGCGCGGTCAACACCGAGTCCAAGCTCCTGCTGCTCACCCACGCCTTCGAGGACCTCGGCATGGGTCGCGTGCAGTGGAAGACCGACCACATGAACCAGCGTTCGCAGAACGCGATCGCCCGCCTCGGCGCGCGGCCGGAGGGCGTGCTGCGGCGGCACCGGCTGCGGCCGGACGGCACGTGGCGCGACAGCGTGTACTTCTCGATGCTGAAGGACGAGTGGCCGGAGGCCAAGCAGCGGCTTGGGGAGCGGTTGGAGAGGGGCTGAGGCGCTGGTGGTGGTGCCGCAATGGTAGAACGCGAAGATCCTGCCGCCCTCGGACGCCACCTTCGCGGTGTAGACGCAGAAGTGCGCCGGTGGACATCCCGTGCGTGACGCTTACACGGACTTTGCAAGCGACACGCCCGATCATCCCTCGAACGAGTACGGGTGCTGCGCTGAACGAGTGATGATCACCGGGTCGCTCCGCGGTTAGGGTGAAGGGCCGCGCCGGAGCCGAACCAGGGGGAGACCATGACCGCCACGCCATCCGCCCCTGTCGAACGCCACGAGGCCGGGGGCGGTGATCCGGCCGGGGAAGCTGTTTCCCCGGATGGCGTTCCGCGCGTTGTCCCGGATGGCGTCCCGCACGGCGTTCCGCACATCGTTCCGCACGGTGTTCCGCGCCGCGTGAGCACTCTTGAGCTGTTCTTCGACCTGGTCTTCGTCTTCACCATCACCCAGCTCACAGTGCTGCTGGCCGACGACCTGTCGTTCGCGCAGGCCGGACGCGTGCTGCTGATCTTCTCCGTCCTGTACTGGATGTACGGCGCCTACGCCTACCTCACCAACCAGGTGCCGCCGGAGACCCTGGCCCGCCGCGTCGTGCTCGTGGCCGGCATGTTCGGGTTCCTCACGTGCGCGCTGGCGGTGCCGAAGGTGTTCACCAGCGACGGCGTCGCCTTCGGGCTGGCCTTCGTCCTGGTCACCGCCGTCCACAGCACCCTCTACGCGCTCGTGCACGGCAAGTACGTCCTCGCTTTCGCCATCCCGAACCTGGTCGCGGCCGGGTGCGTCACGGCCGCCGGCGCCGTCGACGGCGTCCCGAGCGATCTGCTGTGGCTGGCGGCGGTGCTGCTCCAGCAGCTGGCACCGATCGTCTCCAGCCGCATCACCGGCGAATACGCCGACGGCCGCGCCGCCGTCACCGAGCACGTGGGCGAACTGGACCCGGCGCACTTCGTCGAACGGCACGGCCTGCTGCTGATCATCGCCTTCGGCGAGTCGATCGTCGCCATCGGCCACGGCGCCGAGGAGTCGCACCTGGACTGGACCCTCGCTGCGGGGATAGCCCTGGCGCTCGCCTTGGCCGCGACCCTGTGGTGGTCCTACTTCGACGCCGACGAGTCCGCCGCCGAGCACGCCCTGGGCGCCGCCACCGGCATCAAACGCTTTCGCTTGGGCATGCTCGCGTATTACTACAGCTTCATCCCGATGCTGCTCGGCATCGCGTTCCTGTCCGCCGGCCTGAAAAAGGCGATCGGTCACCTCGCGCACGAACTGCCCGCCGCGCCGGCCGTCGCACTGGCCGGAGGGGTGGCGGTATTCCTGGTCGGCGACCTGTGCTTCCGATGGAGTCTGGGGATCGCGCCTATGCGCTACCGGGCGGTCGGTATCCTCGCTGTGCTCGCCACGGTCCCGCTGGCCCGCGCCGCGTCCGCCGCCCAATTGCTGGGCCTCACGGTTGTCATGGTTTTGATGCTGGTCGCGGAGGGCCGTGGCCGACGCCGTGACGCGCCACCGGCGCCTGCCTAGATCGTAGTGGATCACCTATTGACGCCTGCCCCATGGCTGGTTAGACAGAGCAGAGTCCGCACATCAGCCGCCCTGTCCTGAGGGAGCCGACGATGACCGAACTGCTCGAGTTGGAGCCGCGCGAGACCGCCACCGAGGATCTGGACGTGGACGCCGCGTTCAGCGGATTGGTGGACGCCAGCCGTGATCATACCCAGTGCCCGCATTGCTGCGACGATGATGTGAGCCAGTGGTTCTTCGCCACCAGGATTCCCTGGTAGAACGCATGATTCGCAGAGCTTTCCAGGCTTCTCGGGCTTTTTAGCTTCTCAGGCTTTCTAGCTTCCCGAGCTTCTTAGGCTCCTCAGGCTTCACAGGCTTCTGGCTACGACGGCACCAAAGGCTCCACGGAAGAAGGAACGGTCGACATGAACGGCGGACTGTCGGCGGAAGAGGTAGAGGCCCTGATCGTCGGGCACGCCGAGAGGGCCGGCACCGCGATCCGGCTCCAGCCCGGACCGGTCTGGCTGATGGTTCGCCCACGCGGGTCCCGGATCCCCGAGCAGGGGTGGAAGCTGCACGTCTCAGCCCGGATCGCCACCCTGGGCACGACCGCCGACGCGATCGTCCCGGCGCTGCTGGCCGAGGGCTGCGCCTTCAAGATCGCCCGCTCCGGCGAGGCGCTGGCGCGGATGAACGACGGGACCACCACCCCCTCCTCGATCGGGAAGGCGTTCACGGTCTACCCCGAGCAGGACCGCGTCCGCGAGGTCGGACTGCTGCTGGCGGAGCTGCTGCGCGGACGCGCGGCGCCGCGCGTGCTCAGCGACCGGCGGGTGGCGCCCGACGCGCCGGTGTACTACCGGTACGGGCCGATCGACAAGCCGTGGACCGCCGATGCGCAGGGCAAGCTGGTCATGACGCTGACCGGGCCGGATGGTGAGGAGTTCCCGGCGCAGGCGACGTTGCGGTACCGGCAGCCGGGGTGGGTGGTGGATCCGTTCACGGGGCAGGGTGGGGATGGGCCGGTTGGTGCGGTGGGGCCGGTTGGTGCGATGAGTGGGGTAGTTGGTGGGGCGGGCCCGGTTGGTGGGGTGGGTGGGGGCGAAAAGCCCGCGGTCTTCTTGGCTTCGTCGACGCTGTCGATCCCGCCGACGCGGTTGGGCGATCATTTCGAGATCGACGGCGGCATCGTGCACGCCGGTCGCGGCGACGTCATGCGCGCCGTGGACCTGCGCGACGGGGGCCGGGTCATCGTCAAGCAGTCGCGGGCGTTGGTCGACGAGGGCGAGGACGGCGTCGACACCCGGCTGCGGGTGCGCAACGAGCGGCGGGTACTGGCGGCACTGGAGGGCGTGGAGGGCGTCGCGGGATTCGTGGACCACTTCCGCGCCGATGCCGACGAGTTCCTGGTGACGCGCGACGTCGGCCGCTTCAACCTGGCTGATGACGTCATGGAGCACGGCCGGTACGCCGCGGCGGACGAGCCGGAGGCCGTGCCGGGACGGACGCTGGAGCGTCTGGCACAGCGCATGGCGGCGATCATCCTGGCGGTGCACGAGCGAGGGGTGCTGATCCGCGATCTGAATCCGCGCAACGTGGTCGTCGGCCCGGACGGCGACGCGAACCTGATTGATTTGGGACTGGCCGGGTTCAACGGGCTGCATCTGCCGGGCGGGACGTCGGGATATTCGTCGGCACGCCAGTTCCGGAGCCAGGAACCGACGACCGGGGATGACCTGCTGGCGCTGGGGACGACGTTGATCTACGCGTGGACGGCGCTGCCACCGGTGGTGCTGAGTAAGGATTCTGATGAGCCGCGATGGGTGGCGCTGAGGATGATCCGCGCCAGGCGGGGGCCGGCTCCGGATGGGGTGGTGGGGCTGATCTGCGATCTGCTGAGTATGGATGACGAGCGGACGCACGAGGCGGCGCGGTTGATGGCGGCGGGGGAGTTCGGGGGTGGGCGGCCGACGCGGACGGCGTTGCCGCGGCCGGCGGCGGTGAGTGATGGGCTGGTGGCGGAGATCGCGGGGAATCTACTGGGTGACTTGGTGGGGCAGACGTGGAGGGTGTTGGGGGAGGTGCCTCGGTACGAGAAGGTTGCGGTTGATGGGTGTGTGTATCGGGGTGGGGCGGGGATTGGGTTGGAGTTGTTGGAGCATTTGGGGGATGGGGACGGAGATGGGGTTGGGAGTGGGCGTGGGAGTGGGGTTGGGAGTGGGAGTGGGGAGGGCGTTGGGAAGTTGGTGGAGGAGTTGGTGAGGTTCAGTGAGCGGGGGGCTGATGTTGTGCGGTTGGGGCCGGGGTTGTGGACTGGGAGGACGGGGCTTGATTTGTTTCGGGTTAGTGCTTTGCGGAGGTTGGCGGGTGGGGTGGAGGTAGCGGCGGACGCGGGGGTGGCGCGGGTGGATGCGGAAGCGGGTGCGGGTGCGGGTGCGGCGGCGGGGGTGAGGGCGGCGGCGGGAGTGGGTGCGTCGACGGGGGTGGGTGCGTCGGCGGGAGTGGGTGCGGGGGCGGGGGTGAGGGCGGGAGTGGAGTCGCGGATTGATGTTGAGTGGAAGCCTGAGTACTGCGATTTGATCAGCGGCGCTTCGGGCGTGGGGCTTGGGCACTTGCTGCTGCATGATCTGGATGGCCGGCCCGAGCATCTGGATGTGGCGCGGTGCTGTGCTGAACACGTGCTGGCGAACACCGTGCCCGATGAGCGGTCACAGCCGGGTGTGTTGCCGGAGCTGGCCGGGGTCGAACCGTCGGCGGCGAAGGGACACGGCCTGGCGGGGACAGTGGAGGCGCTCGTCGCGATCGGCGCTCGGCTGGGCGATGCGAGGATTTTGGCGGCGGCTGATGAGCGGGCGCGGGATTTGATGGAGAGGGCTGATCGGCTGGCGGTGAAGTCGCGACGGCCTACTACCGCACCGTTGGCTGCTTCGTGGTGTCAGGGGCTGTCGGGGATTGCGTCGACGTTGTTGTTCGCTGGTGATTGTTTGGGGGACGCGAGGTACGTCGCTGCTGCGCGGCGGGCTGCTGATGCGTGTATTGCGTTGGTGCCGCGGATTGATAAGCCGATTCAGTGTTGTGGGTTGGCTGGGGTTGGTAACATGTTGATTGATGTTGCTGTGCATGATGATGATGAGAAGTATTGGGGTGCGGCGCGGGGGGTGATCGGGCAGATGTTGTTGAGGAGCGCTGGGGCGCCGGGGCATCCGTTGTTTGTCAAGGATAATCCGACGGAGTACAGCGCTTCTTGGGCTTATGGGGTGGCGGGGATTTTGAGCTTTTTTCGGAGGTTTTTGCGGGGTGGGGGGGCTATGGTTTTGGGTGTTGGGGTGGGGGTTGGATTTGGGGTGGGGGCGAGTGTGAGGGTAGGTGCGGGGGCTGCCGTTAAGAGCTGAAGATCAAAGTCAAAAGCTGGGTAAGGCAGGCGCCTCCGGCGAGGGCCTCGGATCCCTCGGGGAACTGGCGCCGGCTCCATAGGGGGGTACATTCAGGGCCCTGCGCTGGCGGTTGGTGAGGTGGGGGTTCGTTCCCCTCGGTCACGTCGGCAGCCCTACGGGTACAGTGCCGCCGCCCAGGTGTCAAGTCCACGCGCTTACTTTTGAGGTGTTGGCGGCGGTTGCGTACAGCGTGGACTGGACACCCGGTCGGCGGCACTGTAGGCAAAGCCCTGCCGACGTGACCGAGGGGAACGAACCGAAAACCCAGACAGGGGACTGACAATCTCGGCGGCGGAGGTTGTTGCTGTGCTGCCGGTGGCCGCCGGTTTCAGCCTCGGTGGGTTGCCGTTGATGGCTATTGGTTGCCGCTGCCGGTTTGGACCCCGGGCGATGTGCCGTTGAGACTGCCCGATTGCTGCTGCGGTTCCGCCGTTGATGTTGTCCGATTGCTGCTGCGGTTCGGACCTCGGGCGTTTGCAGTCGTCTCAGGTCTGGCGCGCTGGGCCAGTCGCCGGTCGCCGGTCGCCGGTCGCCGGTCGCCGGTCGCTGGTTACCGTTCACCGTTCACCGGTTGCGCGTCGCGTGCTCCACGATCGCGTCGAGGCTTGCGGAGTGGGCGCCGCGCCAGTAGGTGTGGTCGCAGGATTGGCATTCGGCGAAGGTGTCGTAGTTCTGTGCCGTGCCGGTTTGGAGGCGGTCGCGCATTTCGTCTTTTGTTACTGGGCGGAGTTCGCCGTTGCAGGCTGTGCAGCGGGTCCAGGGGGCGAGGGTGGGTTCGAAGCGGGTCAGGACTTCGTCGAGTTGTTCGGTGGGGTTGGTGCTGTAGATGTAGGCGCCGGCGAATAGTTCTCGGCGGTGGAGGAGGCCGCGGTCGCGGGAGAGCATTATGCGGTGTTCGGTGGCGGAGCGGGTGGCTAGGGCGGCGTCGCCTATGTCGGGGGTTTCGTAGGCGGCGTCGATGCCGAGGATGCGGAGGCGGCGGGCCAGGGTGCCGAGGTGGATGTCGAGGAGGAAGCGGAGGGGGGTGGTGGTGGGTTGGGGGGTGGTGAAGGTGCGGACTTCGATGTGGTCGCCGGTGGTGGGGATGTGGTGGGGGCGGACTTCGTCGTTGTTGACGAGGAGGGCGCCGACCTCGGTCAGGGGGATGCCGAGGGATTCCACTACGTGGCCCAGGCTGGAGGTGCCGTCGGTGGTGATGGCGCTGGTCGCGGAGCGGTGCTGCGCGGCGAGGAAGAGGTGCAGGCCGGGGTCGAAGGCGATGGTGATGTCCGCGTTGCTCACGGGCTCAGCATGCCAGCCGGGTTGAGTGGGGGACCACTTGTTTGTGGTTGCTACTCGGGTTCTTGCAGGCTCGGGGCCGCGTTGGCCATGACCCATTCCACCAGCGGTGTCATGGCTTGCCAGTCCTTTTTGAGGGTGGTGGCGAAGGTGGGGGTGGCGGCTTCCGACGGGTCGATGTCGCGGCCGGCTGTGAGGTATTCGCGGCGCATCAGGTCCAGGCGGGGGTGGTCGGCGGGGACGCCTCGGGGGCGGGTGCGGACTTGGTCGCCGCCGATGGTGAAGCCGTGCTTTTCCAGCTTGGCCACGATGGTGACGAGTTCGGGGCCGGTGGCGTCGTTGTCGACGGCGGCGCGGAAGCGTTTCGTCTGCTCGCGGTCCAGGGTGTAGAAGCCGCCGCCGATGGTCAGGCCGTCGATGCCGAGGGAGAGGTAGTAGCCCACGCCCCGGGCGGCGGACAGGAAGCCTGCCTGGTGGGTCTTGTAGGGGGACTTGTCCTTGCTGAAGCGGATGTCGCGGTGCGGGCGGAACATCGACGGCTCGGCGCGGAAGGTTGGGGCGAGTTGGTCCAGGAGGGCCTGCATGGGCTCGCGGACTGTGCGCTCGTAGACCGCTTTGTGCTCGGTCCAGTAGCTCTTGGAGTTGTCGGCGACCAGTCCGAGGTAGAAGTCGTAGGCCTCATCGGCGAACCCTGCGAAACGCGGCATGGCGCCATCGAACCATGCCCGTGGTGGGGGTGGTCGGTCGGTGTCACCCGTTCGGACGGCCCGGGTGCGGGGTCGGGGTTGGTGCGGCAGCGTGGGGGCAAAGGTGCGCCGTCATGGCCACGTCCCAGGAGGCGGAATGAGCGACAACACCTATCGCGTGACCGAGATCGTCGGGTCGTCGTCGGAGAGTATCGACGCCGCGATCCGCAATGGTCTCAAGCGGGCCGGAGCCACGCTGCGCAAGCTCGACTGGTTCGAGGTGACGCAGGTCCGGGGCCATTTGGTGGACGGCGAGATCGGGCATTTCCAGGTGGGGCTGAAGGTCGGCTTCCAGTTGGAGGACCCGGAGTGAGTTAGTCGCGGGCGGCGTTGTTGACGCGTTGGAGCAGCGTCAGCAGCGTCGCTCGTTCGTTTTCGTCGAGCGGCGCGAAGGATTCCGCGAGCGCCATCGACGCCACCGGCCGTCCGGCGGCCAGAACCTGCCGGCCGGCGTCGGTGATGAAGTGCTCCACCCGGCGGCCGCGTCCCGGCCGGCGTTCGATCAGCTGTTGGGCTTCCAGCCGGCCGGCCAGTGCGCCGAAGGACTGCTCGCCCTGGAAGGTCTCGACGGCCAGTTCGCGCCCCGAGGATCCGGGTGTCCGCGCGATGGCCCGCAGCGCGTCCCACTGCACGAGGGTGGTCCCGACGTCGCTGAGCGCGGTCTCCAACGCACGGTGGTTGCGGTATTGCGCCTGCTTGACGGCGCGGCCGAGCGATTCGATGTCGACAGGCATGGGGCCATGTTACTACGCATCAATAGCTACGCTTGCTTAACTACGTATGCGTAGTTAGAGTGGGTCGCATGACAACCGACATGCGTTCCACGGCCCGCCGTCCCGAGGTCCCGCTCACTGTTGTGGAGAGTGGGCCGGAGTCCGGTCGTGTCGCCCTCGTCCTGCACGGAGGCGGAGGTCCGGTCACCGTTGCCGGCATCGCCGATCATCTGTCCCGGACCATGAGGGCCCTGACTCCCACTCACCCTGGCTGGAACGGCACGGAGCGTCCGGACTGGCTGGTCGACGTGGCGGCCCTCGCCGACGTCTATCTGGATCTGCTCGCTGCCGGTGGCCACGAGGACGTTCTGCTCGTCGGGTCTTCGATCGGCGGCTGGATCGCGGCGGAGATGGCGGCCCGTGCTGAGCCCGGCCGGATCGGCGGCCTCGTCATCATCGATGGCGTCGGCATCGAGGTCGCGGCCCACCCGATTCGTGACTTCTTCGCGCTGGACGCCCGGGGGGTCGCCGAGTACAGCTATCACGAGCCCGAGCGGTTCTACGTGGACCCGGCGACTCTCGCCGAGGAACAGATCGCTCTGCGGATGGGGAACATGGCCAGTCTCAGGGTCCTGGCAGGCGACCCCTATATGCACGACCCGACGCTCGACGCCCGCCTGCCCGCGATCACTGCGCCGACGCTGGTGCTGTGGGGCGAGTCCGACCGCATCGCCACCAGTGGATACGGACGCGCCCTGGCGCAGCGGATTCCCGGTTCCCGCTTCGAAGTCATCCTGCGGGCCGGTCACCTGCCGCAGCTCGAAAGGCCCGAGGCGACGTTCGGGGCGATCGAGAGCTTTGTCGCAGGACTCTGATGCGTCTCAGGCGGCGTTCCCCAGAGCGACCAGCTCGGCGTTCGGGAACTCCCGCCGCAGCGCCTCGACCGCGTCGAGCGGAACCGCCTCGCCCGATAACGAGACGCGCCGCAGCCACCCCCGGTCGCCACCGGATTGGGTGGCCAGCGCGGCCAGCACTGCCGTGAACGCTGTCGGCGTCGACGTCCACAACGTCACCGCTCGCGTCACCAGTGCCTCGGCGACCTGGCGCGGCTCGGCGAGATCGGAGTCGGGGAGAAGCAGGATGCTGCCACCGGCGGCCAGCACGCCGAAAATATCGTGCATCGACAGATCGAGGCTGAGCGGCGCTGCCTGAAGCAGGGAGTCCCGGTGGGTCACCTCGTTGCGAAGATTGAGCCAGTTCAACAGGTCGACCAGGTTCTGGTGCCGGATTCCCTCGGTCGCCCCGACGGCGTAGGCCAGATCCGACGGGCTCGGCGCCACCACGGCCGAGCGCGGCAGGGTGTCCCAGGACCGCAGGTGGTTGGCATGCAGACTGTGCGGGCGTTCCAAGGGAAGGCTGCTGCGGCCCTGGCGGGACCGTGGATGTCGCGAAGCCGGGGTGGCCATCACAGTATTCACATTCGGCATGCGCAGGCGGATCGCAGTGCCCTGCTGCCAGAACCTGGTGCCGATCACGAGGTGTCGAACCTGTAGTGCCGTCAGCAGCTCGACGCAGCGGTCCACCGGCCAGTGCGGGTCCAACGGCACACAGCAGCCGCCGGCGCGGACGATCGCGATGATCGCCTGCACGCTCGCGGGCTCGTGGTCCACCAGCACCGCGACCGGCACTCCGGGGCCGACGCCGGTCGACGCCAGCTGTGCCGCGCGGACGCGGGTCGCCTCGGCGAGGTGCCGGTGGGTCATCGCGATGCCGGCCGGCGTCCGTAATGCCGGGGCCGTGCCGTGCGCCCACGCCGCCGCGTCGAGCAGGTCCGGGATCGTCAGGTCGGCCGGGATCGGGCGGGTGAGCGCCACCGCCTCGTCGAGGGTCACCGCCCCGGACCGCGGGCGTCGGCGAACGACAGAGCCTTCATTCGCTCCTCACTTCGTCGATGGGGGCCGGGCGGGCCGTACCGTCGGGCGCCGAGTGTGCCGCGTCCGGCCGGCCTTGTCGTGTCACGGGAATCGTGGACGTTCGCGCGGCGGCCGGAGCTGGCACAGTGGCGCAGCCGCTCCACCGCGCATGAAGGATGTACCCGATGTCGCAGGAAATTCACTCGTCGTTGCTCCACGAACTGGTCGCCGAGCAGGCCGCCCGTCGGCCGGACGCAATCGCGCTCAGCCTCGGCGACACCACCGCCACCTATCAGCGGCTCCAAGGCGTGGCGGACGGATTCGCCGCCAAGATGCGCGCGCACGGCGTGCAGCCGGGGGAGACCGTCGCCGTGCTGATGCACCGTACGCCGCGCCGCGTCGTCGGCCTGCTCGCGATCCTCCGAGCCGGAGCCGCCTACCTGGGACTGGACCCGGACGAGCCGCAGGAGCGGCACTCCCGGCTGGTCGCCGAGGCCGGGGTCCGGTTCCTCATCTCCGACCTGGACAGCGGGCTTCCCGAGGGACTCAAGGTCCTGACGCCGGAGACCCCGGTCGACGAAACGGCCGATCCCGGGGCGCCGAGCCAGACCTCTGACGATCCCGCCTATATCACCTATTCCACTGACGAGCCGAGCGTCGTCGCGGTCTCGCACCGGTCCGTGAACCAGCTCATCGCGCGCCAGGGCCTTACGATCGACCCGGACGACGTCTTCCTCCACGGAGCACCGCTCGCCTCCGACGCGGCAGCGCTGGAAGTCTGGGCCGCGCTGACGAACGGCTGCCGCCTGGCGGTCCTGCCGCCCGGACCGATCGACGTCGACCGGCTGGCGCGCGTCATCGCCGCCGAGAAGGTCACCGTCCTGGCGCTTCCCGAAGAACTGCTTCAGGAACTCACCGATGCCTACCCGGCTGTTCTCGCGTCGGTCCCGAAGGTCGTCCCGGCACCGCTGACGACGGCGACCGCCGCACTCTGACCGAGTCCTGACTTGCGCCTCAAGCGCCGCCATACGCACGCTCAAGCCGATTCGCGCGGGATAGGCCGCGTCGGATCGCGAGCGGGGAGGCAGCCATGTTCGAGGTGCTGGGCCTGGACACCCAGGCCACCACTGTCTACAAAATGCTGCTCACCCGGTCCACGTGGGATCGCGACCAGCTCGCCGCCGCCAGCGGACTGTCCGACGACCAACTGCGGCCCTGCCTGGAACGCTTGGCCACGTTGGCGTTGGTACGAGTCTCCGCACGGGCTCCCGGCCGGCTCCGCGCGGTGCGGCCCGAGGTCGGGCTCCGGCGGCTGGCCCAGAAACAAGAGGACGAGCTGTTGGCCCGGCGCCGAGCCGTGGCCGACAGCTACCTCGGGATGTCGCGGATGATCGCCGAATTCGCCGGCGAGCGCCCCGAATCGCCGTCCCCGGAGGCCGAGGTCCTGCCCGACGCCGACGCGGCGCGCGCCCGGCTGGAAACGCTGGCATTCCAGGCCGCGCTCAGCAGCGAGGCGTTCGTCCCGGGCGGCGCGCAACCGCCGGAGGCGGTCGCCGCAGCGCGAGTGGACGTCGCCGAGGCCCTGGCGCGCGGTGTCAGGGTACGAAGGATCTATCTGGAGAGCGCGGCCAACGACGCCTTCACCCGCGACCACCTGCGCCGGCTTGCCGACAGCGGCTGCGAGATACGGCTGGTCCCGGCGCTGCCGTTGGCGATGACGCTCGTCGACCGGCGGATCGCGGTGCTGCCGATCAGCGCCGACCGGGACCCCGGCGCCCCCGACAGCGGGATTCTGGTGCTCACCAGCTCCGGAGCGCTGACGATGTTGACCGCGTACTTCGACCGGATGTGGGCCGCCGGACGCCCGGTGGGCAGCCCGGTGCGGCGCCCCGTCGACGGCGTCAACGCCCAGGAGCTGGAGCTCCTCAGGGTTCTGGCACAAGGCCGGACCGACGAGTCCGCCGCCCGGCATCTGGGACTGTCGCTGCGGACCGTGCGGCGCATGGTCGCGGACCTGATGGAGCGGCTCGGCGCGCGCAGCCGGTTCGAGGCCGGAGTGCGGGCCGCTGAGCACGGCTGGCTGGCCGACTCCGACGCCGACCTCGACGCAGAAGCATTCGACCCGCTCACCCCGGTCGGCGCGTAGCCGCCCCGGTCAGCGAGAGCCGGATGAGCTCGGCCGTCGTCCCGGCGTTGAGCTTGGCCCGCACCCGCCGCAGATAGGTGTCGACGGTGTGCGGGCTCAGCCCGATGCGCGTGGCGGTCTGGTCGTGGGTGAACCCGGCGGCGATGTAGGCGACGACCTCCCCCTCGCGCGGCGACAGCTCGGGCCGGAACGCGCGGATCGACCGGATGAGCGAGACGACGTCCGGCGGCGTGCGCCCCGCCACCAGCAAGTCAGTGTCCATATGTCCACGCTGCCTGTGCGCGTCCGGTTCCGGAAGGCTCCGGCGTGGCAGCCGTTGGTCCGGTCTTGGCAGCTTCCTGCCATCGGCCGCGACCACAACCACGGTTCCGGGGTGGGTACTTCTCCCCTCGTGACCGCCGGACCCGCGCGGGATTCTGTGCTGCGACGCGAGACGGATCCCCACCAGGAGGCACGCTGTGACCAGCGATCTTGGCTTCTTCGACATCGACCTGCGCACGGTCGGCCTGGTCGTGTCCGAGGTGGAGAGCGTGGTCGGAGCCGGGAACGGCGTGGTCGGCGAGGTGGGGTCGCTGCTGCTGGGCAGCTCGGACTTCGCGCAGATCGGCGCCCTGGTGAGCGGGGCCGACAACCAGTTGCACAGCACCCTGATGGACGTGCTGACCCGCGGCATGCAGTTCTTCGACGGCCTCAACGGCGCCGTGCAGTGCTGCGTGGACGACTACGCGTCGCTGGACTCCCTGGTGTCCGACAGCTTCGGCGGCAAGACCACGCCCGCCGTGCCGGCCCGCGGCAGCGACCCGGCGACGGTGAAGCGGTGGTGGGACGGCCTGGGCAGCGACCAGCAGAACACCCTGCTGACCACCGACGCGGCCGAGATCGGCGCGCTGGACGGCGTGCCCGCCGCCGAGCGGGACATCGCCAACCGGTCGGTGCTGTCGGGCCTGCGGCAGCAGACGCAGAAGCAGCTCGACGACCTGAAGGACTCGCCGCTGTCTCCGTTCGACGCGGAGTCCCCGGAGTACGCGATGCGGCAGCGGCAGATCGACGCGCTGCAGACCAAGCTGGGCGGGATCGACGAGTTGCAGAAGGTGCTGCGGCCGGCCTCCGACGGGACGCCGCCGAAGTACCTGTTGGAGGTGGACACCGCCGGCGTCGGGCACGCGGTCGTGGCCAGCAACAATCCGGACACCTCCGACAACGTGGTGACCGTGGTGCCCGGCGTCGGCACCGACCTGTCGGCGGGCCGCGTCGCCGACTACACCAAGACGGCCGACAGCGTCGTGGCGTCGGCGCACAACGCCGACGCCGGGCACTCCACCTCGGCGATCGCTTGGATGGACTACGACGCTCCGCAGAGCGTGCCCGCCGCGCTGTTCTCCGGTCCGGCCCGCGCCGGCGGCGTCACGCTCGACCAGTTCCAGCAGGGCCTGTACGCGACCCACGACCCGTCCGATCCCCTGCACACCACGGTGATCGGCCACAGCTACGGCACGACCGTCGTCGGCGACGCCAGCCAGGCCGCCGGCGGGCTGCGCGCGGACGACGTGGTCCTGGCCGCCAGCCCCGGGGTCGACGTCGACTCGGCCGCCGCCCTGCACACCCCCGGCGGCGCGGCGCACGTCTGGGCCACCCGCGACGACCACGACCCGATCGTCTGGGCCGAGGGCTTCCACGACACCGACCCGGTGACCCCGGCGTTCGGCGCGCACGTGTTCGACGCGGGCGCGGGGCCGTCCGGGTTCCTCGCCGCGCACTCCTACTACCTCGATTCGTCGTCGCCGGCGATGGCGAACTTCGGACGGATCGCCACCGGCCACTACGACCAGGTGACGGCGCCCCCGCCGCCGGACCCGGAGCCGGTGTTCCCGTTCGTCGCGGACTGAGGCGGACCGGTCCGTAGGGGGCCGGTCCGCCTCGCGCTGCCCGATCCGGCACCCGGCCGGGCGCCGGCCGGGTGCCGGAAGATCACCCCCGGGTTAGCGTCGGCGTGTGGAGCTACCGGTCATGCCGCCGGTGCGGCCGATGCTGGCGAAGGCCGTACACGAAGTCCCCCGCGATCCGGGCCTGGTCTACGAGCCCAAGTGGGACGGCTTCCGCTGCGTGGTGTTCCGCGACGGCGACGAGGTCGAGCTCGGGTCCCGCAACGACCGGCCCCTGACCCGCTACTTCCCGGAGCTGCTCGCCCCGCTGCGCACGGCGCTGCCGGAACGCTGCGTCGTCGACGGCGAGATCGTCGTGGCCACCGACGGCGGCCTGGACTTCGACGCCCTCCAGAACCGGCTCCACCCGGCCGCCTCCCGGGTCCGCAAGCTGGCCGGGGAGACGCCCGCCAGCTTCGTCGCCTTCGACCTGCTGGCGCTCGGCGACCGCGACCTGACCGGCGAGCCGTTCCACGAGCGCCGCCGCCTCCTGGCGGGCGCCCTCGGCGACGTGACCGGCACGGTGCTGCTGACGCCCGTCACCGACGACCCCGACGTGGCGCAGGACTGGTTCACCCGGTTCGAGGGCGCCGGGTTCGACGGCGTCATGGCCAAGCCCGTCGACCTGCCCTACGAGCAGGACAAGCGGGTCATGGTGAAGGTGAAGCACGAGCGCACCGCCGACTGCGTCGTCGCCGGATTCCGCTGGCACAAGGACGGCCAAGGCGTCGGCTCGCTGCTGCTCGGCCTCTACGACGACGAAGGAGTGCTGCACCATGTCGGCGTGGCCAGCAGCTTCACCGCGGCGCGCCGCCGCGACCTGGTCGACGAGCTGGCGCCGCTGCGCGAGAACGCGCTCGAAGGCCATCCCTGGCGCCCCTGGGCCGACGCCCAAGCCGAGGCCCAGGCGCAAGCCCAGGCCCAGGCTCAGGCCGGAGCCGGAACCGGCGGCGGCCGTCGGCCCGGCGCGCAGAGCCGCTGGGCTCCCGACAAGGACCTGACCTGGGAGCCGCTGCGCCCGGAACTCGTCGCCGAGGTGCGCTACGAACACCTGCTGTCCGGCCGCTTCCGGCACGGCGGACGGCTGGTCCGCTTCCGGCCGGACCGCAGCCCGCAGTCGTGCACCTATGCCCAGCTCGAACAGGTGGCCCCGGCCGAACTGGCCGCGCTGTTCAACGCGGAGCCGGGCCGATGAAGGACGCGACGATCCTGGAGATCGACGGCCGCGAAGTCACCGTGTCGCACCCCGACAAGGTGTACTTCAGCAAGCGCGGCGAGACGAAGATGGACCTGGTCCGCTACTACCTCGCCGTCGCCGGACCGATCATGAACACCCTGCGGGACCGGCCCCTGCTGCTGGAGCGCTATCCCGACGGCGCCGGCGGCAAGAACTGGTTCCAGAAGCGCGTGCCGAAGACCGTCCCGGACTGGCTGACCACCATGGAGGTCGCCACGCCCAACGGCACCACCAGCGACGCCCTGGTCGCCGCCGACATGGCCCACGTCGTGTGGGGCGTCAACCTCGGCTGCCTGGGCTTCCACGTCTGGCCGATCCGCGCGGCCGATCCCGGGATCACCGACGAGCTGCGCGTCGACCTCGACCCCTCGCCCGGCGTCGGCTTCCCCGAGGTGCGGCAGGCCGCCGTGCTGACCCGGGAGCTGCTGACCGAACTGGGGATCGAGGCCTACATCAAGACCTCCGGCTCGCGCGGACTGCACGTCTACCTCAGGCTCCAGCCCCGCTGGGACGGCTACGAAGTGCGCGCCGCCGCCGTCGCGCTGGCCCGGGAGCTGGAACGCCGGCACCCCGAGAAGATCACCGCGCAGTGGTGGAAGGAGGAACGCGGCGCCCGGGTGTTCGTGGACTTCAACCAGAACGCGCCGCACAAGACCGTCTTCGGGGCCTGGTGCGCGCGGCCCCGCGTCGGCGCGCAGGTGTCGACCCCGATCGGCTGGGACGAACTCGCGACGGTGCAACCCGACCTGCTGACCATCGCCACCGTCCCGAACCTGGTCGCCGAACGCGGCGACCCTTGGGCCGAGTACAACGTCCGGCCGCAATCCATCGAGCCGCTCTTGGAGATGTCGCGGCGCGATATGGAGAACGGGCTCATGGACGCTCCTTGGCCACCGGTCTACCCCAAGATGCCCAACGAGCCGCCGCGCGTCGCACCCAGCCGGGCAAAGCACACAGAGTCCTGAGTCCAGGATCCCTTCTCAGGCTCAGGACTCGACGAACTCCGCCCGCACTCCCAACAAGCGCACCGGACGCTCCAATTCCAAGCCGGACAGCACCTCCAGCGCGGCGCGTTCGAGGTCGGCGGCCTCCGACGTCGGCGCGGGCAACGTCATGCTGCGGGTCGTCGTCACGAACGGCGCGTACCTGATCTTCACCCCGATCCGCGCCGCCGGCCGCCCCTCCGCCACCACGTCCAGCGCCACCTGCCGGGCCAGCAGACGCATCTGCTCGGCCAGCACCTCCGCTCCCGACAGATCCTCCTGGAACGTGATCTCCCGGCTGCGAGACCTCGGCACATATGGCGTGTCCGACACCTTCGCGTCACCGGCGCCGTTGGCCAACAGCCAGAAGTACGGGCCCATCTTCGGCCCGAACCGCTCCGCCAGTTCGTCCCGGTCGGCGCGCGCCAGCTCGGCGACCGTCCGAAATCCCAGGTCCGCGAGCTTTTTCGACGTCCGGGACCCGATGCCCCACAGTGCGTCGGTGGGCCGCTCGGCCATCACCTCGGCCCAGTTGTCGACCGTCAGCCGGAAGACCCCGGCGGGCTTGGCGAAACCCGTCGCGGTCTTGGCCCGCAGCTTGTTGTCCCCGATCCCGACCGACGACTCCAGACCGGTCCGCGTGCGCACCGTCTCCCGCACCAGCGCCGCCAGCGCCTCCGGGTCCTCGGTCCGCGCCCCCAGGAACGCCTCGTCCCACCCCACGACCTCCACCACCACCGGCAGCCCGCGCAGCACCTCCATCACCTCTTCGGAGGCCTCCTCGTACGCCGCACGATCCGTCGCCACGAACACCGCCTCGGGGCACTTCCTGGCGGCCAGCCGCAGCGGCATCCCCGAATGCACGCCGAACTCCCGCGCCTCGTACGAGGCCGTGGCCACCACCCCGCGCTTGCCCGGATCCCCGTCCCCGCCGACCACGACTGGCCGGCCGCGCAGCTCCGGCCGCCGCGCGACCTCCACGGCGGCGATGAACTGGTCGAGGTCGAAGTGGAGGACCCAGTCCCGCGCGGACATGGGTTCAGTATGGGGGATTTCGGGGGATTTCGCCGTCGCGGCCGAGGCCACCTTCTGTCCTGCTTCTGTCCGTCAGGAGAAACATGACGGCGTGGACCGGCGACGGCTGCGACCCACCACCCGACAAGGAGGTCGACGTGGATCATGGGCAGGAACCACTGTCGGAGGCCCAACAGCGGCGAGTGCTGGAGCTGTTCGGCGCCGAACTGCGCGCGGCCGTCGCGCGCCGGGCCGACGGCGATCCGGACCGCGCGGCGCTGGCGGCGTATCTGGAGTCGCGGCGGGCGTTGCTGGAACAGGGCGCGCTGGGACAGGGTGCTGAGAAACGCTCCGCGAAACGGTCCACTGATCGGCCGGCCATCAGCTCTTGAACGGGTCGGACACCCGCGCACGCCAGGCTCGGCTTGCTCGGCCGAATGCCTGCGCGTGCCAGACCGCCTGCGCAGCCGAATCAGCCTTCGGACACGATCGCCTTGCTCGGCCGAATGCCTGCGCGTGCCAGACCGCCTGCGCGGCCGAATCAGCCCTCGGACACGATCGCCAGCACCGCCGCCACGATCCGGTCGATCTCCGCCGGATCGCTGATCAGCGTCAGCGCGCGCTCGCCGGCGTGCACCCGGTCGTGCGGCGGCCGTGCCTGGGCGTCCGGGCCCTCCGCCGCGCCGAACACCGTCCGCACCACCGATGCCACCACGGCGTGCGCCGGCTCCCCGGTGCCGAGCCGCCGGCGGATCTCCTCCAGCGCCGCCTCGGCGAGCGCGGCCAGCCGCTGGTCGTCCTCGTCGGCGCCGCTGACCAGGCGGAGCGGGACCGGCTCGGCCGCCGCGCCGCCCGGATGCGCGACGACCGGGGCCTGCTTGCGGCCCAGCGGGCGCTCGACGTAGTCGGCGTGCCAGCGGGGGCGGGTGCGCATCGCCGTCAGCACCGTGTCGACGTCGCGCTGCACCCGGTGCGGATCGCTGCCGGGCCAGTCGCCGGTGGCCTCGGCGCGGCGCTGGGCCCAGTCGTCCAGCGGCCACAGCCCGATCCCGGCCGTGGTCGGGACGCCGACCCAGACCAGGATGCGCAGCGCCAGCTCCGACAGCCAGGGGTCGCCGCCCAGGGCGGTGCCCAGCCAGGCCGGCAGGCGCGGGCGTTGCAGCGCGCCGCGCTGGCCGCGCTGCCGCCGGTGCGCGTCGATGGTTGCCGGGGAGATCCGCGTGGCGATCCACGCCGCCAGATTGCGGATCGGGGTGTCGGCGTGGTCCAGGACGTGCTCGACGACCGCGCCGACCGCGTCGTGGAAACCGTCCAGACACTCCGGCAGCATCTTCTGGAACGACGCCGCGCACCCGCGATGGCCGCGCCGGCGCTCGATGTCGCGGGTGAGCCGCTCGAACACGATCGGCCAGGCGACGCTGTAGACCTGCCCGGCGAGCCGGCGGCGCGCCTCCGGCGAGCGGGCCGCCGTGTCTGCGAGGGTGCCGGACCGGGCCAGTTCGGCCACGCCGGCGGTCCCGGCGGGGAAGACCGGATCGGCGGATGCCACGGACGCCAAAGCGACCTCCTGGTGGGAGATGAGAGCTCGGGGTGTCGACCGGCGGCTGGTGGCCGCCGCGGCGGCGATACGCGCAGACATTCTGCGACCGCTCAGGACACCGGACTGGCCAGGTTCCGGCCGCGAATCGCGATTCTGGCCACGGCGCGGCCGGCTCGGCGGTGGCGGCGAGTGGCGAGGTGTGTGCGGGGGCTGATGTTCGGCGGGAGCGGGAGCGGGCGCGGGCGCGGGGCGGTGGCGCGGGGTGTGCGGTGGTCGGGGAGGGAGCTGGTCGCGGCGCGGGTGGCCGGAACTTGCTGAGCCGGGACCCGCTGAGCCGGAACTTGCTAAGCCGAGACCCGCTGAGCCGGAGCCCGGCTGTCCGGAACTCGCTGAGCCGGAGCTCGGTGAACCGGAGCCCGCCGCGGCGACCGCCGCCTGATGCAGGTGCGTAGTGGCTGTTCGGAGCATCGGCGCCGACGCGGCAGGTCCGGTCGTTGGTCGGCCGGACCTCGCGGTGATCGGCGCCGAAAGCGGTTAGTAGCTGTAGCGCAGGTTCGTCGTCCGGGCCAGTACTCGCGCCCGCGCCCCGATGGCGGCCAGCCGCCGCGCCGCGTCCTCTTGCAGGCTCAGGCCGGCGGCGTCACCGGCTTCGAAGCACGACCGCCCCAGCAGGAGCGCCGCGCGCACCGTGTCGGGGTGTTCGGGACCGAGGGTTCGCAGCAGCCGTCCGTGGGTTTCCTCCTCCAGGGCGAGCGCCTCTCCGTGCCGGCCCAGTGCCCGCAGGTCGAAGGCTGTCGCGAGGGCGTCGCGCAGTGCGTCGGGGTGGCCGGGCCCGAGCTCCTCCGCGAAGGTCCGCGCCGACGTGAGCCCGCGTGCGCCGGGCTCCAGGATCCGGGTCTGCCGTCGCATCGTGCCTTCCAATGACCCGGCTGCCAAGGCTGCGGAACTTGCGGAGGTCGCAGAAGCCGCGGAGGTCGCAGAAGTCACCGAGGCCCGCACCAAGGGCCGGGCCACCGGGGTCAGCGCCGCCGCCTGCCGGAGGTCGCCGAGCCGGTACCGGGCCTGGGCCAGTCGCTCGGCGGCGGCCACGGCGTCCGGGCCCAGGGCCCACTGCTCCTGCGCGGCCTGTGCGAGGTCCCGCGCGGTGCCAGCGTCGGCGTGCACGACCAGGTAGTGCATCACGTCCAGCAGCAGTGAGCGCCAGCCCGGGTCGTCGGCGGTCGCGGCGCGGTCCTCGAAGGCTGAGAAGCCCAGCGCGAGCACGTGCGGCAGCAGCAGCCGGTAGGTCCGCACCGCGGACGGATCGCGCGGGTCGGCCCGGGGCACCGCGGCCAGCCAGCGGCGGGCGGCGGTCGCGGCGGCGGCGAGTCCGGGGCGGTCGGCCTGGCTGCGGAGGAACGCCTGGAACAGCGGGAACGGGTGGAACGCGCCGGCCTCGACCGGGAGCAGGCCGCTGCGGGCGACGGCGGCGCCCAGGTCCAGCAGCCGGAGCGGGTCCGCGCCGGCTTCGGCCAGGCCCGGCGGCGCGGACGCGGCCCCGGTCTCGAAGAACGCGAACGGCACCGGCGCGGCGGCCAGCATCGCCAGGCAGCGGACCAGGTCCCCGGACGCCGGGGCCTCGGCGGCCAGCCGGTCCAGGGCCAGCGACCACGCGGCGGCCAGCGACGTCGGGTAGCTGTACGTCTCGCCGCGCGCGAGCAGCTCGGCGGTGCGCTCGGCCAGCAGTTCGGCGTAGCGGGCCGGGCCCAGCGGCGCCGCGGCCAGGAACGCGGCGGCCTGGCCGACCGCGGCCGGCAGGTCGTCCAGGGCAGCGGCCAGCCGGTCGAGCACCGCCGCCGGCGCCGGCCCGAGCCGCGCCCCTAGCAGCCGCACCGAGTCCGCCCGCGGGAACCGGCCGACGTGGCACGCGGCCGCCGCCAGCTCGCCCCAGGCCCCGGTCCGGGAGGTGACCAGCAGATCGCCGCCGTCCGCCAGGGCCAGGTAAGGCGTCAGCTCGCCGGGGTCGCCGACGCCGTCGAACACCAGCAGCCAGCGGCCCCGGTGGCGCAGCGCCCGGGCCAGCGCCGGCACGACGGCGGTCACATCCGGCACCTCGCCGAGCGCCAGCCCCAGCGCCTGTGCCAGCGTCGCGAGCTGCGAGGGGACCGCGTCCGGCCGGTCCGCGGCGATCCACCACGCCACCGAGTGCTCGGCCTCCCGGCGCACCGCGTACTCGATCGCCAGCCGGGTCTTCCCGGTCCCGATGCCGCCCCAGACCACGACCGGCCCCGCGCGCCCGGAGCCGCGGACGGCGTGCACGGCCTCGTCGAGCACCGCGACGCCGGCGGGCCGGTCCAGGTGGTGCGGGCCGATCGGCGGGATGTTCCGCAGCGGCGGGTCGGGGGTCGGCGAGGGCGAGGGCGAGGGCGATAGTGACGGCGAGGGCGACGGAGACGGAGACAGCAGCGACCTGTGCGTCCCGGCCGGCAGCAGCGGCCGAGCCACCGGCGGACACGTCACCGGCGGCCCCAGCACCGGCCAACCCACCCGCGGAGGCATCACCGGCGCCCCCATCACCGGCGCGATCCGCTCCACCAGCGCCTCGATCGCCCGGTCGGTGGCCGTGCCCCGGTGGTCCATCGCCACCGTCTGGAGCTTCACCAGCTCGGCCAGGTCCGCCGGCAGGTCCGCCGTCCCCGGCCGGGTCGCGCCGGACACCAGCAGCGGGATGACCAGCTTCCCGGCGCGCAGCGCCTCGGCGATCTCGGCCCGCACCCAGTCGTCCGGCTGGTGCAGGCGCGGGCCGCGCTCGTCGGCGACGGTCAGCCAGCGCGGCCCGATCACCGCGATCACCACCGCGCTGCCGCGATGGTGGTGCCAGATCGTCGCCGCCCAGTCGGCGCCCGGCGGGATCGACTCGCTGGAGCGGAACACCGCGGCGCGGCCGAATCGGGCGGACAGCTCCCGCTGCACGGTCCACGCGGCATAGGGGTCGTCGCCGTTGCGGAAGTTCACGAAGATCCGCGCGGCGGGTTCGGTCGGCTCCGGCATCGCTGTCCCCACGGTCCGTCAGATTCCTTCGATGGCACGCGATCGGGCCCGCCGCCGCGCCCGGGGTTCTCCGGTGACGGCGCCGGCGTCTGCTCGCTCTCTTCTGACGGACAACGGGAGACAGGGCCGAACGATGCAGGATCGCACCAAACTGTTCGGTACGGAGCTGCGCGCCCGGCGCGCGGCCGCGGGCCACTCGCTCGCGGCGTTCGCCAAGCTCGTCCACTACAGCAAGAGCCACCTGAGCAAGGTCGAGACCGGGGCCAAGGCCCCGAGCCCGGACCTGGCCCGGCGCTGCGACAGCGTATTGGAGTGCGGCGGACAGCTCGCCGGGCTCGTCCCCGTCCCGGCGGCGCGGGAGACCGCGCACCCGCAGGGGGTGACGGAAACCGACGCGGGTGAGGTGTGGGTGTTGGCGCTTGACGATATGGGGACCAACGTGTTCCGTCCGGTGTCCCGGCGCGAGCTGCTGGCGGCCGGCGGAGTGGTCGGCCTGGGAGCGGGTGTGGCGGGCGTGCCGGGCATGTCGGGGCTGGGTTTCCCGGCGGCCGGGCGCGGTGCCGCCTCCGGTCTGGGCCCGGCCGAGGCGAAGGAGGCGGTGGCGGTCTTCCGCACCGTGTTCGACGAGCTGCGCCACCAGGGTCAGCGCCTGACGGCGCACCTGGTGGTCCCGACGCTGGTGGCGCAGACGCACGCGCTGCGCACGCTGGCCAAGGCCATCGGCGGCCAGGACCGGGCCGACGCCCTGACCCTGGCCTCCCGGTACGCCGAGTACACCGGCTGGATGGTCCAGGAGCAGGGCGACGACCGGCTCGCCGGCTGGTGGACCGACCGGGCGGTGGAGTTCGCCGAGGCCGGCGGCGACCGGGACATGGCCGCCTACGCGCTGGTCCGGCGCGGGCTGATCGCGCTGTACCAGCACGACGGCCGCCTGGTCGTGGAGCTGGCGCGGCAGGCCCAGGCCGGCACCGGCGACCCCCGGATCAGGGGACTGGCGGCGCAGCGCGAGGCCCAGGGCCTGGCGGTGACCGGTGACCACGACGGGTGCCTGCGCGCCCTGGACCGGGCCGCCGGGCTGCTGGCCCAGGCGGCGGCCGCGACGGGTGCGGTGGTGGCGACGGCGGCGACGTCGTCAGGTGGGCTGCCCGGGCCGAACAGGGCCGATCCTGCCACGGGAACGAACGGAGCCGACGGAACGAACAGAGCCGACGACGTCAACGGAGCCAACGGAGCTGCCGGAGCCAACAGCGCGAACGGAGCCGCCGGGCGCACTGTCTCGACCGGTTCGACCAGCCAGACCGGCGCGACCGGCGCGACCGACCTGACCAGCCAGACCGACCTGACCAACCTGACCAGCCAGAACCCCCGCACCGGCCAGCCCAACCAGACCGGCGCGATCAGCCGGCCCGGCCAGCCCAACCAGACCACCCCGACCAGTTCCCCCACCTCGACCGGCCCGGCCCGACCGCCCGGCCCGGCCGCCGCCCCCATCATCGGCTCGGCCCACGTCCCGGACCAGGTCGCGGTCGCCACCGGCTGGTGCCTGTTCGACCTCGGACGCCCGCGCCAGGCCGCCGACATCCTGCAACGCGAACTCGCCCGCATCCCGGCCGACGCCTACCGGGCCCGCGCCCGCTTCGGCGCCCGGCTCGCCCTGGCCCTGGCCGCCTGCGGCGAACCGGAGCAGGCCTGTGCGGTGGCCGACGACGTGCTCGACACCTACGACCGGCTCCAGTCCGCGACGATCCGCGTCGACCTGCGCGGACTGTCCCGGGACCTGAACCGGTGGCCCAGCCACCCGGCCGTCCGCCGCACCCGGCTGCGCCTGGCCGACGCCCTGCGGACCTGAGGGTTTCCCGTTTCCACTCGCACGGGCCCGGGACAACGCCTTTTCCAGGCCCGGGCCCGCCGGAGAGGGTGGTGCATGCGACCCGTTGGGGGAGTTCGCGACAGACGGAGGGGAGGGCCGCACATGGAGTCGCATGCCGGAATCCGGGCACTGCTGGCGTGGATCCTGGGGCTGATCGGCTGATCGGCACCACCGCAGGGGGCACACAGGGGAGGGGCACCGGCCCCTCCCCGTTCCATTCGCCGCGAAGGCGCGGCGCCGAGCCGTAGGGGAGCCGCATCAATGACGCTGTACGCCCTTATCGTGGGCATCGACGACTACCAGCCGCCGACCGCCGGGTTGCACGGCGCGCGCCGCGACGCGCTGGCGGTCGAGGCGCACCTGCGGGCCCGGATCCCGGACGAGCGGCTCAGCCTGCTGAGACTCACCGACACCGAGGCCACCCGGGCGGCGCTGCTCGCGGGCTTCCGCAAGCACCTGGGCCAGGCCGGGCCCGGCGACACCGCGCTGTTCTGGTTCAGCGGCCGCGGCTCGGCGGTGCCGCTGCCGCGGGAGTTGGCGCACTTGGACCTGGGTGGCACGGTCCAGACCCTGCTGTGCGCGGACAGCCGGCAGGGATCGGTGCCCGATCTGCTGGACAAGGAGGTCGCGCTGCTGGCCGCCGACATCGCCGCCGCCGGTGCGCATGTGGTCCAGGTCCTGGACGCCGGCCGTGGCGAGGGGGCCTCCCGGGCCGCCGTCTCGTGGTCCGCGACCGGCGCTGCCGAGACCCTCCGCCCTGGCCCGATCGTCCCCTGGTCCGCTATTGGCGCGACTGCCGCGATTGGTGCGACCGGCATCTCCGGCGCCCTTGGTTCAGCGGCGGCCACCGCAGCGGCGGCGGCAGCAGCCACTTCCGCAGCTGCCCCCGCCCTTGGTTCAGCGGCGGCCACCGCAGCGGCGGCGGCAGCAGCCACTTCCGCAGCTGCCCCGATACCCGTGACCGACATCGAACTCTTCCTCGACGGCACCGAACCGGAGCGGGTCGAGATCGGTGACGCCTCCACCGTCCGCTGGACCCCGCCGGCCCCCGAGCCGCCGTCCGCCGATGCGTTGCTGGCCGAGCTACGGCAGGTCGGCGGGCCCGACAGCCCGCGTGCCGCCGGGCTCTCCGCAGCCCCGGTGCTCCTGACCGCCTGCGGTCCGCACGAACCGGCCCTGGAACTGCGGATCGGCGGCGCCTTCCGGGGCGTCTTCACCACCGCCTTGCTCGACCGCCTGAGCCGGCAGCCCGCCGCGACCTACCGCCGGCTGCTCGACGACACCCGCGACCTGGTCCGCCTGCTGGCCCCCGGTCAGCGTCCGGCCCTCGTCCCGGCCGCCGCCGTGCCCGGTGGCGGACCGGCCGACCTGCCGTTCCTCGGCGGCCCGGCGCGGATCCCGCCGTCGCGGCTGACCATGCATCACCGGAACCGGGTCTGGACCGTCGACGCCGGGGCCGCCCACGGCCTCGTGGCCGGTCCGGCCGCCGATCCGACGGTGGTCGCGGTGGTCGGCAGCCGGCCGGTGCGGCAGGCCCGGGTGGTGGAGGTGCGGGCCGAGCACAGCGTTCTGGAGCCGATCGGTTGGCCGCCGGACGCCCTGGACCGCCGCGCCAGCCACTCGGTCGTGCTGGCCCGGGTTCCTTTACCCGCCGAGCCGGTGCGATTGGAGACCGCGGCGGCCGGCGAGTACGTCGCGCCGCTGATCATCAGGACCCTGGCAGTCGCCGGACCGGGCGGGACGCCCTCGCCGTACGTCCGGGTGCTCGACCCCGGCGACCGCGGTCGGCCGCCGACGGTCCGGGTGCGTGCCCTCGGGCCGGGGATGGTCCAGCTCTGCCGCGCCGACGGCGGGCCGGTGGCCGTGCCGCGCCCGTGCCGCTCGGCCCAGCAGGCCGCCCGGATCGTGGCCGAGCTGGAGCACATCGCCCGTTGGCGCCTGGTCGCCGGGCTGGACAACCCGGTCTCCCGGCTGGCCGGCGCGGTGCGCGTGGAGCTGGCCGCGGTCCGTACCGGGCAGGCCGTCGACCGCTTGCAGGACCCGCCGCTGCCGCTGCTCCCCGACGGCACGCTCACCGTCAACTACCGCCGCCTGCCGGACGGCGGCTGGCAGGCGCCGCTGGTGTTCGTCCGGCTGCGCAGCACCGCCGACCGGATGCTGTACTGCGCGCTGCTGCACCTGACCGACCGGTTCGGCCTGCACACCGACCTGTTCCCGGGGGAGTGGGTCGGCGCCGGCCACGCCGTCGCGGCGCAGCGCGGGCGGCCGCTGCGGATGAATCTGCCGCCGGGCCGGCCGGTGCGGCCCGGGGCCGTCGCCACCTCCTTGTTCAAGGTCCTGATCTCGGAGAACCCGCTGAACGCCGCGCCGTTCGCGCTGCCGCGCCTCGGCGAGCCGATGCCGCAGCCGCCGGCGGCGTCGGGCCCGCGCTCGGCGCTGACCGGGGTGCAGGACCGGCTCGGGTTCCTGGCCCGGCCCCACGGTCCCGGCTACGGCCCTGGCCACAGCCCCGGCTACGGCCCCGCCCCCGGTCCCGACCCGGCCGACCCGGCGGTCCCCGGCACCGGGGACTGGGCGGTGGCGACGCTGGCGGTGACGGTCCGGGTGCCCGGACCGCGCCAGCCGCCCGGCCCCGGCCCGCGGGCCGGCGGGTGAGTCGGCGGGTTAGCTGACCGGTCCGCCGGCCGACGGAATCCGGACCCTGATCTCCTTCGAATGTACGAGTTCTGCGAAACCCGGCGCCGCGCCCGGCGCGTCGGATCGGGTTTTCGGTGATCCGCGCGACCTGCGTCGTTAGGCTGGTCGCGGGAGGGATGCATGACGTCGTCGAACAGTCTCCTGGTCCAACTGCTGGACCAGGAGTTCCGGAACCAGCGCCGCGGATGGGGCCTGCAATCCGCCGACCTGCGCTCCAGGACCGCGGGCCAGCGGCTGCTCAGCCATGTCTACGGGGTCACGCCCGAGGACTCGCCCGGCGAGGTGCGCCGCAAGGCGGTGGCCGCCGTGCGCCGCCTGAGCGCCGACTTCCCCGACGAGATGCGCCTGGCCGTCGAGTACGCGCTGGCCATCTCCCCCGACGCGCAGTGGCGCAGCCTCTCCGAGCGCGAGCACAGCCTGGCCCAGACCCTGCTGTGCAGCGCCCGCACCGCGCGGCGCCGCGTGCAGGACGCCTTCCAGCGGCTGGCCGAGGAGGCCGCCGCGGAGTACGAGCGCGTCAACGACCAGGCCCGCACCCCCGACGGCGCCGACGAGGGCTGGGCGGTGCGCAGCCTGGAGTCGCTGCTGCGGCTGGACACCCCGATGCCCGAGGTGACCGAGACCCGCTCTGTCGTCGCGCTGCGGCCCGGGCTGCGGCGCATCGTCACCCGGTTCAGCCTGCCCCGGCTGCCCGACGGCGTGCCCGCCGCGCCCGACGTGGTGGCCGAGGTGCAGTACGGGGCGACGCTGCGCGCCCCGGCCCGGCGCGAGGGCGAGGGCCATTTCCTGCACGTCCTGGACCTGCCCCGCGAACTCGGCGTCGGCGAGCACCACGAGTACTCGATGACGTACCGGATCCCCGAGGGCTATGTCATCCGGCCCTACTACGCGTTCGTCCCGCTGGTGGCCTGCGACGCCTTCCGGCTGCGGGTGCGGTTCGGCGCCGACCGCCTGCCGAGCCGCGTGCGGCGCTTCCACGGCGTCCCGCCGCGCCGGCTGCTCGACCGGGACAGCCCCGGCGAGCCCCTGGAACTCGACGCGGTCGGCGAGGTCGCGCTGGAGTTCGACCGGATCCGGGCCGGGTTCGCCTACGGGATCGCCTGGCAGCCGGCGGTCGGCGACACGCGGTTCGAATAGGCCCGCAGGACCCTGACTCTGTCTCATGAGCCGCGATAGACCAGTGCGGCCGCCGCCGCGCCGAGTTCCGCGTCCGGCGTCGCGGCAAGGACATCGACGCAACCGGTGAGCAGGGCGGGCAGCCGCTCGCCGGCCCGCTCCGGATCGCACAGCCACCGCCGGGCCCTGCGGACCGCCTCGGCCGGCGGCTGACCGCGTTCGACGAGTTCCTGATGGACGACGAATATCGCCAGAGCCGCCAGCGGCCCCGGCACCGGCCGGGTCCAGCCGACGACCCCGCCGAACCCGGCCGCGAGCAAGCGATCGGCCAGCGGCGCGAACCGGCCCGGGGGAAGGACCACGAGCCCACCGGCGGCAACGTCGGCCGAATCAGTACCCAGATCGAGAACGTCGCCGTCGGCCAGCTCCAGCATCCCATCGGGCGCGACGCCACAGTCCAGATGCAGCAGCGAAGCGTTCAGATGCGCACGGACCTGCTCGGCCGTGCCCGCGCCCCCGACATCCTCCACGACCCGGCCCAAGCCTGTGGACCGTGGATACAGAAGTCGCCGCAGCACCAGGGCCAGCATCGTCGCCGCCTCGCGATCGCCCCGCGGATCGACCACGAACACCGGATCCGCGACCACCGGACGCACCGGACGCCCGGCCGCCGCCACCAGCTGCCGCACCGACCCGAACCAATGTGCTGCGATCCCCGGCGGATCCCCGCCGACGGCCACCAGGCGCTCGCCGACCGGCACGTCGCGGCCGATCCGTCCGGTCGCCACCTCCAGCACCAGGCCCGCGACCGGGTCCGGGAACAGCAACGTATCGGCGCCGAGGACGCGCAGGGCCGACTGAAGGCCGGTGAGCCGCAGGGCGACGGTCGAAAGCGTCCCGGCCGACCGGAGCTCCGCGAGCAACAGCAGGACGGGGATGGCGTCCGCCTGCGTATCCGGCAGGATCCTGGCGGCGGTGAGCGCATGGGCGTCCGAGTCCGGTAATCCCTTGAGATGGAGCGCTGCCGCGTACAGCAGATGATCGACACCGGTCGGCGCCACGTCGGCGAGCACCACACCGCCCGCCGACGCCACGAAATCGTCGATCCACGGCGGCGCCTCCCCGGCCCGGAGCAGGCCGGCCACCGTGTCCAGGACCTCACCCGGCCCCGCCAGCAGCTTCCTGACTTCGTCGCGAAGCCCTTCGACCGCCTCCGTCCTGAGCGGATCCTCGGAGAAGACCAACGGCTCGGACACGTCGATCTTGGTCTGCCGGAGGGTCTGGAGCGTCTGGAGGGTCTCGACCACACTCAGCGGCCCGGTGGACCCGCTCAGCATGTCCCGCAGCGCCTCACCCATCGTCGTGACCGTCCGCGCCATCCACCGCAGTTCCTGCGGCACACCGGGATCGGCATCCACGAGCGCCAGGTGTTCCAGCCCGCGCTCGACGTCGGGCAGGTCCGCCGCCCCCGCGCCGCCGCCGGTCCGCGCGACCACGGTGCGTGCCGCCGCCGGTCCCTGCATCCGGCTCAGCGCCCGCATCAGCAGAAGCATGCCGAGGATCATGTGCGCGCTGAGCCGCTGCACCGGACTGACCGCACCGGAGGCCAGCGCCTCGCCGATCAGCGCTATGGCGCGGTCCCGCCGCGGATCCTCCGGCCCGGTCGGCCCGGAGATCAGCCGACTGCCGATCAGCATCCCCAGGACCGCGCCGCAGCGGCTCCGGTACGGATCCCCGGGCGCCAGGCGGCCGTACGCCTCGTCGAGCGCGTCGATCGCCTCGCGCAGATACGGCTGCGCGGCCGCCGTCGTGACCCCGGTCCGCTGATGCAGGTACGCGCACACCTGCCCCAGCTCGTACAGCGGCCGGGCCCGGTCCGGTCCGGCCAACTCCGACAGCTGGGCACGCAGCCGGGCACGGCGGGCCAGCACCTCGTCGGTCATGTCTGATTCCTGACGGACAGCTTCCCCGTTCGCGCTGACAGCGACCGGGCCCGGACCGACCCGGCTCGACCCGACCCGGCCTGTCCTGTCCGGTCCTGTCCATCGTTCGACCCGAAGCAGAGACAGACCACTGCGATCGGCTAGACTGGCCGCTCTCCCGTCAGACTCCCATGACGTGGCACTGCGCATGCAGGACGCAGTCCGAGAAGACCTCTTCGCCGCGGATGATGCGCCGTTCTAGCTGTCCGAGAACGCACAATCCTCAAGGAGCGAAATGGAACTCGACTTCGACACAGCCGTGTTCGACAAGGAGTACATCGAGGTCGCGGATCACCGCGAAGCCATCGTCCGCGGCGGGCGGCACCTGCTCCCGCTGCTGCCCGCGGCCTTCACCGGCGTCGACCAGATCGGCGTCATCGGCTGGGGCCCGCAGGGCGCGGCGCAGGCGCAGAACCTGCGGGACTCGCTCGGCGACGCCGTGCGGGTCAAAGTGGGCCTGCGAGAAGGTTCGGCGTCCCTGGACGAGGCGCGCGACGTCGGCTTCACCGAGGACACCGGGACGCTCGGCGAGATGTTCGACGTCATCGCCGAGTCGGACCTGGTGATCCTGCTCATCTCCGACGCCGCGCAGGCGGAGCTCTACCCGCGGATCTTCGAGACCCTCAA
The DNA here is from genome assembly GCF_039531695.1 of Catenulispora yoronensis. Lineage (NCBI taxonomy): Bacteria > Bacillati > Actinomycetota > Actinomycetes > Catenulisporales > Catenulisporaceae > Catenulispora > Catenulispora yoronensis. Next base: position 68,761 of record NZ_BAAAQN010000061.1, read on the forward strand.
GCCGGGCGCGACGCTCGGCCTGTCCCACGGCTTCCTGCACGGGCACCTGTCCAACGTCGGCGCCGACTTCCCGCCGCATGTCGACGTGATCGCGGTCTGCCCCAAGGGCATGGGCCGCTCCGTCCGGGCCCTCTACGTGCAGGGCGCCGAGGTCAACGGCGCGGGCATCAACGCCAGTTTCGCGGTGCACCAGGACGTGACCGGCCGCGCCACCGAGCGGGCCCTGGGCTGGGCCGTCGGCCTCGGCGCGCCGTACGTCTTCCAGACCACGCTGCGCTCGGAGTACGTCTCCGACATCACCGGCGAGCGCGCGATCCTGCTCGGCGCCGTCCACGGCATCGTCGAGAGCCTTTACCGCCGCTACACCGACCAGGGCATGTCCCGCGCGGAGGCGTTCACCAACTCGGTGGAATCGGTCACCGGCCCGATCTCCGGAATCATCTCCCACGAGGGGATCAAGGCGGTCCACGACAGCCTCTCCGCCGCGGACCGCGAGGTCTTCCGCACCGCCTACAACGCCGCCTACCCGGTCGGCGCGGAGATCGTGCAGGAGATCTACGACGAGGTCGCCAGCGGCAACGAGGTCCGCAGCGTCGTCCTGGCCGGCCGGCGCCTGCCCGCCTATCCGATGGGCAAGATCGACCAGGCCGAGATGTGGCTGGTCGGCGCCGACGTCCGCGCCCGCCGCGACGGCACCCCCGCGCCCCTGAACCCCTTCACCGCGGGCGTCTACTGCGGCGTGATGATGGCCCAGATCGACGTCCTGTGGCGGGCCGGGCACCCCTACTCGGAGATCGCCAACGAGTCGGTCATCGAGAGCGTGGACTCGCTGAACCCTTACATGCACGCCCGCGGGGTCGCCTACATGGTCGACAACTGCTCGGTCACCGCGCGCCTGGGCTCCCGCAAGTGGGCACCCCGCTTCGACTACCTGCTCGCGCAGGCGGCGTACCCGCCGATCGACGCGAAGCAGGAGATCGACGGGACGCCGTTCGCGTCCTTCCTGGCGCATCCGGTGCACGCGGTGCTGGCCACGTGCGCGGGGCTGCGGCCGTCGGTGGACATCTTCGTGGACTGACGGTTCGGCCCGTACCAGGCCCACTCCCGAGATTCGTCGCCAGGCGCGAGGGCCGCCGGCCGGCCTGGCGACGAGTCCGGGAAACCGGCCGGATCGCCCGATCCCGATCTCTCGGGTTATCAGTGGTGATACGAGTAGCCCTGTCGTCGTTCGTCGTTCACCTCGCCGTTCCCGACGCGATTTCCGGCACCAACATGCTGTGTCGCGGCAGGGATGGGAACTCACCAAGGAGACTCGATGAACACAAGGTGGCATGTGGCTGCCGGTTTGGCGCTGGTAACGTGCACCATCCCGCTCACCGCCGGGACGGCGGACGCGACGGCCGGGCACGGCGCGCGTGGCGCCTTCACCGTGGCCGTGTACGGCGACGCCCCGTACGGGACCACGCCGACCGACACCGCCGAGTTCCAGGCGACGCCGGCGTTCATCGCGGCGGTCAACGCGGACCCGGATGTCAGCACCGTGATCCACGTCGGGGACATCCACTCCGGCAAGCAGTACTGCACCGAGGCGTACGACCAGTCCATCGCGGCGCTGTGGAAGACCTTCGCCGACCCGCTGGTCTACACGCCCGGCGACAACGAGTGGGCCGACTGCCACAAGGCCGCCGAGGGCGGCGGCAAGTACAACGCGGCCACCGGCCAGGTCGACCCGGTCCTGGACCCGGCCACCGGCCAGCCGGTCGACTACGCCGCCGGCAACCCGGCCGCGAACCTGGACCTGGTCCGCCGCACCTTCTTCGCCCGGCCCGGGCACACGCTGGGCAGCGACACGCTGCGTGTGCTGTCGCAGGCCGAGGTGCCGAACTGGGCGCACCCGGAGGACTCGAAGTACGTGGAGAACGTGCTCTGGGTCCGCAACGGCACGCTGTTCGTCACCATCAACGTGCCCGGCGGCTCCAACAACGACGCCGACCCCTGGTACGGCGCCCCGGCCGCCTCGCCGGCCCAGCAGGACGAGGCCGCCCGCCGTACCGCCGCCGACCTGCGCTGGCTGGACACCGCCTTCGCCCTGGCGCACTTCGGCGGCGTCTCCAGCGTCGTGGTGACCACGCAGGCCGACATGTGGGACCTGGACGGCAAGACCAACGCCCACCTGACGAACTACGAGCCGATCGTCTCCAGCCTGGCCTCGCACACCACCGCCTTCGGCAAGCCGGTACTGCTCCTGGTCGGCGACTCGCACGTCTACCGCTCGGACAACCCGCTGCAGCAGGGCTCGCCCTGCACCGGCGACCAGGACGTCTGCTCCTACGACGCGTGGAACAGCCACCCGTCCTACAACGTGCCGAACTTCCACCGCATCGTGGTGCACGGCAGCACGATCCCGCTGGAATACCTGAAGCTGACGGTCTCGCCGCTGGCGCACAACCCGACCACCGCGACGTCCTTCGGGCCGTTCACGTGGAGCCGGGTGACCGAGAACTGATTCGCGGTACCGCTTGAGCGCTCGGCCCGGGCCGGAAGCCCGGGCCGAGCGGTGTCTTTCCTCCGATCTCAGTACCGGTTCCGGCTTCAGTCGAATCTGAGGTCGAACTGCTCCGACTGCCCGATCGACGTCGCACTGGCGATCAGCGACGACGCCCCGCCGTTCGGCGCGGTCACGTAGTCGTTGTTCGCATGAGCGCGCAGGCTGACGCTGCCGATGCCGTTGGCCACCAGATCGAACTTCTCCCACGGCCCGATCGCCGTGCGGTTGGCGATCAGCGCCGACGCGCCGGCGTTGTCCGCCGTCACGATGTCGTTGTTCGCATGCGCCCGCAGGCTGGTGGAGCCGTCGCTGTTGGGAATCAGGTCGAAGGTCTCCCAAGGCCCGACCGCCGTGCGGTTGGCGATCAGCGGGGCCGCGCCGGCGTTCTCGGCGGTGACGTAGTCGTTGTTCGCGTGCGCGCGCAGGCTGACCGGGACGGTGTCGGCGACGAGGTCGAACTCCTCCCAGGGGCCGATCGCCGTGCGGTTGGCGATCAGCGGTGACGCGCCGGCGTTGTCCGCCGTGACGATGTTCTGGTTGGTGTAGGACCGGAGGCTGACGCTGCTGTCCGCGTTGTGGATCAGGCCGAAGACCTCCCAGTTGCCGACCGCGCCCCGGTTGGCGATCAGCGGCGCGGCCCCGTTGTTGTCGGCCGTCACCCAGCTGGAGTCGGACAGCGCCATCAGGTTCACCGTGCCGTCGGTGCCGGTGACCATCTCGAACTCCTCGGCCCGGCCGATCGAGGCGGCGTCGGCGATCAGTCCGGTGGTGTTGTTCGGCGCGTCGACGTACTTGCCGTTCGCGTGGGCCTTCAGGCTGATCACGGAGGCGCTGGTGCCGAAGGTGGTGGTGTTGTTCGCGTACCCGGCGGCGGCGATGTTCGCCTGCACCGCGTTCTCGGTCGCGTCGGAGGGGAAGCCGGAGGTGACGGCGCCTTCGAAGAACTCACCCTTGCCCAGGTCGCTGTTGTCGCCGCCGGTGCCGAGCTCGATCGAGTTCTGCACCTGCATCGGGTTGTACCCGGGGGTCGGCAGCGGCCCGGAATAGGACTGGTTCAGCCCGCCGGACTGCCCGTTGCCGTATTTCAGGGTGAAGTTGGTGGTGCCGTTGTTCTTCTCCCAGGCGGTGACGAACGAGCCGGTCTCGCTCGGGATCGACGGCGGGTTGGGCCCGGTGTTGCTGAAGTACATGCCGTTCTCGAGGTCGCCGCCGACCCACGGCCCGGAGCCCGTGCAGCCGCCGGTCCAGCACGCGGTGCCGTAGTAGATCGCGTTCATCGTGCCGTTGCCGTCGTCGCTGTCGTTGGTCTCGGCCGACCCGAAGTCGAAGCAGCAGCTGCTGCTGGTCAGGTTGGACGACGTCAGCATGTACTCGCCCTCGGGCTGCGAGCCCGTGGGCACGTTCTTCGCGGCGTTGTCGCGGTATCCGGTGCCGACGCTGTTCACGAGCACGCCGTAGGCCGGCTGCCCGCCGATCGTGACCGGCAGCGCCATCGCGTTCGCGCCGATGTCCGAGCCGTTCGGGCCGGGGCCGGCCAGGCCGCCGGAGCAGCCGGCGCACGACTTGCCGGGGGAGATGCCCAGATTGTTGGCGTTCGGCGTCTGGTCGTACAGCAGCGTGATCGTGCACGTGGTGCTGAAGCAGAACGTGACCTGCGGCGAGGAGTTGACCACGCCGCCCGCCGAGCGCAGCCCGATGTTCAGGGTGCTGCTGTCGGAGGCGCGCTGGATCTGGTAGAGCGGGCCGTTGTACGCCGAGTACATCGCCCGGGTGGTGCTGTACGCCGCCTGGCACGGCGTGCTGCCGGCCGCGTAGATGTCGCACGGCGCCGACGCGGCCGCGGCGGCCTTGGTCGTGGTCGAGGCGAGGATCGGCATGGCCATGGCCAGCGCCAGCAGGAACACGACCACGAGCCGCGGGCGCGGCCGGAGTCTCTTTTCAAAGAGCACGGATACCTCCAAGGGAGACACGCGAGCACGAGCGGGCACGCGCCGCCCCCAGCGGCGCATCGCACATGTTCATCCGAGTATTGACTTAAGTCAAGGCTGTTAACGGAATCTCTCGCGAAGTTTGGAATGATCTCGCGCATAAGAGGGAGTCCGAACTCTGAGAAAACGGGAGCCGCTCTGCGCAACCCCGACAGCCCGGCTCCCAGGAGGCGGTTCGACGCCTGGGAGCCGGGCTGTCCGTACGAGGTAGATCAGTTCTCTGCTAGCAGGTCAGGTTGCCTCCGGCGGGGACGCCGAGGATGGACGTGAACGACTGGTAGTCGTTGACGCGGTCCTGCATCTCACCGGTGTTGCCGCCGTTGCACTCGATGCCGTTGATCGCCCGGATCGTGGCGCCGAACCCGGAGCCGCCGACCATCGCCTGGTGCGAGGTGACGGAGCTGCCGCCGGTCCCGGTCATCCAGTACCAGAGCGCGGTCTGCCAGGAGATCGCGGCGTTGGTGGAGACCAGGTCGGGGTTGTCGAGCAGGTCGATGCCCAGGGAGTCGCCGGCGGCCTTGTAGTTGAAGTTCCACGAGATCTGGAGCGGGCCGCGGCCGTAGTAGCTGTAGGTGCCGGCCGGACAGCCGTAGGGCTCGGAGGCGCAGTAGTTGCCGGACTGGTCGATCTCCTTGATGTAGACCAGGCCGCCGGTCTCATGGTCCACGTTCGCCAGGAACGCGGCGGCTTCCTGCTTCTGCACCGTGGTGCTGCCGGTGGTGGCGAACGCCGGGTAGGCGCTGAGCGCCGTGACCAGGCCGCTGTAGGTGTAGAAGGAGTTCCGGCCCGGGAACATCTGGTTGAACTGCGCCTCGCTGACGACGAACCCGCCGCCGCCACCGCCGCTGCCCCCGCCGGGCAGGGCCCAGTTCTGGTTGGCGCCGCCGGCGCAGTCCCAGATCTGCACCTGCGTGCCGGAGCCGCCCCAGCCGGTGTCGTCCAGGCACCGGCCCGAGTTCGGGTTGACCAGCGTCCCGTTCCGCGGCTGCCAGACCTGGGCGGCGGTGCCGTTACAGGTGTAGAGGTCGACCTTGGTGCCGTTGGCGGTCCCGGCCCCGGCCACGTCCAGACACATGCCCAGGACCTGGATCGTGCTGTTCGAGGCCACCGTCCACTGCTGGGCCCCGGTGCCGTTGCAGGTGTAGACCTGGACCGGGTTGAACAACGCGGTGCCGGCGCCCCGGTCGTCCAGACACAGGCCCTGGTAGCCGGTGATCGGTCCGGTGCCGGCGGCCTGGGCGACGCTCGCCGCGCCCACTCCGATGCCGACGAGGAGTGCGACGGTGCCGAGCATCGCGAGAGCGCGACGTCGGGCTCTGCGATAAAGCGGTTGCTTGCTGGAGTCCATCTGGTGGGTCCTGCCTTCCCGGTCGGTGATGCGTTGGCGGTCAGTCGGTGATCAGGTCGAACTCCTCCCAGGCGCCGATGGTCGTGCGGTTGGCGATCAGCGACGAGGCCCCGGCGTTCTCGGCCGTGACGTACCGGCCGTTGGCGGCCGATCGCAGGCTCACGCTGCCGTCGGCGTTGTGGACGAGGGTGAACGTCTCCCAGGCGCCGACCGAGGTGCGGTTGGCGATGAGCGGGGACGCGCCGGCGTTGTCGGCGCAGACGATCAGGTTGTTGGCGTGCGCCCGGAGGGCGATGGCGCCGTTGCCGGCGTCGAGCAGATCGAACTGCTCCCACGCCCCGACGGCGGTGCGGTTCGCGATCAGCGCGGCGGCGCCCGCGTTCTCGGCGGTCACGATCAGCCCGTTGGCGTGCGCGCGCAGGCTGACGACCGTCGTGGTGCCGCCGGAGCCGGAAACCGGCTGCGTGGGCCGGGTCGCGGTCAGCGCGATCTGGCCCTTGAGCATCCGGCCGCCGTCGTTGGTCAGGCGCAGGTAGTAGTCCGAGGAGCAGGCCGTGCCGTCCGAGTCCAGGGCCGACAGGCCGGAGCCCACCGGCGTCATGGAAGCGTTTTCGGCGGTCTTGGCGATCTGGTTGCCCTCGCCGTACTCGTCGAACATGGAGATGTAGATGCCTTGCGCGCCGACGCGGACCATGTTGTAGAACTGGCGCCACATGAAGTCGCCGTGGGCCCGCTGGTTGGCCGAGACGTCGCCGGGCAGCACGCAGGGCTGGTAGTCGACGCCGTTGGCGGTGCAGTCGGCCTGGTCCGGGACGTTGATGTTCTGGTAGACGGAGTCGGAGTCGGCGGCGTTGCCGATGGCGCCGACCATCCAGGGGGAGAGCATGTTGAAGGCGTGGTAGACGCTGAGGTATCCGGGGCGTGAGCCGCCGACGCCGGTGCGCCATTCGCGGGGTACGCCGCCGATGACGTAGC